>JBNKDD010000103.1:0-17765 GCA_050288085.1 Anaerolineae bacterium
GGCCGCCTTCCACCAATGCCATCCGGCTGACTTCGGTCAACTGATACTTGCCCTTAGCACGGCTCAAATAGCCGCACGCAACCAGCACTCCGGCGAGGCGTTTGACCCCAATCGGGTTGAGGCCCAACGATTCGGCAAGCTGTGCGATGCTGCCCCCTTTCTCTGGAATGGCAGCAAACAGCCCCAGCGAACCCGCCACAACCAGAGCATAGGAGCGAATAGCCGGTAGAATCGGATCGGTTAATGGGTTGGGTTGTGGAATCAAATCAGACATAGGATGATTACCTCCTGATATAGAATAAAAACAACCGGCAATATGTTTTTTGGGGGTGCCAATTTGAAAGAAAAGGCTAAGCGTGGTTACTCAGAGGTACGTGTGAAGGGATATAGAGAGTTGGATATCTAAAGATGGATTTTTTGGAAGGTAGGCAGCATTGTATCATATGGGATGAAATCCGTCTACCTGATCACCTCACCAGCGACTCCGACAGTTCATCCAATATCGCCGTACTGAAGTAACCCAGGTAGTCCTGCTGCGCCGCCATGAAGTTTGACAGCCGGTCGAAGGCGATAAACCGGCAGCGTTCCGCTAAAGGCGTGGGCTGGCGGTCAAAGGTAGGCCGGTTGACCTCGGCCCGGACTTTATCCCGCCGTTTCTCCTCGGCACAGATAAACATGGCGATATTCAACGATGGGATCAGCATCGCCAGGTCGGACATCCGCAGCAGCCCGGAGTAAACGCTGGTTGTATGCTCCACCTCGAATAGATGAGTCGGATGACCTTCTTGCAGCCAGATCACGTCAATGTTGCGGATAACGCGTAACGCATCGTCATTGAACGGCAGCGGCGGCAGTTCGGCCACCGATAGATCGCCAAGCCGCCCCCCGCCATATTCCTGCTTGCGATCACCCTTCGGTATCCACACCTCAAATCCCAGCGACCGCCCCAACTTCGCCAGTAGATATTGCATCTCGGTGTGCAGTGAGGGCTGCGGCGGCTCCTCCTCCGGCCCGATCAGGTCATCCGCCTGGATCACCGCCTCGTCGATCTCCGCCTCATCGAACAGGCTTTGCTCGTTCAACGCCGCCAGAATCAGCACTGGATTGTAATCCTCCCACTCCGGCGATTCTTCCAGATGCTTGAGCAGCACCTGTGCAGCTTCGTCAGCCAGCGGACGGGCCGCTAACACCAACGGGACTCCGTAGCTCCGCGAGTGATAATCATGCAGCGCTTCCCGGATATCCGGCAGACTCATCGAACGGCGATCTTCCGGCTCAACGATCTGTTGCAGCTCGATATTCACCCGGTAGGGATAAACATCCCCCTGCCACAAGAACCGCTCATCGTAAAACGGCTCACTGGTGATCTCAAACCGAGCCGCCAGCGCCCGATCCACGTAGACGATCAGCGTGTCGCCGCGTTTCCAGTCGGATATCTTGTTGATCTTCGATCCCCACACCCGGTATTGGACGGCCAGATGCAGGTTTTCTTCCGTCGCTGATTGGAGATAAATTGCCACGCTCACGCTCCGGTTGCTTGTCGTAGTGCGGTCTTAGAGCATACCACATCCGTGGTCCGGCGTCGTTAAAAAAATTCGTGTCATTCGTGAAATTCGTGGACTCTCTTGACGTAGCCGTCCACCTGTTCTATACTCTATCAGAACATTTGTTTCTATTGTAACCAACCGAGGAATAACCCACCAATGGCAAGACCAAAAACCAAAACCGAACTCCTGACCCTATCCCAGCAAAACTTCGACCGCCTGATGTCACAGATCGACCCCCTCACCCCCACCGAGCGTGAACAACCCGGCATCAATGGGGAGTGGTCGGTCAAGGATGTGCTGGCCCACCTGATGGCCTGGCATCAGATGTTCTTCACCTGGTATGAAGCCGGTTCTCGCGGCGAGAAAGTCCCTATGCCCGCACCGGGATTCACCTGGAAAACCACCCCCGAACTCAACGAGCAGATTTACCAGCAGCACAAAGACCAGCCCTACGACACCATCCTGACCGGATTCCAGGATTCCCACGCCCGGATCATGCAGATCATCGAAGGCCACACCGACGAGGAATTGTTCACCAAGAAGAAATACAAGTGGACCGGATCGACCTCACTGGGCAGTTACACCGTATCCGCCACCTCCAGCCACTACGACTGGGCCTCCGACCTGATCAAGAAGTGGCTCAAAACCAAAGCCTGACCGTAAGGAAATCGGGGGCGATCAGCAAACTCTCCAAAAAGCGCGAAGCCTTGAATTCTCCTATAATGAGATCGAGCAAAAGGTCTGTATGGGAGAAGATAAGATGTTGAGAATTTCGACGCGTGGGAGGTTGAGATGGATCGCCCTCCTGATGCTGATCCTGGCCGCCGCTGCCTGCAACCTTCCCAATGCGGCTGAGTTGGGTCTGATCGCGGCAACACCAACCGACGCCCCCGAAGAAGAAGCCACCGAAGAAGTCACACCGACCGAAGCGCTGATCGAGCCAACCGAAAAACCAACCGAGGCGGACACAGAAGAAGCGGAAGAAACCGAAGAAACGGAAGCGGACGAAGAAGAAATCGAAGCCGATGTCCAGGTTGAGATCATCTGCGATGCCGATGCGGAGTATCTCTCGGATGTGAACATCTCGGACGGCACCGCCATCATCATCGGCGAGACCTTCGATAAGACCTGGGAGATCGAAAATACCGGCGACTGCGATTGGGATGACACCTACCAGATCGTCCAGATCGAGGGCGATATGCTGATCGCCGAGGAAGAATCCACCGAACTCCCCGACATCAACGCCGGGGAAACCGCCGAAATCACTGTCGAGCTGACCCTGTCAGAAGCAGCGGAGATCGGTGAAACCTATAAGGCGACCTTCCAACTCCGCGATCCGAACGGCGAATTTTTCGGTGACAAGGTATTTGTGATGGTGCAGGCCGCCGACGAAGAGGGCAGCCTCAATGCATCGATCAGCGGCACGGTCTGGGCCGACCGGTGCGACGGTGATTCGTGCACGTCCTCCGGCAATATCTTCGGCGGGGGCGGATCATCAGGCGGCGATGGAATCTTCAACTCCGGCGAAGTGGGCATCGGCGGGGTAACCATCCAGCTCAGCACCGGGGACGGAGCCTGTCCCGGCACCGCAATCACTACGACCACAACCGGCGCATCAGGCTGGTATACTTTCACCGGGTTAGATGCCGGGAATTATTGCATCAGCATCGACGCCTCAGAGTCCGCCAACGCGAATGTCCTCGGAGCCGGTAGTTGGACCGCCCCGGCAGGTTACATCAGCGGAAGCCGGGTTGATATTACAATATCGGTCGCGGCTGGCGCTGAAAAGACAGGCATCAATTTTGGCTGGGATGCAAATTAAGCAGGAGGGAAAAAGACTATCCTAAAAACAACGCTGATTGACAACTTGATCTGTTACCAGTTCCCCGCACGGCCTGGCTATCACTTTGGATTCAACATCTTTGCACTGCTGCATGAGAGTGAGAGTCAGGCCACGCTCATCGACACAGCTTATCAAGAGCACGCGGCGGCAGTATTGGCCGATTTAACCGCACAGGGCTACACCATTCAGCAGGTCATCCTATCACATTTTCACGACGACCACGCCGATGGCCTGCGCGCCTTACCGGAGGTTCCTATCTGGGGAAGCCCACGTTATCAGGAAACCCTCGATCTCTATGGAACACCGGGTGATGTTGAGGTATATGCCCCCCAACACTTGCTGACGGATGACACCGAATTGACCGTTGGCCCCTTTAACCTACAGTTCCGCCTGGTACCCGGACATGCACCCTGCAACGCCTTTACGATCATCAACGGGCAGTTTATCCACGTTGCCGATGAGATCATGTTTTCCAACGCCGGGGAGTCGATTCTGCCCTGGATTGAATCGACCCGAATCGCAGAGCACATCCATTCATTGGAATTTCTGCATGCCTATGAGAGCTATACTATGCTGTTGGGACATGGCCCGGCGATCAGCGGGGCAGCGACCATCCGGGCGGCGATTGATGATCGCATAAGCTATTTGCGTGCTGTGCTGGAAAGCCCCACACCGATTGCCTATGAAGACGCGGTGGCGGACTGCACCTGCACATTCTTACACTCGGAGTGGCACGCGGATATCAGTGGTAACTAAAACCTGTAGTGAAGCTGCTTGACACGCCGTCTTGATCTAGGATGATTGTGACTTTTTCCTTCTCCTGTAGGATAAAAAGCCATGCACAAATACCAGTATAAGAATAACGAAGGTCAAAATCGGTGCCAGGCAAAACACATAACCAAACCATCTGGGATATGTATACCAAAACGGCTTGCGAACCTCACCAGATTCAACAAACGCCGTGGTTCTATTCGGCCTCACTTCTATCACGCCATATTCAAGGCCAACGGCAGGAGGATCACAAACTCTATCCTCTTCGTAGTATACGTAGAATGAGTCTGGATTATCCCCGGTTCTCAGTTCGGCAGTACCAGCCCAGGGACACAAAGCCAGCGTAACTTGGTTCACCCAATCCTCGTCATAGAGAACATAAATCCCATGAAGCGCCCGATCAGTATAACGACCGCCTCCGTCAGTCACAATGCTAATGTGGATGGTCTCCTGACCTGCAATCCTTTCGTATTGAATGTATTCGACATTTGCTGTATGTGGACTGCCATCCGACAAATAGTGACCTGACACCCTTTCTTCAACAAGCACCTCACAGTCATCTGACACAATGACTATGTAGTGGCCGCCATCATCCTCAAGGAGAACATCACGGCGTATGACATATGCCGTTCCCGTAGCACCGCTCTCAGTCTCATAGGTTTGACTGGCTAGAATCGTGTCATCCGCAGTGAATACCTGATCACATGTTTGAAGCTCAGGTGAACCAATAGGCCACAATACCCAAAGCACCAATAAAACGAGCATCGCTCATCCCCCTATTCGCTCCCCGCACTCAAGCAGTCGGTATTTAAGTCCCTCGCCCAAATCTGCGAAGCAGATCGGAGTGGGGATTTAGGGTGAGGGCTATAAGGGCCCCTACCGGCCAACCGGTACACGCCCCAACACCAGCGAATCCCCCCCGCCATCAACGATCAGCCGATTCCCCTCGAAATCATACAGCCCCACCGCCACCTGATAATCCCCCGCGGACGCATCGAGCGGCAGCACCAGCCCGTGATTATCGATCACTGTTTCACCGGGCACCCAACTATCGGTCGGTAATTGGTCGCTGGCCGGTTCAGAGTCATGTTGAGCCGCTACAGTCCCATCCGGCCCATACAGGTGAACGAACACCTTGTACCGCTGATCCAACGGGCTGTCGGTGCGCCAGAACAAGGTCACCCCCAACGCCTCGCCCGGTGATAGACTATCGGCGCTCAGGCTGAACCCCTCCAGTGTGATCTGATCCCCAAACCTCGCCCCGACCGCCGTTTCAATCTCATCGGCAGGCTGCCCGACCACAGCATAGGTGACCAGCCGCACCCCGTGATACCACTCCGAACTGACCGTGAACGCATTCGCCTCAAGCGTCCCCTCAACGATCCGATCCGGGTCTTGCTGCTCCGTGCCCCAATACAGCGCATAGATCCGCCCATAATCCGCCAGCAGCCTTCCTAATGTTTCCTCAGTATGGTTATCCGGCAGAGGGGCGATCCCAGGGCCATCCGGGTAATAATAGGTGAACACCTCCCATTGATTCGGCGCATTGAGCACCACCGCACCGTCCGGCCCAACCTCATCCATAATCCGGGTCGCAATCGCCCGATAATCATCACGCGCATAGGCCGGATCGAAGTATAGATGCTGCAAGCCCACCACCGCCGGGAACAGCCCGGCCACAAGCAGCACCACCCCAATCCCCCGGATCGAGATCGTATTGATCGAACTCACACCCGGAATCGGTCGGCTGATCTCAAACACCATCACCGCACCGCGTGCGACCAACAGACTCAGCCCCAACGAGGACGGAACCAGGAACTTGATAAACGATTCGGTCGCCGCGCCGATCACCACCAACGCCGCCACCGGTAGCAGCACCCACGCCGCCACCAACCCAATCCACTCCTCGAACCGCAAATACCGCCGATCTTCTGCCTGATCAACCGGCGGGAACAGCCCCAGCACCGCCACAATCAGCAGCGGGATCAACCCAAACCGGGCAGATGCAGCCGGAACGGTCACCCCATAGGCCACCGCCGAACCGAGCCCCAACGCCCCGACCGGAGTCCCGCCGCTGCTCGGCCAGCTTGTGATCTGCCGGAGCGCCGTCGGCAGCCAGGGCAGGAACAGCACCAGCGCCGCCTCTTGAATCAGAACCCAGGTCAGCAGCCCGTGTAATTTTTTCGGCCTGCCCATCAACCAGACCAGGAACCCCACCGATTCAGCCGCCAGCACCAACGGGAAGCTGTAATGCGTATACAACCCGGCAGCATTCACCAGCACACACCCGCCGATAATCACCGCCGCCCGTCGCGGCCTGAACCGCCCAGCAGTCATCTCACCGGGAACCGTCAACACCGCAGCCGTCAACAAGACTGAGGCTGCGCTGAGCGTTCCGAGCAGCGCATACATCCGCGCTTCTTGAGCGTAATAAACCTGAAACGGGTTAATCGCGATCAGCAAGGCAGCGATCACCCCGACCCGTCGATCAAACAACCGCGCGCCAATCGCATAGCACAGCGCCACCGTCAGCACCCCGGCCAGCGCCGACAAAGCCCGCAGTGCAAACTCGCTGTACCCAACCAATGATCGCCACCCGGCCAGCACGATATAGTAGCCCGGCGGGTGAATATCCCCGCCCGCCCCATCGATGATCTGCCACAGCGGACGCTCGGCAATCCGCGCCGAATTCCCCTCGTCATTCCAGAACGACTGTGCATCCAACCGGTAAAACCGCAGCCCGGCAGCCAGCAGCAAAATCAGCGCAAGGAGGAGTATCAACCCAGTGGAGCCGCGAAGTTTATTCGCGGCGGGTTCTAATTGGGTAGCGTCGTCAGCCCCCATCTTCACCCCGCTTATGCCGCTGCAACAACACGATACTCGCCGCCGCCAACACAATCACCAACCCCGCCGCAAAGATCGCCGCCGGGAAGGGAGCATCTTTCACGATGAAATATGTGATCTCGGTCGGTTGCCGTATTTCAACCGTATGCCGCCCGCTCATGCCTTTCCACAAACGCATGTGGGTGCGAGACGGGGTAAGCGTTATCAATCCCCCATCATCAACCTCGTAGATCAGCTTAGAACCGGCATCGGCCAGCACCACCTCAAGCGATGTTCCCTGAAACGTAAAGCTGATCGCCTCATCCCCGTAATCCACCGCCCAGTGATCCGCGCTGTGATACCCGGTATACATCACCGGCGGTTGATTGGCGTATTCCTTCATCGACTCGTAGACCGGCATCAACGTGAAGTCCGGTTCGGCCATCTGGAAATAGGCTTCGGGGAAGCGCTGGGATAACCA
The DNA here is from genome assembly GCA_050288085.1 of Anaerolineae bacterium. GTDB lineage: Bacteria > Chloroflexota > Anaerolineae > Aggregatilineales > UBA3940 > JBNKDD01. The sequence continues at coordinate 7,466 of JBNKDD010000103.1, forward strand.
GTCATCTGACGCCCGCTTGAAATACCAGAAGTTGATCACGCCCACCCAGGGCCAATCTTCCTGGGCGCGTTGATAAGCCAGCGGTGCCCATTCGGCCTGCTGTTCGAGCGTCACCCGCCCGTAGCGGGCTTCTACGTCTTCCGGTGCGACATTCCAGTTCATCTCGCTGATCCAGATCGCTTTGTGTTCGTCGCCGTTCTTGACCATAATGTCCCGGATAAACTGGTTGCGGCCATAATTCACCACAATCGGGCGCATCCGGTAGTCGGTTGGGCCGGACCACAGGCCGTAACCCTGCATCGCCAGGATGTCAAAGCAGTCACCGGCTCCAGCATCGTACATCCGCTGCAAGAACAGGAAATCGCTAAAATCGCGCCCGGACACTTCATTGGTGGGCGCAAGTGCGCCGCTCAACACGACCGCGTCCGGGTCAACGGCCTTGATCGCGTCATAGGCTTCACACAGCAGCTCCGTGTAGGCTTCCGGGCTGACGACCTGTTCGCCCCATTCCGGGTAGATGTTCGGTTCGTTCCAGACCTGGTAGTAGTGGACTTTCCCCCGATACCGCTCGGCGACGGCGGCGGCATAATTGGCATAATCGGTGAAGTCATCCGGCGGGGCATAAGTCCCTATATCGTTACCCGCTTCTCGACTCCAGGCAGGTGGGTTGCTCAACCGGGCGATAATCTCAACACCGTATTTCTCGCTCAGCTCGACGATGTTGTCATACTTCTCCCAGGCATCGATCCCATCCGGGTTATTGCGCCGGTCGATAAAGTCGCCGCGCCCGTGAATCTCGATATCTTCCCAGGGGAATTCCTGCCGGATCCAGTGGAACCCAGCCTCGGAGATCAGCCGGAGCTGCTCCTCCCGCTTGGCGACTTCGACCTCCTGATGCAGGAAGGTATTGATACCAAACGGGTTGACTCCGGTATTGTCAATAGGAATGTCGGGTTCGGTGCGGAGGGGACGGTAGGTGATATTCCGCGCCAGCTTGGGCAGCGCATTGATCTGTGAGCCGGTGTTTTCTTCGCCGGTCACATCAAACAGGCAGCTATCCAACGAGTCGCAGGACAGCACCACATACAACCCGGCTGCCACAATCAGGGCAGCGATTACAATCGCTATGGTCAGGTTTTTATATCGCATGGCCGAGATTATACCAGCTTCGCGATACCTAAACGTCCGGTTGAAGGGTAATCGTAGCCGCAATGTTTATTCGCGGCGGTCTATCAAGAAGATCAAGTCCCCTCTCCATGAGGGAGAGGGGATTTAGGGGTGAGGGCCAGAAATCTGTCCTACTCCCACTCAATCGTCGCAGGCGGCTTGGACGTGATATCATACACCACCCGATTCACTCCCGGCACCTCATTAACAATCCGCGCACTGACCCGCGCCAGCAGGTCAGGCGGCAGACGCGCCCAATCGGCGGTCATAAAGTCATCGGTGACCACCGCCCGCAGCGCGACCGTTTCTGCATAGGTGCGACCATCTCCCATCACCCCCACGCTCTGAACCGGCAGCAGCACCGCGAAAGACTGGGAAGTGCCATACATCCCATCGATCCCACCGGCCCGCAGTTCTTCGAGAAAAACCGCGTCAGCCGCCCGGAGTCGCTCCAACCGGTCCCAGGTGATCGTCCCCAGGCAGCGAACCGCCAACCCAGGGCCGGGGAAAGGCTGCCGCCACACGATTTCTCTGGGCAGTCCCAACGCTTCACCAACCCGCCGGACCTCGTCCTTGAACAGGTAGCGCAGTGGCTCGACCAGCTCGAACTGCAAATCAGGTGGCAGCCCACCCACATTATGATGCGATTTGATCCGGTGCGCAGCCGGTCGATCCGGTGCCGCCGATTCGATCACGTCCGGGTAGATCGTTCCCTGCGCCAGAAAATCGATCTGCCCCAGCTTCCGGGCCTCCCTCTCAAACGACCGGATGAACTGCTCCCCGATCAGTTTGCGCTTCTGTTCGGGATCGGTCACGTCCTCCAACGCCGTCAGAAATTCTTCTACGGCATGGACGGCGATCAGGTTGAGGCCCTGTTCTCGCTGAAAAACGTCGATCACCTGTTGGGCTTCGTTCTGGCGCAGCATCCCATGATCGATGAACACGCTCACCAACCGGTCGCCAATCGCCCGGTGGAGCAGCGCCGCCGCCACCGACGAGTCAACCCCGCCGGATAAGCCTAACAGCACCCGCCCCTCGCCGACCTGCTCCCGAATCCGCGCCACCGCTTCTTCGATGAACTGTCCGGGAGTCCAATCCGCTTCACAGCCGCAGACCCTCACCGCAAAGTTAGCCAGCACATCACGCCCACGCGGGGTATGAGTCACCTCCGGGTGAAATTGGATACCGTACACCTTCCGATCCGGATCGCCCATCGCCGCGATTGGAGAATTGTCCGTATGCGCCAGCGAGCCGAACCCCGGCGGCGGCGCTTCGATCCGGTCGCCATGACTCATCCACACGTTAAGCTGTGTCGGGAGATCAGTCCACAGCGGGCCGGAGGTGACCGTCAACTGCGCCGGGCCAAACTCACGTGCCTGTGATGCAGCGACTTTCCCCCCAGACGCCTGGGCTAATAGCTGCATCCCATAGCAAATCCCCAGCACCGGTATCCCTGCCTCCAACACGTAATCCGGCAGAGTCGGCGCACCCTCTTCATAGACGCTGTTCGGCCCCCCGGACAGAATGATCCCGCGTGGTTGGAGCGCCATCACCTGATCGGCTGGTGTGCTCCAATGAAACAATTCACTGTACACGCCGATCTCACGCACCCGGCGGGCGATCAACTGGGCTGTCTGCGAGCCATAGTCAAGAATCACGATGGTATCATGTGTCATCGCATCAGCCTTTTCCTGAAAAAAAATAGAGCCGCGATGTTTAGTTCATTCGCGGCTGTTGTTTTTGACAACTGGCTCATAGTTCCCCGTGCCATTGGCAAACTTGATACCCTCGTCGCCCAGTTCCGTGATGATCGCCAGGCTTTCGATCCGCGTATCCAGGTCTTGTAAAAACTCGCGCCCACCCTGGAACGTCTTCTCCACAATACAGGCCACGCCGATCAACTCAGCCTCCGCCCGCCTGACCAGCCGCGCCAGTGCACCGATGGTCTTCCCACTCGCCAGGAAGTCATCCACGATCAGGACCTTGTCCTCCTTGTTGAGAAACTCCGGCGACACCATCAAAAACACCTCTCCACCTTTAGTTGGCGAGGGCGCACATTCGACATAAACCGGCTCCCGCATGGTGATTGGCTTGTGCTTGCGAGCATACACGACCGGTACATTGAGCACCATCCCGGTTGCCAGCGCCGGGGCAATCCCGGACACTTCAGCGGTCAAAATCCGTGTGATTGGCTCCTCGCCAAACAGCCGGGCGATCTCCTCGCCCATCGCCATCATCAATGCAGGATACATCTGGTGATTAAGAATACTGTCGATCTTCAGAATCCCCTTGCCTAGATACTCCCCCTCGGCGAGTATCCGTTGTTTCAGCTCCTCCAACTTGAAAATCCTCCTTAGTATTGGTGGTGCTGTGTTAAGTGTCTATTCTTTCCCCTGAAAAACATGGTTCGTAGGGGCGCAGCATGCTGCGCCCGAATAAATTCTTAACACAGCAGTAAAATTTCCGGTGGGCGGTGGTGAGAGCAGCGATTTCCCCAATCGCCTTGCTCGTATAGCGCGGTGAGTCCCCATTCCTTGATCGCCGGGATTATACCGGGAATACCAAAACATCGAAACATTCACAACCGGGGGGTGTTAGATTTATCGGGAGCCAACCTGATCCGCCATTATCAAGATCGTGAGATGACAAATGGAAATTCGCAAAGTCACAACCAGAGCCGACCTGCGCCAGTTCATCAACCTGCCCTACCAACTGTACAAAGACGACCCGATCTGGGTTCCCCCGCTCCGCAGCGAACAATGGGGCCAGTTTGATCCCAAAAAGAACCCGATGCTTGATCACTGCGAATATGACCTGTTCCTGCTGGTGGATGGATCACAGGTCATCGGGCGGATATCAGCCTTTATCGATAACCTGGCGGTCGAACACTGGGGAGAGAAAATCGGGTTGTTCGGTTCCTACGAGTGCATCGACAACCCCCGCGCCGCAGAGCTGTTATTAGGAACCGCCCGCGACTGGCTCCACCAGCACGGAATGACGCATATGCGCGGCCCCTGGAGTTTCGCCTCGCAAGAATGGGGATTGGTGCTTGAAGGCTTCGAGCCGCCCCCGGTGATCCTCGCTCCCTACAACCCGCCCTACTATAACGATCACCTGATCGCTTTTGGCTTCCAGAAGATCAAAGACCTGATCGTCTACATTGCCGATCTGAAGGAAGGCTACCGCATCCCAGAGCGATACCTGACCCTGACAGACAAAGTCCAGAAGCGCTACGGGATCACCATCCGCCCGATTGACATGAAACACTTCGACCAGGAAGTCGCGGCCATCGTCCGGCTGATCAACACCTCGCTGTCCTATAACTGGGGATTCTACCCGGCGACATCGGTCGAGGCAGAAGCCATCGCCCGTGACCTGAAAGCCATCGTCAACCCCGCCACCGTCCTGATCGCCGAGGGGCCGGACGGCGCTCCGATTGGCTTCTCCGTGCCCCTCCCCGATGTGAACGTGATCCTGCGCAAGCTCAAAGTAAGAGGGCGGCTGCTGCCCTTTGGCTGGCTGAAGATGCTGATCGGCCTGCCCCGCCTCCGCCAATACCGGCTGTGGGCCTTGGGCGTGGTTGCCGAATACCACGGCAAGGGCGTCGATGCCCTGATGTACCGCCGCACCTATGAAGTCCTGGAATCCATCAACGTGCGGATGGAGATCAACTATGTGCTCGAAGATAACGTCCCCATGAACAACGCCCTGCGTAAATTAGGCGTTGAGCCGCTGCGCCGCTACCGGGTATACCAGCAAGCCATTTGAAAGAGGCCTATTCCGCTGCATATAATTAATGGTGGGGAAACACAGAGAAATATCCAACTGACACTTCTCATCACTTGATCCTCATCTACTCACATGGCACAAAGGAGAGCATTGATGACTCACCGAGTAACGCAGATCGAAAATGAAGACATCATCTTAGTCGAGATCAGCGATCCCTTTCTAGGTGCAGAAGCAGCAAAGATCAACCAGGAAGTTCTAGAGCTGATGCAAAACATAGAATTACCGGCCTATCGCATCATGGATTTCACCCACTGTTCGATGGAATGGTCCCAGATGCAGCAGGGCTTTGCCTCACAGGTCAAAGGCACCCCCGGCTCAATGACAGACCCCAACTTAATACCGGTCGGCGTCAGCGTGGGGAGTGGCGCTCAACAGGTCGCGATAGAAGGTTTTAGACATGAGTCTTTTGGCGGGCTTGATATTCCCCTCTTTGATACGTTGGACGAGGCTCTAGCCTATATCCGGGAGAAGCTTGCAGTAAGGCCTTCGTGAGGCGCAGTTTCTCAGCCGGTGTAATTTAACGTATAATAGCAACAAGGGTAAGACAATAGACTTTATCAAAGAGATACCCAACGAGCATGTCGTTTTTCTTAGTTTTAAGGAGGGCAATTATGACTCATCGGGTAACGCGGATCGAAAACGAGCCTATCATTCTGATCGAAGTCAGCGATCCCTTTATCGGCGAAGAGGCCAAACAAATCAACGAAGAAGTTTTAGTGATCATGCAAGGCATAGAATTACCGGCCTATCGCCTCATGGATTTCACAGCCTGTACGATGGAGTGGTCTCAGATGCAAAAGGGCTTTTCCACACAAATCAGAGGCGCGCCCGGCTCAATGACAGACCCCAATCTAATACCAATTTGTGTAAAAGTAGGGGATGGCGCACAACGGTTCGCCATAAAAGGTTTCGGGCACGAGGCTTTTGGTGGACTTGATATCCCTCTCTTTGATACGCAGGACGAGGCTCTGGCTTATATTCGGGACAGGATTGCTACAGAATAAACGCTGGATTAGTTGCCCCTGGCTGCGTGTTGCTAAACCCAGGCAATAGGAATGAACAGCCGGGGCAGATCTGATGTTGATGTTTCCTACACATATCATGCTGGCTGCCGCCGGGCTGCTGTTGATATCACCGCCGCTGATCGCTGTTCAGGCAGTGATTTACGCCAACCGCCTGACGAGTACCGGATCATATACGCTGCTGCGATTGACCCCGCTTGCCGATCACGATCTTCTCTGGATGCTCGTCAAAGGATCGCTGCGGCGGGTATGGCTGTTGTTGGTCTTAACCGCGCTGGCGATTCTGATAATGGCCCTGGGCATGACTCATCTGTCCGCCGCCTGGACCATGTCACCCTACCCGTTTTTCTCGCCGTTTTCGCTGCGTTACCGCCTGCCCGGATCGCCAACCATGTTGATCGTCTGGCGCATCGACCGGTTAGGCTGGACACCGGAATTCTACGGCTGGCTGATTGGGCTTGGCGGCGTGTCGATGCTGGCCGCGGTGATCGGTGTGCGGCTGTCGCTGCATGGCAGGCCCCCCGCGCTCGCTGCGGCGCTGACAACCTTCACCACCCAGTTAGTGATGTTATCCGGTCTGTTCATGATTCCCCTGCTCCCACTTGAGCGCCTGCCGGTCCTTTGTCGCGTCGTCACCACCCTGACAGTTGTCGCGCTGCCATACCTGCTTGCCTGGCTGTCTTTTCGCATCCGGGCCATGCTGGAATGCGATTGCCCTACGATTTTAAGCCGCCGCCACAAATCGATATAAACCTTACAGATTTTTAACAAACTACTGGTATAATAAAAGCAGTTTACAGGTATATAATATTTTGCGCATCGAGTAGGACCACTTTACCGAAAAACCCACTTCTTCTTTAATGCGTTACTTACTGTAAATTAATACCTACAGGACTTACGCAGTTGAGCGGGCAGACAAGTTAAGCCCCTTGCCCAGGCGCAAAATCGATGGGTTTTGCCTAAGTCCTAACCTATTAAGAATGATGTGGGGCCTGAGCGCAGCCGCTAGGCTCCACTTTTGAGTTAACAATCTGGAGAACTATAGTGACTATGGATACCCAAGTCGAACGACTACGCAGCGAATATGGGGAGGGATCCCTGCGCCTGATTCCCATTGGGGGATTAGGCGAAATCGGCAAAAACATGATGTTGGTGGAGTACGAAACCGACAACTCCCTCGACTCCATCGTTATCGATACCGGAATCATGTTTCCAGAAAATGACATGTTGGGGATCGACTACATCATCCCCGACTACGGCTACATTATGGACCGGCTCGAATCGGTGCGTGGCGTAGTGGTAACCCACGGGCACGAGGACCACACCGGGGCCATCGCTCACGTAATGTCGGATATTAAGGCACCGATCTATGCTACCCAGTTGACCTGTGGTTTTCTGGAGGTCAAGCTCAGAAACGCCCACCTCCTGAACGAAAATACACTGATCACCGTCCATCCCGGCGACGCTGTCCAGATGGGGCCGTTTATCGTGGAATTCTTCCATGCCTGCCACAGCATCCCCGACAACGTAGGGTTGGGGATCACCACCCCGGTGGGCCTGATCGTGCACTCCGGCGACTACAAATTCGACCACACCCCGATCTCCGGCCAACCACCGGACTTCGCCAAACTGGCCGAATTCTCATCACGCGGGGTGCTGGCCTTGCTGGCCGACAGCACCAACGCCGATGTACCCGGCTGGACCAAATCCGAGTCGATCATTGACGCCGCCTTCGACCGCGTATTTGAGGAAGCGCCGGGCCGGATCATCGTCGCGACATTTGCCTCGCTGATTTCACGGGTGCAGCAGGTCGCAAACGCCACCCAGCGCTATAACCGGAAGCTGGCAATCGCAGGTTACTCGATGGTCGAGAATGTCAAGATGGCCCGCCGGTTGGGTTACCTGGACATCCCCGACCAGATCATGGTCGATCTGGGTCAGGCCGTCAGGATGCCCCCCAAAGATGTGACCATCATGGCAACCGGCACACAGGGCGAACCCTCAGCAGTCTTGGGCCGGATCGCCTATGGACGCCACAAGCACATTACCATCGAACCGGGCGATACGGTGGTGATGTCGGCCCAGCGCATCCCCGGCAACGAGGAGATGGTTCACCGGACGATCAACAAACTCATTCAGGGTGGGGCCGATGTCCTGTACGAATCGATTGCCCCGGTGCACGTATCCGGCCATGCTGCCCAGGAAGAGATGAAACTGCTGTTGAACCTGATCCGGCCTAAGTTCTTCGTGCCGGTTCATGGCGAATTACGCCATCTACACATGCACGCCAAAATCGCCAACAGCATGGGAATACCGCGTGAGAATATCGCCGTCGTCGAAAACGGCACCATCCTGACCTTCACCGCCGACAGCATGACCATCGGTGAGCGGTTCCCCGGTGGCTACGTTTATGTCGATGGAACCGGCGTAGGCGATGTTGGCCCGGCAGTCCTCCGCGACCGTGAAATCCTGGGGCGGAGCGGCTTCGTGATCGCCAATATCACCCTCGACCGTGACACCCACGAATTGATCGGCAGGCCCGAATTCACCTCGCGGGGATTTGTCTACCAGCGGGAATCCGAAGACTTGATGTTAGCCGCCGAAGAAACGGTGGTAGGGGCTTTGAATGGCAATGGCAAATCGGCCATCAACAGCATGCGGCGGGATGTCGTGCGGAAGCTCGATAAATTCTTCTACACCGAAACCAAGCGCCGCCCGATGGTCTTTGCCTTTATCAAGGAAATCTGATCTCTGTCATCGTCGGCCTTGTGTTCCTATAGTTCCCCTGACCATTGGGAGGTGAATCGCGGGTAACGTGATTGCGAAACTATGTAGTTCCACCAGGAAATCTGGTGGAAGCGCCGATCCGATCCGGCTTATGCAACTTCCGACGGATGGATGCGTATAAATTCATAGCAGACGACACAACTATCTGGAAATTTAAGGAGAATAATGGTATGACAGACAATATCCCTGAAAATGAACGCCCTAAGTCCGAGGCTCCTGATCTGGCAGCCGAATTTGCCGACCTGGGCAAGAAAATCCGCGATGCCGTCACCACCGCCTGGGAAAGCGAAGAGCGTAAGAAGTTACAAGACGATCTCACCGATGGATTAGAGCGGCTCTCAAAAGAACTCAGCCATGCCGCCCAGAACGTCCGCGAGTCGGAAGTTGGGAAAAAGGTTGAGGATGGCGTCAAGCAGGTTCGCCAGGATGTTGAAGCTGGCAAGGTAACCGATGAAATTCGCAAAGGGATGATTTCCACGCTGCGCGGCTTGGGGGCTGCGCTTGATAAAATGGCCGAGAGCTTCACGCCCGTGGAAGAGACTCCGAAAGAGTAAGCTTTCACCAATAAACCGTTCGGATCGGTTTAGCTCAAGAGATGGGGATGAGAGATCATCCCTGTTTCGCTTTTTTATAGACGTTCATTCCGTTAGAAAACACAAACCCATGTGATCGGAGTGACCGTTCCAAAAATGGGGACAAAATAGGATAAGATCTGTCAAAAAGTGAAGGACGGATCAAGATGCGGCTGCAAATGAGACTGCCCAAAGTGAAACCGGGTGAGTATCAACTACCAACCGAATGTCCCTATGAGGGGTGTGACGGAAGCAACTTCAAAGCCCATCAGCAAAACTGTAAGAAGCCAATCGCTGACACAGATTGCGGGGAGGTCAATGCCAGACGCTACGAATGTCTGAGATGTAAGCGGACCTTCCGGGTGTATCCAGAGGGAGTAAGTCGTGCCCAACGGTCAGATCGACTGAGAGGGATCGGGGTGATGCTGTATGCGCTGGGGCTGAGTTATGGGGGCACGGCGGATGTTTTAGAAGCATTGGGTTGGCCGGGGAGCAAGAGCAGTGTCTATCGCGATGTTCAAGCGGCGGGGGAAGCGGTGCAGCGGCTGCGGGCGGCTCGCACGGAGCGTCAGGTGCAGGTACTGGGAGTGGATACCACCTTTGTGACCTGCAACCGTGAACAGGTCACGATTGGGATCGGGGTCGATGCTCTGGTCGGTGATACGTTAACTATTGAGGTGGTTGAATCCGAGTCGACTGAGGCCTTGCAACCCTTCGTTGAGGAGTTGATAGAAGTTTTTAAGGTAGAAGTGCTACTGAGTGACGACCAGGACACCTACAAAACCATCGCGGATGAAAACGCCTTACGGCACAGCGTCTGCCGGGCCCATGTCAATCGAAATGTGGCCAGGTTGGTGGGTGAATTAGGCACACGGGCACTGGACCGGCCTGACCCCAAACCACCTGGTGTATCGGGCAATCTGGAGCAGTTTCTGGCAGACATCGAGTACTTTCAATGGCTGG
>JBNKDD010000104.1:0-17654 GCA_050288085.1 Anaerolineae bacterium
CCAGCGGTGAGGTCAAAGCCCCGATTGTGATCGGGCGAGATCACCTGGATGCCGGTTCGGTCGCTTCGCCCAACCGGGAAACCGAAGGGATGAAAGATGGCTCGGACGCCATCTCAGACTGGCCGCTGTTGAACTTCGCCATGAATGCCGTTGGTGGGGCAACCTGGGTATCGTTCCATCACGGTGGCGGTGTGGGAATTGGCTACAGCCAGCACGCCGGTCAGGTGATCGTGGCCGATGGCACGCCAGAAGCCGCCGCCCGCCTGGAGCGTGTCTTGACCGCCGACCCCTGGATGGGCGTTATTCGGCATGTTGATGCGGGTTATGAGGAGGCTATCTCCTTTGCAAAGGCCCATAACCTGAAGATCCCCATGATGAAATAATGATCATAGACCGGCCCGTTGAGGCCGGTTTTTTGCACATGTTGATCCGAGCAGGCTGCCCTGGCAGGGCGGCTTCAATTAAGTACTATGAGGTTGATTGCACAATATGATTCAGACTAACTATGCTGCCTACGGCGCACCATTTTTTAGGAAACTGTCCGACGACCAGATCAGGCGGATTCACTTTGCCAGCCTGGAAATCCTCGAACGGACCGGTGTCCGTCTATACGAAGAAGAGTCTCTTGAATTGCTGAAGAAGGCCGGAGTCCAGGTGCTTGACGGCAACCGAGTTCGGATTCCCAATCACCTGGTGGAATGGGCCTTAAACACTGCTCCGAAGAAAATCACGCTGTGTGACCGGAACGGGAACCGGGTCATGCCAATGGAGGGCTATAACGTCCTTTACGGCCCCGGTTCGGACTGCCCAAATGTGATCGACCTGGATACCGGTGAGCGTCGGCCCGGTACGTTGGAAGATGTCAGAAACGGAATCCGGCTGTGCGATGCCCTACCCAATATCGATTTCATCATGTCATTTTGCATGGCGCACGACGTGAATCAGGAGGCGCTTGATCGCTACCAGATGCGCGAAATCCTGATGAACACCACCAAGCCGAGTATGTTTGTCACCACCGGCTTTGAGGGGGCAGTGGATGCGTTTGAGATGGCGGCGATTGTAGCCGGTGGCGAAGATGCTTTGCGCCGGAACCCGATCACCTCCTGTTATGTGAACGTCACCGGGCCGCTGCGCCATAATGAGGACTCGCTGCAAAAGCTGCTGTTCTTTTCCGAGAAGGGGCTGCCGTTCTGCTATGTGCCGGTCGTGTTGCGCGGCTTCAATGGGCCGGTAACGCTAGCGGGGGCATTGGCGCTCGGCAACGCGGGGGAACTGGTCGGGGTGGTCTTGTCGCAGCTTAAGAAAGAAGGCGCACCGATCATCATCAGTGGCGGCACCAACGATATGGAAGACATGCGTTACCTTGTCGGGGCTTATGCCGCACCGGAAAACCGAGCAATGTTCATGGAGATTGCCCACCATCACGGCCTGCCGATTTTCGGATTGGGTGGGGCCAGTGACTCGAAGCTGCCGGACGAGCAGGCAGCGGCTGAGGCAGCCCTTACACTGCTGACCGAGACCTTAGCCGGGGCAAATATGGTGCATGACGTGGGTTACCTGGAATCGGGCATGTGCGCCTCATTTGAGCAGATGGTGATCTGTGATGAGTTGATCGGGTGGATCAGGCGCTTTATGCAGGGAATAGCAGTTGATGACGAAAATCTGGCGCTTGACCTGATCGACAAGGTTGGCCCGGACGGAGACTTTATCAGCACCAAGCATACCAAGAATCATTACCGCGAGGATTTCTATCCACAGCTGTTGGATCGCCAGAATTTCGATAACTGGAACTCGGCGGGTGGAAAATCTCTGCGGGAGCGGGCCATCGAAAAAGTCCGGTCGCTGCTGGTCGGGCATCAACCAGAACCGCTGTCCGATGATTTGGTCGCCGAGTTAGATAAGATCGTTGAGCGGGCTGAATCGAATGCCAAAGCAGGCTAACCAGAATTTGACGATTGGTGCACTCTACGGCATAATGGGGACACATTAATAATGTCATAGGCAGATGGGATGTTGGGCTCTTGCTCTAATGTGAGCTAAACGACCCCTGAACATAACCTAATGCGATGGGGAACCATTATAAAATAAAGATGAATGTAGCCCATCATCGGCCATCTGTTGTGTAAAGAACAGACCCCTTAATTTGGGGTCTGTTTCATTTTGCACTAAAATATCGCCTGTCGATTTCCTATTCACCGCCGTCGTTTTTTCCCCGTCTTGCCTGCGGCGATTTCATCTCCCACCTGGCGTATAGAGCAGACTTGTAGAGCTTATGATATACTCAATTTGGGTTATGTTCAATATACCTTAAACCTTGGTTAGTGTTTGTCAAAGAGCAAATATGCAATGGCTAATGGCATGACAGATTCCTCCACAGATGTAATTACTGAACACGGGCAAGATAACCTGGTGTTTAGGTTTGTGAGCAGGCCAGCCGATCAAACCATTCCATTCCAGGCACCGGATTTGCCGCCTCATTTTGTCTCCCGTAATGAATTGTTGATGATCAAACAGTTGATCACCACCAACCCCGGTGCGCTGGCTCCGATTATTTTGCACGGCCCCAGTGGATCGGGAAAGACTGCATTGGCGGCAGCCCTGGCTCACGATGCAGATGTGCTGAAAACATTCCCCGATGGGGTGTTCTGGGCCTCCCTGGGTGAGAATGGCGATCTGCAACACGCCCAGTCTGCCTGGGGGGCTGCTCTCGGAAATGACCTCCACCATCTACCGGACAGAGGCGGGCGCGCTGCCGCACTTCGCAACTTAATGCGTGATTCCCGCTGCCTGCTGATCGTCGATGATGTAACAGATGTTGAGCAGGTTCGTGCCCTGAATGTGGGCGGGCCGCATTGTGTCCGGCTGATAACCACCGACAGCGAAGATTCGGTTGCTGCATTAAAAGGCCGCCGTTTCCTCATCAATAAAATGGGTGAAAGCGAAGCAATCGGCCTGTTAACCGAGTGGGCGGGCATCCTGCCTGAAATTTATCTTCCCCAGGTTAAGGAGATCATTAAACGCCTGGGCCACCTGTCTCTCGCATTGGCGCTGGTTGGAGCACAAGCCCGCCAGGGAATTGCCTGGGATCGCCTGAGAGAAGTCCTGCGCGATGACCAGGGCGGCATGTCGTCATTAAATCCAGACGATCCGAAAACCCGCAATAATGCGCTTGGATTAGTGGTTAACCTGGTGCTATCCCGATTAGGTGGCGTACAACTGCGGCGTTCGGCGCTGCTCGGTGTATTTTCAACCGGGACAAGCTGCCCCTTTTCGGTTGAAGCGGCGGCTGCTTGCTGGGAAATGTCTCCCGAAGAAGCAGCCCCGACCCTTGATCTGCTGGTTGATTCGGCTCTGCTTCAGCGTCTGCCGGATGGCTACTACGCATTGCATAAAGAACTGCGCCATCATATGCGCCGGGCTTCGACCCCTCATGCCCTGGAAGAAGCGGAAGAGCGTATCCGCCAATATTATATGTCCCTGGTTGAATCCTCGACCGAGGAACTGGATGTGCAGATCGGCCAGATCATGGCTATCTTCCGGCAGGTCAGCGAACAAGATCAGGAGATGGCAAAAGTCTTTGCCGATGCCTTGGGGCGTTACTTTGAGCGGCGCGGACTATGGGCTAACCTGGTTCAACTGGCAACTTCTATCGTCGAAGCGGCACGAGAAAACGGCGATCTCTTGCGTGAGCATATCTACCTGGACGACCTGGGCTATGCCCACACCGTATTAGGGCATCTCGAAAATGCGCAGAAATGTTTCGAACGCAGCCTGACAGTCAGCCAGGAGTTGGGTGATCCGGTGGGTGAAGCCTCAGCCCTGAACAATATCGGCGCAATTTACGAGCGTGAAGGGGATTATCTCGAAGCTGAGAATTATTACCGGCAAAGCCTGAATATCCGCCAGCAGCTTGGATCACATGAAGATATTGCCGATACGCTCAACAATATAGCCGGGGTGTTGTACTGGCAAAGCCGTTTCGATGAGGCTCTTACAACCTTCCAGCGGGTGCTTGATATGTATACAGTCTCCAATAACCGGAGGCATCAGGCCCAAACCTGGTTGAATATTGGTACTGCATACGAGAGATTGGATAACGACCAGCAGGCATTAAACGCCTACCAGCAAAGCCTGGCAATTTACACCAACCTGGGTGATCAACCTGGGCAGGCTCAGGCGCTTAACAATCTGGGGATAGTCTTTTTCAGCCAGGGTAATGTCGACCGGGCGCTTTCGCACTTCAAGCGCAGTCTGGCTGTTAAAGAGCAGTTAGGCGACCGGATCGGACAGGCTTCAACACTCAACAACATTGCACTCTTATACGAACAAACCGAGGCATTGAGGTTGGCCCTGGATCACTACGAGCAGAGCTATGAGATTCTCTCTTCTCTGGATGATCCACGAGCAGAAGTTGTCCGGGATAATATCAGTATGTTACGCGAAAAAATGGATCGTTAGCTCTGCCGCCGTCCCCGGAGGTCATTGAGCTTTTCTTTCAACGTCTGGAAATACTCTGTATCGGTGATCTCGGCAACTTGCTCGGCCTGTTTGCTCTGATCGATCTCAATGCGGAGTTTTTCGATCTCCTGCCGGAGTGTCTGCTCACGGATGTAGCTGATCAGCGCCACTGCTGCCAGCGAAGAGAGCGACTCGACCACCCGCATCAATTCCAGGTCAAACGGTGTCACTTCACCGGTGATCGCGTTCTGAGCGTTAATAAGCTGCAAAACGCCCGTTACATTCCCTCGTTCGTTCCTCAGCGGAACACATAGGAACGAAAGCGATTTATACCCCGTTTCGCTGTCAAATTTTTTGGTGCCGGAAAAATCGAAATCTTCCGTCGTGTAAGCATTGGGAATATGAACCGATTTGCCGGTCAGGGCGGTGTGGGTTGCCACGTTATTGTGGTTGGGTTTGCCCGACTGATCGTAAAGCGGCAGCGGTGGAAAGGCTATGTCATTGCCGGTTGATCCCCCCTGTACCATGTCAAGGGATTGGTTGCGCACAAAAACGAAGTGCAGTTCATCCTCCACCCGCAGGTAAAGAGAGCCTGCATCGGCATTGCAGAGTGTTTGCGCTTCGATCAAGATATTCTCAAGCAGGCGGTTGAAGTTCTTTTCGCTGGAAAGCATCACGCCGATGTCAACAACAGTGCCAAGCAGTTCATCGAACCGCTGTTTATCCTCGATCAGCAGGGCCACATTGATCGCTCCGCTGACCTGGTCGGCCATCCCCATCAGGAGATTGGTATCGTTGGTGCTGTATCCTTGCCCGGATAAGCGAGGGCCTAACGCCAGCACACCGATCAACCCGCTGCCCTCTCCGTGAGTGGAGATCAGGGGGATAAGCAGGTTGAAGGGCGAGTTCCCCTGTGGTAAGACCGGGTGATTGGTCTCCAGCCGGGCGATTGCTTCTTTATCATCCAACTGAGTACCGGTGATATCTTCCGGTAGATTGTGCGCGTGGGCTATATGAAACTGTCCATCGGGGCCGCGCAGAAACATTGCGCCGTGTGATACATGCCACAGGTCTATCATCCGGTGGATCAGGACATCCAGCAGTTCAGACAGATCGATGATCGTGCGTATCTCCCGCGAGAATTCAGTGAGTTCTTGAGCCAGGTCGATCTTACCCCGGTAGAAGCGCTGGTCGATAAAGGTCTGAATACGTTGGCGCACCGGGTTAATCAAGACAGCGGTGACTAGCGTTGACACCACTAAAACAAATTCTGATTCCTGGATACCGGGCAGCAAGGCGTGGAATAACCATTGTAACACTATGACCTGAAGCGCAAAGGCCAACCCCATCAAAGCCGTCAGTGATACGTAAACAACACTCCGGTTGATGATGGTATCCACTTCCCACAGCCCATAACGCATAATCGAGAAAGCAAACGACAGGGGGACAAGCAGCATTGCCAGGGTAAACACCGGCCCACCGATCAGAATGTACATCAGACGGGTATAGCCGGGTTGGATCACTGCCGGGACGAAGACCAGCGGGGTTACATAAAGCACCATGATAATCGCCGTGAGCGTGACCCCGAAGACCACCCACTTGGTTTGCTGTTTTTGAGTCGGTTCGGCAATACGCTGGTAGCGATAAGCCTGCGCGCCGATGATGGTTACCGCCAGCAAGAACAAAAACAGGAAGTCAAAGATGGTTCCAAAAGGGTCAAACGTGGCAACGACCAGAATAACGGCATAGGGAAGGATCAGCCACCGTGACCAGTAGGGAATAAACCGGCCATTGGGAAAAACCAGGGCCATCACATAGGGAATCAGAATTGCCAGCAAAAAGAAAACAACCGCCAGGGTATTCGGCAAATAGAACTCACCCAGCCTGTACATGTCCGTCATCACACCGGTCAGGCTGGCAGCCATAACGAACAACATGACCGATAATCCGGTAGCGATCCAGTCGTCCGACCGCCGCGAGAAGATCAGCAGGGCGATGGTTGAATAGCCCAGCATAATGACGATCTCCATGCCGATCACGTATCCGGCGAAGAAGCCCGGTGAGATGCCGAGTTGGGTCAGGCCCACCTGATAATCTCTTGCAGCGGCTCGCATCCCTACAAAGTTAGGCGAGAGCCGGGATACAAAGAAGCCGACGCTCACCAATACAATCAACAACCAGGTGAGGCGAGACACTAATAACCACCGGCCTGTAACGCGGGTACGTGAGGCGGGTTGGAGGGTTTGATGGGTGGTGCTTTCCATATTGATGATTCCCTATTCGCCAATGTGAGACACAATTTATCCTGGTATTCTACATTTTACATCAGGGAGGGGGCGATGATAAAAAATCGGCGCAGGGCAATCGCGTTCTAATTCTGAAGGACCTTTAGAAGATAGCGGTCATCCCATCCGGCTTGTAACCGTTTGGCTTTGAGGCCGACCTTGGCGGTGGTTTCTTGCTTCAATAAGAGCAAGGCCATTTGGCGTAAGATTGAAAAGTTCTCAGCCCCATCGCCTTTACGGACGCGACAATGGTCTTCTTGGAAAGCGACATCAAGTACCCAGTGTAAGCAGTTTTCAATCTGCCAGTGACGACGCACCGCATCGAGATGCTGAGCGGCTGTCCCCTCGAAACTGGACAGGTAAAAGGACGTCTCTGTGGAAATCACGTCTCCAATTCGTCGTTCCCGGTTGATACGAACGACGGTTTGGAGGTTAGCCCAAGCTGACTGATTACGGAGATACTGTAAATAGGCCGAGTCTTGCAGCACCCAACACCGACGGATTTCGAGCCGCCCATGATCTTTGTTGATGGTTTGATGGTAGTCATGGGGCACATCCACAAAAGCTGCTTCATCACATCCGGTAAATAACTCCTGCAAATCTTCGAATAATCGCCCCTGATTTTTCTTGACTTGCAGGATGTAATCGGCTTCCTTGTCCACGATCTTTTCCGCAATCTCGGTTTGACAGCCGATGGCATCAATCGTGACAATACATCCCTTGAGGACCAGCAGTTCCAGTAATTCCGGTATCGCTGTGATTTCATTTGAATGGCTATTTGTCTTGACCTGCCCCAGTATCACGCCCGCTTGACTGGCCCAGGCACTCACCAGGTCAATCGCACTTCTGCCTGCGGTTTGGTCTTTTGACCCCCGGAGCACCTTCCCATCGATGGCGATCACTTCTCCTGTTATCCGCTCAGTGATGCTGGCTACCCAGCTCATGAACCCGGCTCGGAACGCTTCCGGTTTGATCCGCGCAAATACATCCTCGAATGTGTCATGGGAGGGGATGCCATGGGGCAACTCCAGAAATGTTTTGAACCATTCCTCTTTGGCCCGCCCATATCTTTCTACTTCCACCCAGTTATCCGCCCCACAGATCACCGCACAGATCGCTATCGTTATCATATCCAGCAGCTTGTGTCTCGTCCCTTGTGCTCGGCGTGGATCACTCACTTCCCCAAAGTGGTCTGTTAATGCGGACATGGCTCTCATTGGGCATCCTCCTGTTTTCCTTTAGGATACCCTTTTAGAACGCGATTGCCCTGAAATCGGCGGCTTTATGCCGCCGACCATAAGCTATGATAGGGGTGGGCAGATAACTGTTCAGCCAACTTCTTCCAGTTTTTCTAAAACAGGCGCTGTTGAAATTGGCAGCTCAAACCAGAACAAACTGCCCTCTCCGGGCATACTTTCCACCCCAACCTGCCCGTTGAGCTTGGCGATAATGCGCTGCACGATGGATAGCCCCAGGCCATGCCCTTCAATGCTATCTGCCTCGCGCAGGCGCGTAAACTCCTTAAACAACGTGAGCTGTTTTTCTGGGGGAATACCAGAACCGTTATCACGTACCCAGAAGCGTACCGTATCGTTGGATTGTATTTGTGACCCCAGTTCTATCCGGGGTGGCTCCCCACCATATTTGATGGCATTACTGATATAGTTTGTCCATACCTCTACCACCCAGGGGCCGAACCCAACCGCCACCGGCCAGTTATCGGCAATAACTAACTCGACATTGGCTTCGCGCATCATGATATCCAAACGCTCTTTGGTATCATTGATGATCGACTCCATATCCAATGGCTCCAAGACCACTTTCCTGCTTCCTCGCACACCCGCCAGCAGCAGCAGATTCTCAATGATGTTATTCATCTGGAAGCCGCCGCGCGTGATAATATCCAGATACTTATCAATGTCTTCCTGTGAAAGCTGGTGATAGGTTTCCCGCAGGAACCCTGAAACTGTTGCTACCGCGTTTAAGGGTGTTTTGAGGTTATGGGCCACCGTATGGGAGTAGGCATCCAACTCTTCAACCAGCCGGACACGTTCTTCGTAAACGTGGGCATTATCGAGTGCAACGGCGATTCGTGTTACCAGCAGGTTGAGAGTCTCAATCATCCCAGACGTAAAATGATCAGAGCTGTCTGCTTCCAGGCTCAATACCCCGACCATTCGCCGGGGAGAGATCAGGGGAATAACCAGCATAGACTGGATGTGAGGGGCGATAGGTTCATAATCCGGGCTGGCATACGCATCTCTTATCACCTCAGGATAGCCTTGACGTACAACCCGCTCAACAACGCCGGTATCCAACGGGATGAGTGTATCCAGCCGTTCCGGCGGATATTCTCCCATGACCCGCACCAGTCGCAATTGCTCATTCTCGATGAGACCTAGATAACCGGCAGTTGCCCGGCTGACATGGGTAACTGCCTCTGCTGCGACATTCAATACCCGGTCCAGGTCGAGTTCGCGAGTCAGATCGGTATCTACCTGGAGGAGCAGAGCCAAACGGTCATGGGCATCCTGGAGCGCTTCTGTGGCCCGCCGCTGCTTGGTGATGTCTTCCTTAATGGCAACGTAGTGGGTGATGTTACCCTGCGCATCCCTGACAGGAGAGATCGTCGCCGATTCCCAATAGAGTTCCCCGCCCTTTTTCCGGTTACAGAACTCGCCGCGCCATTTTTTCCCCGCCGTGATAGTATCCCACAACTGCTTGTATTCCTGCCGTGGAGTCAGACCTGATTGAAGTATGCTTGGATTCCGGCCTCTTACCTCTTCAGGGGTATAACCGGTCAGGTGCGTAAATGCCGGGTTGACATATTCAATGCTGCCTGCGGTATCCGTGATGACGATGCAATTCATACTCTGCTCGACGGCCAATGATAGTTTCCGCAGTTCGTCCTCAGCCTGAACCTGAATGGTTAGTTCGCGGATAACGGCCAGCCGCCCTTTTATCCGGCTCCGGCGATCTCTCAGCGGGGAGAGCCTGAGATCGAAGTAGCGTGGTACAGCATCTCCCATAACAATCGTGGCATGAGCCTGTCCTTCCGTTTGAAGCTGCTCTACCAGATCAGGCCAGTGCGAAAACACAACCGCCGCCGGTTGCCCAATAACCGTCGACGAACTCTTACTAAAGAGTGCCTCAGCCGCCGGGTTGATGTCCACCAGTCGGCGCATATCATCAAGTAACAGAACGGCATCGGTCATGCTTTCAATGATGGCATCACGGGCTATTGGGCCAATATCGAACAACCCAAGACGGAATAATCCCCAGGCTGCCACTATACCGGCTCCTGTAAAGAAGATGGGGGTGAGATCCAGATTAGCCGGTGTCATACCGAGTAGATAGAGCATATTCCCGATCCAGGGGAAGAACGAGCCAATCAGCATTGCCCCGATTTGCTGGCGGTACAAAAATGGCGAACGCATCTGCTTGTAAATCAACAGCAGCAGGCTGATCACCATCATGATGTATGAGTAACCGACATTGACCCAATACCACATCCCCCGCTCAAAGACCATTTGAGGAATTCCCTGGCTGACATCAAGCCTCACGTTAACCCAGAGCAATTCATGCATTTCATTTGTCCAGGCCAGGGTCTGTGTGATCAGGGGGATGAGAAACAGGAGAAGTAGATTTTTGAAGGTGAGCCAGCGCTGTTGGCCTGTATAGGACAACACCAGGATAAACCACAGCACCGTAACCGTAGCAATGCTGAGGTATTCCATCTTGGCCCAAAATATCTTGGTAGCCAAATCAGGACTGAGCAGTTCCAGGGAATAAGTTAACGACCACCATCCCAGAAACAGCATGAATATGGCGAATACCTTTGCACCGGCAGCCAGACGACGCCGCCACCCCCAGCCTGCCAGCAAAATCGATATACCCGCTGCCAGGAAAGTGGGGATTGCATATTGCCAATACATAGCGGTTAATACTCTCAACTCATAGACAAATTAGCAATTTCCTATTTATAAGCTGCGTAGTCTCTCCTGACTGGAGAGAGAAAATACGGCGTAAATAGGGTTATAAAGTATTATAGTTGGCTACCATTACAGGCGCTACCTTACCACCAGCAGAGCAATAACAATAAACGCAATACCAACCAATGATAGGATAACCGCTCCGCCAACTATTAACCAGACAACGGGAAGTGAACTACGCTTCTCGCCAGTTTTCATAGGCGACGGCGGTGGCGGTGCTACAACCTCATCAGGTATCTCACTGGGTGGAACAGGTGGTGATTCGACTGCCGGTAAGGTTGTATCTCCAAGTATAACCCAATCATCATCTTCCTGGGGAGATTCCGTATCTTCGCCTTCGACCTGCACTTCGGCTAATGCCGAGTCAATTCGTGCATGGAGTTCTTCCGGGATGCGGGCACTTTTCTCAAGGCGCTGTAAGCCGCGTCCGGCGATGGCCTGGGCAAAGGCTTCCGCAAAATCGCCACAGGTGGGAAAACGCTCATGCGGGCGTTTAGAGAGGGCTTTTAAAATCACTTTCTCGGTTAACTCAGACAGCTCTGACCGGAACTGTCGGGGTGATGGGACCGGGTCGTTGATATGCTGGCGGATCATTTCTTGCGGTCCAACTGAAGTGAAAGGAGGACTTCCTGCAACCATCTCATACAGCACCACGCCCAGCGAATATTGATCCGCTGCCGCCGTTAACTTATCGGTGTTGACCCCCTGCTCAGGGCTCATGTACATTGGCGTACCGGCAACTTCGCTGCCCGGAGCACGCAGCAGCAGCGCAATCCCAAAGTCGGCCAGATAGGTGTTCTCGTGTTCGTCGAGAAGCACGTTCGCGGGTTTGACATCACGGTGCAGCACGCCGTGCTGGTGAGCGTAATCGAGTGCCGACGCCATCTGAGTCAGCAGACGGCTGGCATCGCCCAGCGGTAGGGGGCCTTGTTCGATCAGATCCTCCAGCGTACCCGATTTAAGGTAGCGCATCACCAGATAGGTGACCCCTCGCTCCTGACCATAGGCATATACTGGCAGAATGTGCAGGTGTTCCAGCATCGCAATGGCGCGGGCTTCCTGGTCAAAGCGCTCCTGAAAAGCCGGGTCCATGGTGTAGAGCTGATGCATGGTTTTGATCGCCACCAACCGGTCGAAGCTGGGATCATAGGCCTTGTACACGGCAGCCATCGAGCCGGTGCCGATCTCGTCCACAATTTGATATTGACCAAGTTTTTGACCGATCATGTGCCCCCCTGAAAGGCATTCAAGTTTAAGTCTATTAGCGCTCGACTTCCCACAGGATTAATCCACTCGCCGAGCCAGAAGCAAGTAACTCACCATTTGGCGAGAATCGGACGACATGTACCGCACCCGCTTCGGTTTCAAGGATACGGAATGCATCCAGTTGTTCAAGTTCCCAGACAATGACCGCGCCGTCTTCAGCACCGGAGGCGAGCAATTTACCATCTGGCGACCAGGCCAGGCTCAATATTTCCCCCTGGTGGCCGCGTAAGCTGTGCAGGCGGTCGCCGGTTTGCGGGTCCCATACAAAGATACTATCGTAGAGAGCTGTCGCCAACCATTCGCCATCCGGCGACCAGGAGACAATATCACCGGCCAGCACGGCCAGACTGTCTCCGGTCTGTGCATCCCATACAATCACCGATCCGTCCGCCCCACCGGAAGCCAGCCGGGTCCCATCCGGTGACCAGGCCACATCCCGAACCGGGTGCAAATGCTGGGTAAGAACCTTTGTCTCAAGCTCCGGTAAATTACGGATGATAATTTGCCCTGTTTCGCGTCCGATGGCAATCGTTTCGCTGTCCGGTGACCAGGTGACACTGTTGGGGCCGCCCCGCTGCCAGATCATCCAGTATAACTGCTCCCCCGAATCAATATCCCAGATTAACACCTGGGCATCCGGTGAAGTCGAGGCAATCATCATGCCATCCGGTGACCATTCTAGATTTGTGACACCTTGTTTGTGTCCTACCAAAGTCTGGAGAACTTCACCGGATTCGATATTTTGAATGGCAATATGATTGTCGGACAGGCTAAATGCCAGTTTGGTGCTGTCCGGTGACCAGGCCAGACTGCTAACCGGCTCGTCCAACAGGCGAGAATACTCAACCAGTTTGACTGGCCGGGGCAAGCTAAATGGAGTCGGAGTATCGGTGGGGAGCAGAACAGCCGTTGATATGCTTGCCTGGCGTTCTGCCCTCAAACCAATCAACAGAACCGCCGTTAATACCACGATCAAACCGGCTACCCCCAACCACAATCTCTTCAGTCGCCGGTCAAGCCGGGACGGAGCGCTTTCACTACCGGCCACCTGTGGAACAGCCTGAGTCTCGGCGGGTAGAGTATAGGGTCTTTGTGTTCCGTGATCGGTGGCTCCGACGAGATCGGCTGCCATTTCCCCGGCAGTGGCGTAGCGATGGGTGGGGTCTTTTGCCAATGCCCGCCTGACGACCGCATCGCATGCTTCCGGTAGTTCGGGGCGTAAATCGCGTATAGCTGGGATCGGGGACAATAGGTGCTGGATCAAGACCTTTGGCGATGTCTCTTCATGATAGGGCGGTTGACCGGCCAGCATCTCAAACAGTACCACGCCCAGGGCATACAGATCACTGCGATGATCCACCTCGATGCCGGGCTGGATTTGCTCTGGACTCATATAGGCCGGCGTGCCCATGATCGCCCCGCTGCCGGTCAGATTGATGCTTGATGCAGCAATATGGGCGATACCAAAATCACTCAGGAAGCTGTCGCCATACTGATCGAACAGGATATTGCTGGGTTTGATATCACGATGAATGATCCCCCTGGTGTGTGCCGCATCAAGCACCAGGGCAATCCGGCTGATGATCACCCCGGCTTCTTTCAAAGAAAGATAAGACCGGGTAAGCCGCTGGGCTAATGTCCCCCCTGACATGAAGCGCATCACCAGGTAAAGCTGATCATCCTCCTCCCCGAAATCATATACTGGGACGATATGAGGATGGTCAAGTGAGGCGATGATCTGTGCTTCGCGCTTGAAGCGTGTACGAAAGGCCGGATCGTGTAGAAAAGCGTGGGGCAGCGTCTTGATCGCGACTTCACGTTCAAAGCGGGGATCATGGGCCAGGTAAACGGTCGCCATGCCCCCACGTGCATATTCTCTAATGATCTGGTATCGGCCTATGTTTTCCAGGGTCATGCCTGTTTATCCTACAGGTCAGTCGGCAGTGTATTCAGCTTTCCGTGCGGTCACTGCCTCTAACCGATCTATTACCACTTCCACACCAATCCCCGGCCCGGTAGGGACGGTCATCGTTCCATCAGGGTTAAGCGTGAACTCGTGGTCAATGATATCCTCATCCCAGTACCGATCGGTAGCGGAGATATCGCCCGGTAGTGTGAAGTTCGGTAGCGAGGCGACCGCCAGGTTAGATGCCCTGCCAATTCCGGTCTCTAACATTCCCCCACACCAAACCGGTATATTCTTCACCTGGCATAGATCGTGAATCCGCCGGGAATTCGTGATCCCGCCTACCCGCGATGGCTTAATATTGATAATCTGGCAGCTTTCCATCGCTAAGGCTTCGCGGGCCCGCCCGACCGTGTGGATACTCTCGTCCAGGCATATCGGTGTCTTGACCTGCTTTTGCAGCTCCGCATGATCGATGATGTCATCATGAGCCAGCGGCTGCTCGATCATCAGCAGGTTGAAGTCATCCAGTGCTTTGAGCATCTTGACATCTTCCAGGGTATAAGCCGAATTAGCATCCACCATCAAGGCGATACCGGGATATTCTTCCCGAATGGCTCTCACGATATCGGCATCCCACCCTGGCTTGATCTTGATCTTGATCCGGCGGTAGCCTTCTTCGCGGAAAGCTGCAATCCGCTCCAACAGGGCATCGACTGTCTCTTGAATGCCGATGCTAACTCCTACCTTGACACGGGCACGGGTCCCACCCAGTAAATCCGAGATGGAAACATCGGCCATTTTAGCTTCCAGATCCCAGACGGCTGCCTCGATACCGGCTTTTGCCATCGGGTGGCCGCGTACCCGGTCAAATATCGCCGGTAAGCTGGTTGCATGATCAAATGAATTTTCCAGCAGGGTTGGAATCAGAAAATCGCTCTGGATATACCAGACCGTCTCATGAGTCTCCGGTCCGTAGTACGGCCATCGATCAACCGGTGCTTCGCCCCAGCCTACTACCCCATCAGCATGCACGGCGATGATCACCTTGTCGAGAACATCGTGCATCCCAAAGCTGGTTTCAAAGGGGTGCTTTAACGGCATCTGGATGTGGAACTGCTCGACCCGTTCAATCTTCATTTGAATCTTAATCTCCTGCCAGTGTGTGCATATCAAAGTCATGCAGGAGGACATAGAAACCTCTATCACCCTCCCGCAGAAAGTGCGTAACCACATAACCTGTATCGAAAGCTGTCTCAAAAGCAGTCCGAACCTGTGCCTGCCAGGTCTGAGCCAATCCCATATCCGCCTTCTTGAGCGCCTTTATACTGCCCGGAATTTCAACCAGGAGCGCATGAGCTTTTTTCGGTATCTCCACCGAATCTGCCGGAGCCCGTAAGCCATCCCGATAATCAACCGATGGGTTAACCTGAATGGCTCCGGCTTTCAACCAGGCATTCAAATCCGGTGGGTGGTATGCCTGCCCGATATGTTGTTCAACCCGTCTGTTCTTAATCCACCACTCGACTTCAAACCGGTCGGATGGCAGCCCAGCATTGATACCCTGCAATTCGCCATAGTAGTCACGTTTGTAGTGGCGGCAAATTGCCCCCAGTTTGTTAATGTTCAAATGGGCGTTAACGCTCTGCAAAGGATCATAAGTCCAGACGACCAGCTTGAAAAGGCGTTTTATGGCTAATTCACGCTGTTCCAGTTTTAACTGGTGACCAATCCCCCGTCCCTGGTAATCAGGTCGTATCCCCATCTGGTGGGAAGCATACAGCATAGAGTTGCCTGTGAGCCTGCAACGATCGTCATCCGCCAGCCCAACAAAGCCGTAGAGGAATCCGACGACCTGTTCACCATGCTGTGCCACCAGGACATCCCCGGTGTTATGACGCTGGATGGTAATCAGCAGGTGGGCGGGGGTAGTTTCTCCGTCAAAGCGTTCAAGTTCCCAGGCAGCTTTTTCTACCTCACGGCACTGGTCCAATATGTGGTAATCAACGGGGCGGCTGATAGTGATTGAATCATCCATTGGGTGTTTCCTTATTGCTGATAGCAAGGGATTGATCTACTATACCGGATGGATTTCCCTTCCCCTGGAGGTGTTAAATGGCCTGTATTGTATATCTTGGTACGCCGGATTTTGCTGTCCCCGGCCTGCAAACCCTGATCGATCACCCGGCATTCGAGGTGGTCGGTGTGGTGACCCAACCCGACCGCCCGGCGGGACGAGGTCAAAAGCTCCGGCAATCCCCGGTCAAGCAAGCGGCAGAAGCGGCGGGTCTTTCGATCTTTCAGCCTCCAACCTTGCGGGATGATGCAGCAGTCGCCCATATCAAAGCATGGAATCCGGATGCACTGGTTGTCGCCGCATTCGGGCAGATTTTGCGCCAACCGGTGCTTGAATTGGCTCCCTTCGGATCGATCAACGTTCATGCTTCACTATTACCACGTTGGCGGGGTGCTGCCCCCATTCAATATGCCATCCATGCCGGGGATGAACAAACCGGCATCACCATCATGAAAATGGACGCCGGATTAGATACCGGCCCCATGCTGCGGCAGCAATCTATCCCCATTGAACCAGATGAAACAGGAGCCACCTTGCATGATAAACTGGCTCAACTCGGCGCAGAATTACTGCCGCCTACTCTGCTAGATTATCTTTCAGGGGAAATTGTACCACAGCCCCAACCAGAAGAGGGTGTCACCTTAGCGCCCACCCTGGAGAAAGCGGCAGGTGAAATCGATTGGGCGCAATCTGCCATTGAGATCGACCGGAAGGTACGTGCTTTTACGCCCTGGCCGGGCACTTTCTCCTATTTAGATGGCAAAATGCTCAAGGTGATCGGTGGCAAGCCCCATCCCGACCTTTCACACCAGGCACAACCTGGCACGCTTATCCTTGAAGATAACCTGCTGATGGTTCAAACCGGCAAAGGCTCTTATCAATTAGATGAGATTCAACCCGCCGGGAAAAAGCGAATGTCCGCCCAGGCATTTTTAGCCGGTCGGCCTGATATAGCCGGGACATCATTTCATTCGGCTACTTAAGCTCCCTAAACCGTCACCATCGCTCCCAGTGGATCACGTCGTCTGAACCACGCCGTCCACCTTTGCGCGGTGGGCGATCCTGGGATTCGGCTGGATAACCAAACGAAATACACCAGGGAATAGTGTAATCCATCGGAACGCCTAATATCTCGCGGGCTTTGTCCGGTTGGTAGATCGTTGCCATCACGGAGCCGACCCCTTGCGACCATGCTGCCAGCATCATATTCTGAGTTGTCCTGCCCAGGTCAAAAGGCGTGGTCAGCCGCTCAAATGGGTCTTCGACCACCAGCACCACGCCGAGCGCAGCCCCGGCCAGGTGACTCGCAAAAGCGCCACAGGTTGAAAGCGCCTTCAATGTATCCCGCTCCTGGACGGCTACGAAATACCAGGGCTGCCTGTTCTTTGCGCTTCCCGATAACCTGCCCGCTTCCAGAATTTGCTGAAGTATTTCTTCTGGCAGTTGTTCATCACGAAACTGGCGAACCGCCCGCTTGCTTTTGATCAGGTTGAAAATCTCGCTCATCGGCTAACTCCTTTATGCCCGGCTAGTAGTATTGTAGCGGCTATCCGGGTTGATCGTAAATCGGTACTGAAGTGCTACCGATATTTGCTGGTTCTAACGGATTGTGTGGTTTCTAGACGAAAGAGGCAATAATGACTAAAAACGACCAAGAATCCAGTCAATAT
>JBNKDD010000105.1:0-17603 GCA_050288085.1 Anaerolineae bacterium
GGCGGTTGAGCCTGCTGCCTATCCTCAGCCGTTTCATACCAATCTTCCCCAAGGCAGGTCGGCTTCCCCTGGATGAAGACCCTTTCCATCAGATCGTTATTGCCGAGCAGCGCCGCCGGGGTGAAGACCCGGTCGGGCATCCTTGTTATCGTAATTGGTCAACGCGTGGGCTGGTTGAAATGACCCGGATGTTAGCCGTGATGCGGGCCGGACTCCCGAATATCACCGCCCCGGCCTTGCTGATCCATGCCCGCAATGACAGCGTTGTTCCCTTTTATAATGTCGAGCTTAACTTCGATGCACTCGGCAGTGCGGATAAAGGCTGCCTGATTATCGACGAGAGTGACCACGCCATCACCGAGGATGAGGGGCGCGAGACGGTATTCCAGGCCGCTGCTGATTTTGTCGCGGCGCATCAATAAGCCTCATACCGACGCCATCGCTGAAGCTATTCGTAACTCAACTGTAGAGATATAGTTGCTTTAAATAAAATAGATCGAGGGAAATTGATGAAAAAGGCATTAATCATTGTCGGTACCATCGTCCTGGTATTGATCGTGTTGGTCGGCGGTTTTATGCTGCTGCGCCCGACCCCGCCCAAACCACCCGAATCGGTGGGCAGCCTGGACGAACTCGACGCCTATCTGAATACCTTAGTTGGATACAACGCCGGATCGCCGTCCGCCGTTTCGTTGGTGGTCGTCAAAGACGGCGAGATCGTCTACGCCGAGGGATTCGGTGTGGTTGACCCGGAGGGCAGCACCCCGGCTGGCCCCGACACCGTTTATAACCAGTGGTCGATGACCAAGACCTTCACGGCGGTCGCCATCATGCAGTTACAGGAACAGGGCTTACTTGACCTTGACGACCCGGTAACCGATTACGTCCCCTTCTTTGAGGTGGAATACCCATCCGAATCGAGCGAAACGATCACCATCCGCCACCTGCTCAATCACAGCTCCGGGCTGTCCAACAATGTGCCGGAGATCGTCGGCTGGGTGCATACCGACGGCGACCCGGAATGGAACCAGACCGAACTGCTCCGGGAGAAGTTTCCCGATTATGCCAAGCTACAATCTGAACCCGGCACGGAAGCTTATTACACCAACGTGGGTTATATGGTATTGTCAGCGGTTATCGAGGCGGCATCCGGGCAGAGCTACGAATCGTATGTGGTGGAGAACATCCTCCAACCGTTGGATATGAACCTGACCGGCTTCAATTATTCCGACGAGATGATCGCCCACGAAGCGACCGGCACCCACCCGCGCATCGACATCATCACCCCGATGCTGCCCTTCTTACTTGATAACCTGGATTCACTGGTGCGCGAGAAGGCCGACGGGCAGCTCCGGTTTAATCATGTTTATTCCGACCAGAACGGGCCGACCGGCCTGATCGGGCCGCCAACCGATACCGCCCGCTTCCTGCTGGCTTACCTGAACGGCGGCGAGTTGGATGGGCAGCGCATCCTCTCGGAAGAATCAGTAGCTGCTATGACCAACGACTCGCATGTCGCTGCCGGGAAAAGCGCCGAAGATGGTGGGGCCGAGGGAGTCTATCGCGGCCTGGGATGGAAAGTGGTTGAAGATGGCGGATCGTTCTATATTCAGCACAGCGGCGGCGGGCCGGGATTTGCCACTAACATGCGTCTTTACCCGGATCGCGATTTAGGGATGGTGATCATGGCGAACGGCACCTATCTCGACCGGGAGGGCATCTTTGATCTGGCTGCCAGCCTGGATTGGTGAGGAAAACCTGGGGGAACAAGTTGAAACTAAATCTGATTCAAGTGCCCTATCACATGGGGCAGCAGAATGTCGGGCCGGGGAAAGCTCCCGGACGGTACATTGACGGCGGCTTGATTGAGCACCTTCTCGATAAAGGCGCTGATCCCTGGGCCGGCATTGTCGAGCGCGGGGGATTCTACACGGGCGAACTCGACGCGATTATGGCGGTCAACATGGCGCTGGCACAGCAGGTCTCCGAAGCACTGGAAGCAGAACGATTCCCGCTGGTGATCGCCGGGAATTGCAATTCCGCCCTCGGTACGCTGACCGGGATCGGCGATCTGAGCCGGATCGGGATCGTGTGGTTCGATGCACACGGCGATTTCAATACGCCCGAAATCTCGATGAGCGGCTGGTTTGAAGGGATGCCGCTGGCAACCGCAGCCGGTCGCGGTCACACGGACCTGTGGCGACAGATGGGTAATCAGGAGCACGTCCCCGAATCGCAGATTGTGTTGGTCGGCCCACGTGATCTTGATCCGCCGGAGGCCGAACTGCTGGCACAGTCCGATGTCACCGTGCTCAAGGCGGAAGACCTCAAGCAGAAGGGATTGGCCGAGGTTCTGATCCCGGCCCTTGACCGGCTGCGCGAATCGGTCGATGCGATCTACCTGCATCTCGACATGGATAGCGTTGATCCAGAAGATGCACCGGGTACGGATTACCGCACGCCGGACGGCCTATCGCGGGTTGAGGTTATCGAGGCGATCCGCCTGGTTGGTGAGCGGTTCACGATCCGGGCGGCGGCGCTGACTGCGTTCAACCCGGATCGCGATCAGGACGATCGCACCCTGCAAACCGGGTTGGCGCTGGTCGATGCGGTGGTTGATGCGATGAATTCGTAACCGGCAGCCCGTATATAATCTTAGGGGGGCGATTTACCCCCCAATCTTCGCTATCGCTCAGATTTGCCCCCCTTGCAAGGGGGGCAGACGCCAGGGAGTGGCGTCGGGGGGTGAAATGTGTGGCTCTTAATAAGGAGGATGAGATGGATGGGAAAATCCTGGTAGCTTATGCCACCCGGCTTGGCGCAACAGCAGGGATTGCGGAGAAGATCGGTGAGGTACTCAATCAGGCCGGTGTGCAGGCGGATGTGCTGCCGGTCAAGGAGGTTCGCGACCTGACCCCCTATCAGGCCGCTGTCGTTGGTAGTGCGGTTTATACTTTCAAGTGGCGCAAGGAAGCGATTAGATTCCTGAAAGCCAACGAGAAGTGGCTGGCCGAGCATATGGTCTGGTTATTCTCCAGCGGGCCGACCGCCGAGGGGGACCCGCTCGAATTGACGAAAGGCTGGCGCTTCCCGGAGGATCAGCAGCCCCTCGCCGACCGCATCCAGCCCCGTGATATTGCCGTCTTCGGGGGCGTGATGGAGATCGAAAAGCTGGGTGCAATCGAGCGGTGGATGCTGAGTAAGTTTGATGCACCGGATGGCGACTTCCGCGACTGGGACGCGATCACGGCCTGGGCGGGGGGAATCGCCGATGTGCTGAAGGAAACAGTTGCTTGAGGTTTAAAACATGAGACACGCAGCTAGACATGTCGCCCTGGTATTCGGTATTTTTGCCGGAGGGGCCAGTATCGAACACGGGGTGTTTGAAGTTCTACAGGGAAACATCAGGCCGGATAGCGTCATGATTGTCTCAATGGGGCCGCCCTGCCAGCCTGAACAGGTGTGGAACGCCTGTGAACCGGCCATGACGATCCTCCCTAACTTTTTGATTACCGGCCTGCTGGCGATTTTGATCGGTGTCCTCACCCTGATCTGGGTGGCGGGATTCGTCCATAAGAAGCACGGCGGCCTGGTTCTGATCGGGCTGTCGATCCTGATGCTGCTTTTTGGCGGGGGGATCTTCCCGCCGCTGATCGGGTTGATCGGCGGGGTGGTCGGAACCCGGATCAATGTACCGGTTAAGGATCGACCGTTAAAAGGATTTGGTCGTTTTCTGGCGGGGTTGTGGCCCTGGCCGCTGGTTATCTTCGGAGTTTGGCTGATCGGGCAGTGGGTGGTCGGCTATTTCTTTGGCGACTTCATGATGAAATCCGCCTATGCCAACATCATTTTGATTCTGGGGCTGCTGGTGCTGTCTGTCATCACGGCCCCGCTGGTTGACCGCCGTGATCATTAAAGCCGTTGAGGTCTGGTAGCGCCGCCAGACCTCGGTTGCAAGGCGTTATATATGGTGGGGTAGAGGGAAGTGGATTCCAACCCCTTACCCTTACCTCAACTTCAAGAGGGCTTCCCTTGATCCTTCTCTTTCGGGGGCTCCTTGCGCGACTTTTCGATATCGGCCAATATCTTGCGCACCTGTACGACCAGTTCGTCCGGTGCAAAGGGCTTCAAGATGTAGGCAATCGCGCCGACATCCATCCCGGTATGGACTTCGGCTTCCTGTCCTTTTGCCGAGAGGAACACTACCGGAATCTCGGAGGTATCTTTGTTGTCTTTCAGGGCCTTACAGGCTTCGTAGCCGGTCATCTTAGGCATCCGCACATCCAGCAAGATCAGGTCAGGTTTGACTTCTGGTGCCTTTTCGACCGCCTCTGCGCCGTTGGTGGTCGTGATCACTTCAAAGCCTCCGAACTGTCCCAGCGTAAACGCTAACAATTCTCGGATGTCGGGTTCGTCCTCGGCAACGAGTATTTTTATGGTTGTCATATTCTTTCCTATTCCGGGTAAATTATTCCAATAAAAAAACTTGAGTCAGAGTGGCGCAACCGGTAGGGTTGCACCACTGACATTCTTTTCTTGAAAAGTTATCGGGTTCAGGCCGCCGAATTTTGCTGCTCCGCGTCTTTCTGATCGTCGGTGACCTGATAGGGCAGCCACACACTGAAGGTCGTGCCCTCTCCTTCTTTGCTTTCAAACCAGACGCGTCCATTATGCATCTTAACCAGGTGCTGCACAATTGACAGGCCCAGGCCGGTTCCCGCCGTTTTCATCACCAGCGGGTCTTCACCTCGGAAGAACCGTTCAAAGATGCGCTGTTGGGCATCTTCAGGGATGCCGATCCCCGTATCGCTGACGTTGATCTGGATGCCGCTGTCTTCGGGCGTGACCTCCACCCGGATCGACCCGCCATCCGGGGTATATTGATACCCGTTGCTGACCAGGTTGATCAAGATCTGGGTGACACGGTCATAATCCGCTTCGATGGCGGGCAGGTCATCCGGTATCACGGTTTGCATCTCAAGGTTGCGCCCGTCATTTTCGCGGCGGCCTTCCATCGAGATCATCACATCGCTGATCACCTCGCCCAGGTTGACCGGTCGCAGTTCAAGATCGACGCCGCCCTGCTCGATGCGGGAGATGTCAAGCAGGTCGTTCACCAGGGCACTGAGCCGGTCGGCGTTGGCCTTGACCACTTCAAGGAAGCGGCGCTGCTCTTCGGTGATATCGCCCGCCGCGCCCAGCAGCAGCAGGTCGGCATAACCCTTGATGCTGGTCATCGGGGTACGCAGCTCATGCGACACGGTCGCGACGAACTCGCTCTTGACCCGGTCGGCGATCACCTCACGGGTAATATTTCGGAAGACCGATACCAGGCCCAGGTACTCGTCACCGTGCATAACCGGGGAGACGTGTACGGACACGACCTTGTTCCCCAGTTCAAGCTGGTCGGCGACAAAGTCCTCCTGGTAGCCCATCGGATTTTTACTCCACTCCCGCAGGATTTCCGACCAGCGTTCGGCCCCTGCACCGTACAATCCGGCTAAGTCGGCGCTTGACCGGCCTAATACCTCGTCACGTCGCAGTTCAAGGATACGCTCGGCAGCGGCGTTAAACAGGATGATCGATCCGGATTGGTCGGACACCATCACGCCGTCCGCCACACTTTCGAGGATGGCTTGGCTCTTAGCCGCTTCCGTCTGCTGGCTGCGGAGCATCGCGCCGAGCCGTTCAGCCTGATCCGCGATCATCCGGTACAGTTCGGCGTTGTTAATACTGACCGCTACCTGGGTCGCTGCTGCTTCGACCAGTTGCAGGTGACCGTCGTTGAAGGCCGCTTCGGTGTCGCTGATGAAGAAGATACAACCCAGCACCTCTTCGTTGGCTTCGAGCGGAGCACCGAGCAGCGAACGGCGGGTTTCCGTGCCGGGGATGTTTGCCCAGCGCGGGTCAACCTGCACATTATCCACCTTGAGTGATTGGCGATTATCCATCACCCACCCGGCCATACCTTCATGCCGCGAGATCGGGATCTGGCGGCCACCGGGCGGGAGGGTTTCACCATCGGCCAGCAGGGCCCGGTAGATCAACTGGTCGGAATGTGGATCGGCCAGGAAGAGCTGGCCGCGTTCGGCTCCAACTGCCTCGCCGACCAGTTCGAGCGCCCGGTTGAGCACCCGGTCAAGGTCGAGGCTGGCGGCCAATTCAACGGCGATCCGGTAGAGCGTGTCGATCCGGTCGCGTTCCTCTCGCAGTTCGCGGGTACGCTCCTCGACGCGGGCTTCTAATTCGGTCGATAGCTCGACCATCTGCGCGTACAGGCTGGCGTTGGTCATCGCGGTGGCGACCTGCATGGCGAAGATCAACAGCAGCTTGAGGTCGTTCTCGGTCAGCGGGCGATCCTCAGATGAGCGGACGTTCAGCACACCGAGCACCTCTTCCTCTGACACAATCGGGACGGCGATCAGGCTGCGTACCCATTCCATGCTGTAGACCAGCCGGTAATCGGCATCGCGGGAAGCATCCGGTACAAATTGCGCCTGCTTGGTGCGCACCGTCCGCCCGATGATCCCATCCTGGAAGGTCAGGCTCTGGAGTTCTTTGGGGTCTTCGTCGCCGTGACCATGATACGCCTGGAGCCGGATCAGGTTCTCCCCTTCAACGGTGAACAGGCCCACCCAGGGGAAACGGAAGGCGCTGGATAGTTCGTGTACCACGCGGTCGAAAATCTCCTGGAGATTCAGCGCGGAGTTCACCACGCGGGAGACTTCCTGAAGGGTGGTTAATTCGGAGAGGCGCTGTTCCAATTCGCTGTACAGGCGGGTATTCTCAATCGATACGGCAGCCTGGGCAGCCAATGGGCCGAGCACCCGCAGGTCGGCATCATCGAAGGCGTTTTCGTTTTCGTAGTCTTCGATTGCCAGCACCCCGGTCACCTGCTCACCGCTGACCAGCGGCACTCCGGCGAAGGACTTCAAGCCCGGTTCGATGTGGTCAACGCCCAATTCTTTCAGCCGGGCCTTAATATCCCGGTTGATCAGGATCGGCTCGCGGGCTCCGATCAGGTAGCTGTACAGGTCAGCCCCATAGCCGATTGGGTCAATCGATATCCGTTTATTATCGCGGATCGCCAGCGGGAAGGTTAACTGCCCGGTGAAGGGATCGCGCCGGGCGATGGTCAGTGAGCGGGTGTTGAGCACCTTGCCCATCTGGGATTGAAGCGTCTGGAGCAGGTCTTCGGTGGTGACGGTCTGGGCCAGCGACCGGGTGATGGCGTTGATGGTCGATAGCTCGCCCACGCGTTTCTGGGTTTCGTCGTGGAGGCGGGCATTTTCCATCGCGGTTGAGATCGCCGCACCCAGTGAAGTTGCCAGCCGGATGTCACGCTGCCGGAAAGTCCGGTCACCGGATTGATCCCACAGTTCCACCAGCCCGATGGTTTCATCACGGGCGACCAGCGGAACCATCAGCACCGTCTGTACGTTCTTGGCTTGCAGCCAGGCTTTCTCTAAGGTAGACAGGCCGGGGTTATCGGCCTTGATGACGACCACACCCTTATCACGCACCACACTGGCGGTCGCTTTGTAATCCCTCACAGTGTAGCGATGGCTGTCTTCGGTCAGTTCTTGCAAACCCTCTTCGCGATCATAATCGGCCAGAGTAAACAGGGTATCTTGCTTCACATCCCACAGTGAGATGGTGCAGCCGTCAACCTGCATCGAGCGGGTGTAGTATTCGGAAGCATCCTTGACTACCGTGTCCAGGTCGAGCGAAGCGGATGCGATCTGGGCGGCCTCCGATAAGATGGCTAACTCGCCCCGACGCATCACCGTTTCCTGGTACAGGCTGGCGTTCTGAACCGCTACTGCTGCCTGGTTGGTGATCGTCTGGGCTAACTCGATCTGGGCCGGAGCAAATTCGCGCGTTTCGGTCGTTGAGTCGATGGTGATCAATCCGATCACCCGCAGCCCGACACTCAACGGGATCAGCAGGGTCGATTTGACCCCGCGGGATGTAAGCTGCTTACGCATGGCATCGGCCAGCGGGTCTTTACTCACATCGGTGATTGCCAGCGGTGTCCTGGTTTCCTGGAGCTGCTTGACTGCCGGGTTACCGTTCAGCGGGATAACCATCTCTTCGACCGACCCATCCGGGTTGGAGGGGTACTGGATGGTCAGCGTACCGATGGCGGCTTCGTTATCGAACAGGATCACGCTGCCCTGTGGGGCGTCGAGTGCCTGTACCAACTGGTCAACGGTGCTCTGGAAGATGCTGCTCTGATCCAGCGACCGGCTGAGGGTGGCCGAAATCTCGTTCAGCATCGCCAGGCGGCGGGCACGGTTGGAAAGTTCGAGGGCGTTCTCGGAGACTTCCTCGAACAGCCGGGCATTCTCAATCGCGACGGCGACCTGGTTAGCGAAGGCTTCTGCCACCTGCACATCAGCCGGTGGGAAGGCGTGGGCCTCATCTTTGCTGAATTCCAGGATGCCGACAAAAATCCCACCGCTGAACATCGGCAGCCCCAACCAACTGAGCGCCTCAGTATTGGAGATACGGTCGTCCTCACGCACATCACCGATGGAGACCGGCATCCGGTTCCGCATAATTTCTTTATAGGGCTGTTCCGTTTCGATATCCACCCGGCGGGTTAACGGCTCAGTCCGGCCCATCGATCCGGCAACGCCCAGGTCGCCTTCTTCGATACCGTACAGCCACAGGTCGGCGGTGTCATAATGGAGCACCTCTTCGGCCATGTCCAGGGCGTTGGTGACCACGTCCCCGACGTTCAGGCTGGCGGTGATCCGCCGTGAGACATCGCTCAGGGCGGCTAACTGCTGCCCGCGCAGGGCGATATCTGCCTCAAGTCGGGCACGCTGGGTCGTATCTTCGAGCAGGACGACTACCCCGGTGACGGTCTGGCCGTCTTCATAACGGGGATACATCGCGACGTTCAGGGTGTGGGCGGTATCGCCGACCGTGTAGGACAGGTTGCCGCGTTCGATCTGTTCGGCGTAACGCACCACCGCCGCCAGGTTCCCGGCCAATCCCAGTTCTCGCAGGGCAGGCATTGCCGTAAACAGGTTTTGCCCGACCAGGTCAGCACTCCAGCCGAACTTCTCGCGCACAAAGTCGTTGAGCGACTCGACGGTGCCTTCGGCGTCCGTCACGACGATACCCTGCTGGATGGACTGCACCACCGCCTCGTTGTAGCTCTGGAGTTCGAGCGTTTCCTGGTAGAGACGCATATTCTCCAGGGCGGAGGATGCTTGCTGGACAAACAGCTCTAATGGACGCAGGGCGGTTTCGTCGGGACGCTGCCCATCAACCGGGTCACGGAGGTTGATCACCCCGATAATCTCACTCCCGGCATACATCGGTAGTAGAAGCTGATCGGGCGGTTGCCAGGCTTTCGGGTCGGCATCTGGATCAGGCTTGCCGTCCAGATAATCCTTTGCGTGCTCCTGTACCCAGGGGTGTTCACAGGCCAGCAGGTAGGACGACCCCACCCGCAGGTTGCCGAATCCCTGGTCGGCAAGCCACTGCTGCCAGGTTCCGCTTGGAATTTGATTCTCCTGGAGGGCCTCTTTTTCCTCGTCAGAATAACCCGCCGTCACCAACTGGCCGGGGTTCATGTCCTTGTCCATCAGAGTCAGAGCGACCCGGTTCCAGCCAACCGAATGGATACCCCGTGCAATCACGTGCAGGCGGTCGTTAAATTGCTGGGTTTGCTGCAAGGCGGTGGTGATCAGGTGTAACTGCTGCAAGCGGTCACGTTCTGATGCTGTTGTCGCCGCCTCGTTCTGAACGGCCTGATACAGCCGGGCATTCTCGTATTCAACCGCGATCTGGCTGGCTAACAGGTTGAACAGGTCGCGGTCATCTTCTCCAAAGCTGATCCCCGGTCGGATCGATCCCAGCAGCAAAATGCCGGTCCGCGACGAGTCAAGCTGCATGGGCAGCACCGCCAGCGTATTGGCCCCAATGTCGCTGGCTAGCTGGGAGATCGGGATACGGTCGGTGGGCTTAACGGTGTACAGCACCGCTTTTTGTGTCCGGCGCGCCACCGAGAGCGGGTCTTTGCCGGTCAGGTGATTGCCCAGATTAAACTTCTTCGGGAACCTGCCCTCGGTCGCCACCAC
The DNA here is from genome assembly GCA_050288085.1 of Anaerolineae bacterium. GTDB lineage: Bacteria > Chloroflexota > Anaerolineae > Aggregatilineales > UBA3940 > JBNKDD01. The sequence goes on from JBNKDD010000105.1 coordinate 10,098, forward strand.
GTCAAATGAGTTTTCTGTGCCATTTGACAGCGCCACCAGGCATAAATCGACATCCATCTCTTCAACGACCGAGGCGGCGATGTTCTGTAAAACCTCCCTGGGGCTGAGGGAAGTATCGACGCTTTCCATCACGCGGTGCATGGCGAGCAGCCGTTGGGCGCGGATGTTGAGCAGTTCGTTAGCCTGCTCTAATTCCATGTCCTTGCGGATCATCTCTTGCGACAGGTTGTTGAGCTTTTCGTAGCTCTTTTCCAGGTCGCTGACTTTGATCCGCAGTTCTTCCGCCCGTTCCTCTACCGAGCGATACAGGCGGCTGTTCTCGATCACGACGGCGGCCTGATTGCCGAAGATTTCCAGCAGTTCGACCACGTTCCGCGTGGGGACCAGCTTGCTGCGCGGTTCGTCCACCGTCAGCATACCAAGTACGTCACCGCTGGAAGAGTGAAGCGGAACCATCAGGATATCACCCGGCCACCACTGGTTTAAGAAGCTCTCGTCTTCGGGCTGGCCTTCTTTGGGTAAGCCCAGTTCCTTGATCAAGTCCGGGCTGTCGGTATAGCGGATCAGGTAGGAGCCGCTCAGTTGATACTGGGACTGCATGAATTTCCGTGCTACGTCCCAGCGTGGATGCTTATACTGGAGCTTCTCAAACAGGTTTTCGTGGACACCGCTTTGAGCGATGTAAGACAGCGTTTCTTGATCCTCATTCAGCACGCTGACCAACACCTGGTCGAAGCCGACCGTGTCACGGATGGCGCGGCACACCGACGTGAGGTTATCGTCCACCGATTGGTCGCTGCGGAACATCCGGCCCAGTTCGAAAATCTGGGTGAGCTGTTCGGCGCGGCGGCGGAGCAGGTCGCTGCGTTCGACCTGTTCGGCGTGGCGGCGGGCGTTGGTTACGGCGCTGGTGGCCTGTGATGAGAGGGCCTGGACGTATTCAGCCGCGCTGGGGCCAAGCCCGCTGGGGCGATTGCTGTACAGGCAGATTACACCGACCGGCTGATCCTCAGACATGATCGGGACGATCAGGGCGGAGCGTGCTTCCGGGATCGGGCTGGGATAATGTTCAACCTTATCGAAGTCGTCGATGACCAGGGTTTCACCGCTGCGGGCGGCGGCGCGTTCCAGGATGCGGGCTTCCTGCCCGATCTCATCACCGAAGCGCATGATGGGTATAAATTCGGGTTGGTCTTCTACCCACTCAAACATGGTCAGGTTGCCGTGATCGGCTCCCTCAGCGCGCAGGGCTTCACGGGCGATTACTTCGAGGATGCGTTCCAATTCAAGTGTGGCGTTCAACTCATGGCTGATCCGCGACACGGACGCCAGTTCCGCCGACCGCTTGCGGAGCGTATCGCCGGTATCCTGGTAGAGCCGCACGTTATCGATCAGGGCGGCGGCCTGCCCGGCAAAGATGGTCAGCAGGCGGCGGTCGCCTTCGTCAAATTCGTGGCCGCTCAACTTGTTGGAAATCTGGAGCATCCCAAACCGGCGGCCACCGGTGCTCAGAGGGGCCATCAACAGGGTGCGCAAACCGGCGCTGCGGGCGATATCCCGGAGGCCCAGTTCGTCGATGTTGTCGTCCATCGTGACCAGGCTCGACTCGAATAATTCGTGTTCGCGCCACACTTCGCGGGCCAATCCTCCCTCGTCAACGGCGAAGGAATAATCGTGGGCGATCTCATCGCTGATGCCAAAGAAGGGAGTACGGGCGGTCAGCCGTCCCCGGATAGAATCGTAGATCAGCACGCCGCAAATCTCGACGCGCATCAGTTCGGCAATACGTTGGGTGAGCTGGGCGAAGAGTTCGTCCGGGTTGCTGAACGCGCCCATCGTCTGGACAATCTGCTGTAGGCCCTGAAGCTCGGCCACGCGGCTTTGTTCTTCGGCATACAGGCGGGCGCTCTCGACCACGATAGCGGCCTGATCGGCGTAAATCTGGAGCAGCCGGATATCTTCCAGGTTGAAGGCGGTGCCATCGACCTTGTTGGAGGCTTGCAGAACGCCGATCCGCTCCTCGCCGACCGTCATGGCGGCCATCGCCGTTGTCTTAACCCCGGTCAATTCGGCCAGCATCCCCATGCCCATTTCCTGGACGAGATGGTCGTTAGGCACATCGTTGCAGAACCAGAACGACACGTCTTCCCACAGGCTGCGGGCCGGGCTGCCCTTCGCCAGGACAAGCTCGTAGCGAGCAGCTAACACGTCGTCAACGTTGTGAAGGGGTTTCTGGGCGATCAGGCGTTCCTGGTCGCGGTCAAACAATAATACCCCGGCCATGTCTGTGCCCATCAACTCGGATACCCGCTGCCCAAGCTGTTTGAAAAGCTGGTAGGGATCTTGCAGGCTGCTGATCGCCCCGGCGATCTTCTGAAGGCCGGATAGCTCCATCACCCGCTCGGCTTGCTGACTGTATTCGCGGGCATTCTCAATCGCGATACCGGACTGCTCGGCGATCAGAGCCAGGAGGGCCTGGTCTTCCCGGCTGAAGCTGTCGGTCGTCTCGCCGAACAGTTCCAGCGTTCCAATAAACCGGTTGCGTACACTCATCGGCACGCCAAGATAGCTCCCGTACAGCGGGTCGGTAGGCCGGATCAAGGGGCGGACAACGTCAAAAGTGGAGACGTTATCGACCAGCAGGGCGGAGCGTCTCGACGCCACCCAGCCTGAGTAACCTTCATTCGTCCGGTAGGCCTGGCCTTCGTCGTTGACCCCGGCTATAAACAGGTCGGGGCCGCGCCGGGCGACCGGGCGCAGCAGTTCAAATTCCTGTTCCCACAGGCAGATTTGTGCTGCCGTGTAGGGGATCAGGCGGCTGATGCCTTCCAGCGTCGAATCCATGGTGGTCGGTAGATCGAGGCTGGCGTTGATCGCCTGCCCGATCTCGCTGAGGACCTGCAAGGCGCGGGTTGAGCCGCGTTCTTCCTTATCCAGGGTAGGGAGGGGTGTCTCCTCGCGCATGACGACGATGAACTGGATTGAATCGCCAACTGCGATCTGGTGAGATGTCGCTTCGACGCTGCGGCCATCAATCGTGAACTTGGCCTGTCCCTCCGCCGCAAACAACTCAAGCAGCGCCTCAGAAGGATTCGCCCGTTGAGCCAGTGTCCACAGGTCGGGGTCTACTCCCCCCAGGCCAAACCACTGCTCGGCGATTTCGTTGGCAAAGTTCACTTGCCCGCCCACCCGTGCAACAACGACAGCATCGGTCACGGATACCAGGTTGAGCGGTGCGATGATCTCTTCGCTGCTGAATCGCCGTTGGCGGCGGCTGGCAATCAAAGCAGATAATAACACCAGCCCGGTAAAGACTACGCCAACGATGATAATAAATATGCCAGGAGCTATGTTCATCATAATCCGTACCTACACTTTATGTTCACCTCGCGGGCGGATCGGCAGCGCTGGACTCAGTGCTGCTTTTCTGTGCTTTGCGGCGGGCTTCTGCCGCTGCCTCAGTAATCTCACGAATATCATAGAAGTCGCGCTCAGAAGAGACAAATCCTGCCGAGAGCGACATCAACTTGACCAGCCGCTCGTCTCCAAAGCTGTCCTCGATTTTCATGCCGCCCTGTTCGCGATCGACAAATGAATAATGGCTTTGTACTTCTTCGTTGAACCGGCTTTCAAGCGTCTTTTTGATCTTCTCTACGTGGGATGGGTTGGTGATCAACACAAAGTTGTCATTCCCCGCGTGTCCGATAAAGTCCTCCGGTGAACCCTCTTTATCGACCACTTCGCCGATCAGCATGGCGGTGAACCGGAGCACGTCGTCCCCGGCTACAAAGCCGTACTTGTCGCGGAACGGGTCGAAGAGGTTGATCCGGATATCCATATAGGCCCACTCTTTCTTGCGAAGCATCTCCCGGAGCTGCTCTTCGATCAGGCGGCCACTGGGCAGCCCGGAGCGGGGATCGGTCAGGCCCATCCGTTCGGCGGCCCGGATTGCATTGGCGATCCGCAGCCGCAGTTCTTCGATGTCAAAGGGCTTGGTGATGTAGTCGTCCGCGCCCAATTCGAGTCCTGCGATCCGGTCGCTGCGTTCGTCCTTCTGGGTCAGGAAGATGATCGGGATGTGCTTGGTCCGGGTACTGGTGCGCAGTGTTTTACACAGCGTATACCCGTCCATATCCGGCAGCATAATGTCCAGGACAATCAACTGCGGAATCTGCTGCTGGCAGATGCGAAGTGCATCCCCTCCGCGCTGGGTCAACTCGATGTCATATCCCTGCCCGGTGAAATAGATTTTTAGCATGTTGCCGATATCCGGCTCATCTTCAACGATCAGAATTCTACCTTCAGACATTCGCTTGGCACCCTTTCATGTCATGGTACATTATAGTCGAAAACTGATTTTCAGGCTTCTGACAGGGGATTAGGAGAGGCGAGCCATAGCTCGCCCCTCCTGCCGGGTTCATAACTTTGGCCCGGTTTATCTTCCCTATCACCTTATGGTCCGGTTAAGTGATAACCGGATGCCAGGCTTGACGGGTATCGTGGGCCTGCTCTCTGACGCGGGCAATGTGCTCTGGCGTAAGTTCCCGGTTGAAACTGCGCAGGCCGCTCAACCGGAAGCCGTGCCGGGTAGCGATCTCCTCGATTTCATATACCCTGGAAATCTCGATATCCCGCCCGATGGTGTAATCCTCGTAGCGTCCCTCCATAGCGAGAGCCATTGTCTCAGCCATACAGGCATAAGACTTGCCACGCGGAAAACCAAAATTGAAATGGAAATTTACCGGGCCGGGAACCTGCACCATCCCACCCTGTAAAATTAATACGTCTTTGCGCTCTCTGGCGACCTTTCTGGATACATCCGATGGAACCGCCGCATCATAGACCACCGCCCCAGGTTTGAGATGTTCGGGATGGATCACCGTCTTGATCGAGCTGGTTACACTCAGGATCAGGTCGGCGTCATAAATATCCTTGACATCGGTGCTGGTCTTGATCTCGGCTCGTCGGCCTTCGCATCGCTCGCGGATCACTTCGAGTGGCCGTTCCCGCCGTCCGATCAAGATCAGCTTGCCGACCTTGTCCGCCAGTAATTGGGAACTGATCGACCCAATTGCGCCGGTTGCGCCGACCACCGCCGCCGTTGCCTGCTGTGATTCGATCCCCATCAGGCGAGCGGCTTCTTGCATGGCCTGAACCGAAATCGCGACGGTGTATGCATCGCCGGTCGTGACCGGGATATCAAGCCTGTTGGCAATTGTCACCCCCGCATCACCGACCACTGCTGTAAATGCACCCAGTCCCAGGATTTTGGCCCCCAACCGCTCGGCCATGCGCCCGGTCTGGATGATCTTGTTATAGACCATATTGACCGGCAGTTCGAGCATCCGGCGGGGGGTGTATGGGGTAGCCAGCAGCCAGCCGGTTAACTCGCGGCTGTGATCAATCGAGCGGGCTCCCTCTACCTTGGAGCAGTAGACCGGCGGCCAATAGGTGCATAGAAAATCGATCTGCTTTTCGGACAGCATTTTACCCAGCAGGGGGTATCGACGCCCTACGTCCTTCTTAGGGCTGATGGGGTGGATGATGAATGCGAAGGTGTCTGTCGTCATAGAAGTTCCCTACTAAGAATTAAATCTCATCCTGGCGCGGATAATGGCGTTTATGTGTAACGTTTTCATGCAGCGCGTGATGGTCGCTCTCTTCATAGCTGATATTGCTCATGATCACGCGGCGGGCTGGCGACGTAAGCAGCACCACGTCCGACTCGATCATGCGGGCCGGGTAAACAACCAGTCCAGGTCCGATCCGGCAGTTATGGCCCACGCATGATCCGAGCATGGGCATATTCAAATCGACCTCCTGGTAGCCTTCAATCGCCCCACTGACCGGGCCGGGCAGCAGGTTGACATTGGTGAACACGGTCCCGCCACCGATAAAGGTGTTGCGACCGATCACGCTCATCTGGAGGCTGGTGTTCTGGGTCGCCGATGAGCCTTCCATAAAGGTGGTAAAATAAGCGCTTGCTCCCCAGGGGAAGAAGCAATCATTGCTGACCACGCTCATATGGAAGTGATTCCCGTGTGTCAGGGTGACGTTATCGCCGATGATGCTCTGTGAGATCACACAGCCGGGGCCGATGGTCACGTTGTCGCCGATGTAGACCGGCCCCACAAAGATCGTGCTGGGGTCGATGCTGCAATTTTTCCCCGTCTTTACATAGACCGAGGTCGCCAGGATTTCTTTCCGTTCAACAAATGACCGCCACAAGGCTTTGATTCGGAACATCGTATCATTGGCACTGAGCTGTTCAAACCGCTGGGCGCGGGTGAAAATGCCGAACACAATGTTGATGAAGAAGATATGCACCCAGCTATCGACAGCACATACTGCCCGTTCCGGCAGCCACCAGACCAGGTCGCTGTTATCGCTGCGAATGTGATCGGGGGTGTGATAATAACCGACCTCTCGCGCATCGCTGGGCACGACAACCGGCTCGACATGCTCACTGATCCCGCTGGGGAAATACCACAGATCGACGAATATCAGGTCGCCCCGCCGGTCATAAGAGCGGGTCAGCGGGCGCAGCCCTTGCTGCAAAAAGGCCGGATCATTGGCATGGAAAGCGGCCCTGACCGGCTTCTTGCGTTTGCGGGCTTCGTCCAGGAAGGTGGATAGATAAGGCCAATCGAACCATAGATTGTCGCTGTAAACCAGCGTTTCGCCGCCGCCGGATGAAATCTCACCGAAGCTGTTGACGGTCTGTTCGGTCTCGCAAATGGACGCCAACATATCCCGGTGCCACTGCCAGAGTGGTTGGTTGAGCACTCTAAGCAAACGGGCTGGTTCATTGAACGGCGCGATATGGCGCGGTTGGTGGATGATAACTTTGCGCATAGCTACTCGCTTGTTTAAGGTCGTTATCCAATCGGGGTTGCCCCGTACCCTAATTCTATTTGAATTTGCTGGTTGAGTCGAATTTAATCGGGGGTTGTTGTAGGTTTGTATAGCAACTTGAATCAGAAAGCGGCTGCCAACTGGCAGCCGCCGGTAAGCAGCTTTAAGGCTTATTCAACCAGAAAGGCGGCAATATCCTCTGCCGTATTGACCAGGGCATGCCCGCCCCCTGGTTTGATCGTCACCCGCAGGTTGGGCAGATGCTCCCGCAGCCGGGTGGATATCTGCTCATGGTCACGCATCGGATCCTCTGACCCGCCGACCAGGTAAACGGGCATGTCCAGCCGCGCTAATTCCTGATCGCTGAAGATCGGCAGCACGCCCATCCGCGACTTGAACTGTTTCATGACGACCGCCATCACGGCTTCGAGGCCCTCCGGGATTGGCTCCTGCCCGTATAACTCGCGCAGGATTTGCTTCATCCCCCACTTGCCCAGCAGCGAATAGGCCATCACCCGGAGGAAGTAATCTGTCCGGTCGGGCACGATCCCGCCGGGACACATCAGCGCCATTTTCTTGACCCGCTCCGGGTAGGTGGTCGCAAAGCGGAGGGCCGTCCAGCTCCCCTGTGAGATGCCCACCAGCGAAGCC
>JBNKDD010000106.1:0-17569 GCA_050288085.1 Anaerolineae bacterium
GACGGAATGATCACCCGCCACAAACCGCGCCCGGCGAAGATTGCCATCGGGATCGTAATCCCCATCGAAAAGCGCCTTTGCAGAGAAAACGGCGCATACAGCAGCACCAGGATAGCGACTAACCAGCCGAGCAAGAATATATCTTCCTGGTTGGTGTTATGGAATGAGACGGATATCCCAACAACTGCCAGTATCAACAGTGGGCCAAAAGCAATCAGGTAATTCCACACCGGTGGCGAAGGGGTAACATTTTGCTCCATCCAGGCGTGGAAGAACGGATTGGCTTTAGAAATAGCCCAGGCATTATAGAGGATAAGCGGCAGTGCAGAGAGCAGCACAATGATGCCCCAGGCCAGCTCAGGGCGAGGTATGGCTTTTTGCTGAACCCACAGCCAGATCAGCATTGCGCCATATCCCAGGCCGATCGGCAGCAGTACAAACGGGGAGAAGCTGGTTAGCAAAACGCTCGCAAAAGCCAGGCTCACGGTGTAAATGTTCAGTGTGGGCTGAGGCTGTGTGCGCGGCATTGTCAGTAGGATATGCATCATCCAGACAGCCAGCGCAATCGCCCAGGGAAAATGCGCGTTAGCATAGGCAGCCTGAAGCGGAAAGGCTTCGGGTAGGGAGAGGAAATCGACAGTGATCTGACCGAATATCAGCGCCACCCAACCCAGTCCACCGCTTGCTACCGCCAGACTCCAGGTGATCTGACGTTGGGTCACGTCATCCGTCCAATCGGCGATCAACTGGTACAACGCCAGGAACATCAGCATACTGCCGATCAGGCGTATTGCATGAAAGACCAGAATTGGCGCTACATTAAGCATCCGGGCCAGGTGGCCCATCCCTAAGTAAAAAGTAAACAGAGCCACGCCGCGATGCGGTTCCGGCGTATAGGGCAGCTGATACAGCCATGAATAGTTCATGCCCTGCTCCATCTTGGCCTGATACGAGGCCCCATCGATGGGATTAACCAGTACCCCCATAAATACGGAGTCAGGGATCGCTGTCCCGTAGGCGAAGATGAACGGCACAGAGATAATCAGCAATAAGAGGGCACTGGAGATAATTACCCATCTCCACTCTTTGTCTTCAATTACTGAATCCAGTTGATTTTGCATAGATAGGCCATCCCTGAGTTTAGTTGAACCATGCCAGGTTGCAGATGTTGGTTGCTACTGCACTCTGGCTAGTAGTATAATGCGCACCAGAGGCAAGCGAAAGTATTAAACCTTTCAAACATTTAACAACTTCGAGAGAAATGCCCGTGAAGCAGACAACAGCTCTCTATCACTTGCAGCAGTTAGACGATGAACTGGCTGTCATTAATAAACGGTTGTCAGAAATCGCCAACCTCCTTGACCAGAATACGGCGGTTCGTGCCGCCCGCTCCTCTCTGGAACAGGCTGAACAAGATTACCATCAATGGCAGTCTAAACAAAAAGCTCTTGAATCGGAACGCGCTCAACTCAAGGGTGAATCTGATCAGGTTGAAAACAGATTGTATTCAGGGAATATTCATAATCCCCGTGAATTGACCGATTTACAGGACAAAATGGCCGAGCTTCGCCGCCGTCACGCTGACCTCGAAGAGCCGCTTCTCGAAGCGATGCTTGCTCTGGAAGAAGGTGAGGAAGCAGTTCAAGCGGCAAAAGATACGCTGGAAAAAGTGCTGGCTGAACAGGCAGAAACGCTGGGCGCGTTACGCGACGAACAATCCCAGTTGACCAGTCAGCATGACGCGCTGGAAACCGATATCGAAAAAGCTCGTGCGGCGATTAATGCGCCGCATTTGTTATTATATGACGAATTGCTGATCCGGCTGCGTGGGAAGGCTGTAACTCAGGTCAATGGCGATGAGTGTGGTGTATGTGGGGTACAGCTTACATCGCAGTGGGCACAGAAAGTCAAACGGGGTGAGGTCTTGACCTGTCCAACCTGTGAGCGCATCCTTCACATAGGTTAGGCGGGGGGGGAAACGCACCTATTCACAATTCTCGTTCCCAATCCGTTGGACTGGGGCGCATTTCAGAATTTTGGAAAAGGACAAGTAGAGACCTGTCCTGGCTTTTGTGAGCCTGCCTGATTGCCGGTTTTTAAGTCCCTCTCCATGAGGGAGAGGGATTTAGGGTGAGGGCTATAGGGCAATGTCGCTCATCTCGCCAATCATTTGAAACGCACCCATTAGACTGTGCTTGCTTGACCAACTACACGAGTCCAGTACAATTTAAGTTAGGCCAGCCATTGAATAATATGGCCTGACTGCATGGAAACACCCTGTTGACTCTTGTGAGAGAGATTTATGGATACCACATCTTTATTAATCGGTATGGTGGTCGCAATCGGTTTGGGCTTCCTGATCTATACGCAGCGAGGGCGGATCAACGCACTGCGTAGTTCTGCCGGGCAAAGCGTTACCCGGACGGTCAGAAAGCTCAATCGCAGCGTCAACGCGCACTACCGGGAAGCTCTTATTGAAATGGCAAACGGCCTGCATGTGGCGGGGCATCTGGTCCCGCTTGAGCAGATCGCCGTGATGCCGCGTTTTTATAAAAAACCTGATCCTTATCACCCTGATGAGGAAGAAGACACGACCAAGTATGACGGCCCGCTGAACCTGATCCCGCTGACCTCGGATTGGCCGCAGTTCTTTGCCCCTTACCGGATCGATACCATCCCGATCCAGCATTTGCTCCGGGGATCGGATAATGTGCTGATCCTCGGTTTGCCGGGGAGTGGTCGCAGTGTGGCCCTGGCGTTGACCACTATCTTGTTGGCCCGCCAGAATGAGGCCGATCAGTCTGGCGGCCTGCTGGATGAGATCCGTCTGCCGATGTGGGTTCACATGGCCGATGTTGATCTATCCACCCGCGCCCTGGGTGTTGACGTGTCTGTTGAACAGCCTGACGATCAAGAGGCAGAACAATCTGAGGTGACCACCGAGGACATCGAGGTTGATCCCTTAAGCCCGCTTCTGGCAGCAGCGCGTAACCGGTTAGGCATGTTGGCCGGTCGGGCACTCGGCGCGGTTCGAGGGCAGTTCGCGGCAGGTCGGGGCGTGATCTTGATTGATGGTTGGGATGAACTCCCCCAACCTGAGCGTCAACAGGCCGTCGAATGGCTGCGTGTGTTGATGGAAACCTATCCCGGCAACCGGGTTGTGATGACCGGGCCGGTGAATGGTTATGGCCCCTTACAGGCCCTGGGATTGGCTCCGGTTTACATCATGCCCTGGGATAAACAGGAATATGCCGAATGTGGAAAACTGTGGGCAAAAGCCTGGCCCGTGATCGGCGGAACCAAGAGCCAACCGGCCCTGGAACCCGAACCGGAACGGCTGCGATTAGCTGTGCGGGGCAACCGGGCGCGATCACCCCTTGATGTAACCCTCAAAATCTGGGCGACCTTTGCCCGCGATGATCCCGGCCTGGGACGTATCGGCTGGTATGAGGCTTATGTTAACCGGGTTTCACCCGCTCCTGAACTCCGCCCGGCCCTGGGGAAGATTGCCCTTCAAGCCGATGACTCCACCGGCGTAACGGTTGAAGAGGCCACCGCCCTGGTCGATGAAGTGCATAAAGCAGCTGCTACCAAACCGTCTGTCAGCCCGCCGGATTTCATCTACGACGTGGTGATCAAAACCCACCTGCTGTCCGAACACCCCGGCGAGCGATTGACCGTTACCCAGCCGATGATCGCCGCCTACTTAATGTCGGAAGGTTTGCGGCATCACTCCTTTGTGGAAGGGCTGCTTGATGGCCGGATCGTAAGCGATTACGTGCTGTCCTTCATGGCTCAAAACCAGGACCTCACCCCCTACATAGAACAGCGGATGGATGAGCGGGGCACTATTCGACAGGATCGACTGCTGGCGATGGCAACCTGGGTAACTGACGCGCCATCAAAGGCTCCCTGGCGCGGTGACGTGTTCAAACGATTGGCTCAGGCGCTCCTCACCCCGAACCAGTATCCGGAAGTCCGTGAGCGGGTGATGGCAGCACTGGTCGCTTCCCGCGATGCAAACGTGCGCTACATCTTCCAGCAGGGGATGAAGCACGATGATATACGCGTTCGCGTGTTGAGCATCCTGGGATTGGGATCGGCAGGTGACCCGGAAATGGCGGTTGTTCTCGGCAACCTTCTCGAAGACGAGGATGAAAACGTCGAGATCGCCGCGACCCTGGCGTTAGGAGCACTGCAAAGTAAAGCCGCCCTCAACGAGTTTATGGTGCAGGAATTGATCGTTGGGCGCGAGATGGCCCGCCGGGCCGCAGCGGAGATGATGTCAAATAACCTGGCCGGTGAAGGTCACGAGGTGCTGCGTGAAGCCGCCCGTGAAAACGAACCGGCAGCGCGTAAGGCAGCCGTTTACGGGCTGTGGCGTGTCGGCCCGGAAGACTGGGTCATGGAATTGTTGGACGACGTGGAGCGGCACGACCCAGAATGGTTGGTACGTGTCACCGCGACAAGTGCCCTCGAAGCTCTGCGGGAAGATCGGCAGATGATACCCACACGTCCGGCTCTCCCCGAAGAAACCGACTGGTTGGCCGATTGGCTTTCTCAGCGAGACGAGAGTATCTCGCCCGGCCCACAGGGGATCAGCCAGATGATCCGGGCTTTGCAGGAAGGCGAGGATCACATCCGGATGGCGGCGGCTGAAGCCCTGGGTGCGTTGGCGCTGCCGGAAGGCGTCAATGCGCTGTATATCGCCCTGGTCGATGGCGAGCCGGTCATCCGCGACTCGGCCTACCGAGCGCTCAGTTCGATCAGCAATGCAACCGGCCATGCCTTACCCGGCGTAATTTGATCGCCGGTCATAATGAGTAGAAATGATCAGCCCACCGCAAAATCTCGCGATGGGCTGTTTTTTCATCTGTGGTATTCTGGTTTAATGTACCTACTCAGTCGGATTGGCACATAGCACCATACGCTGCTGATCGGTGTGATACTCGTAGCGTTGATCGCCAACCGCCAGCACGATCCGGTAGCCGGGGGTAATGACCTGCAAATAATCCTCGCCTGGGTTCGGACAGCCCAGGCTTGCATCCGACCATTCCAACGCCTCACTGCTGACTAGAATAATCGACTCCGGTGCAATGCTGAGTTCTTCGGCCAGGTCATGGGTCGCCTGGATAATAAATTCCGCCGCTATTGGATCCGGGACGGTTTCCTCTCCAATCGGGTCATCATCACCTTCCATGCAGACGATAGCCGAGCCTATTAGATCGGTGTGAACGTTGTAGGTCTGATCCCCATACGCCAGCCTGATCAGGTATCCCGGTGTGATGACCGGTGTATAAACCTGACCGGCCACCGGGCAGCCCAGGCTGGAGTCGTTCCATTGAACGGGCAGCGGGGTATCAACCTGGGTCAGTGATGAATCCGGTACTTCTAACTTGGCAGCCAGCGCTTTGATGGCAACCTGTACGGCCAGGTCTTCTGACATGACGGCAGAAGTCGCTGCCGGGAGGGTAGTCGGGAGGCCCTCCGGGGTAGGGGGGAGTTCAGGTAACACCGAGGTAGCAGTCACCGCGCTGGTCGGAACCGGACTGGGGCGGAGTGTCGCCAGTGGTGCTGGAGTTTCTGGCGCTTGGCAGGCACTTCCAAGAATAGTGCAGGATAGCAGGCAGAACACAATCAGCCGTGTACGGCGCATCCCTCGCCTCCTTTGTTGAGCAGTCCCCGATCAGAGCGGCTCGCTCAAGGCCCATCATATAAGCCGCCCTGGGTTCTTAGCAAAAAATCCCCACCTTTTGAGCAGGAGGGGCAATTTAGATGAAGTGAAAATGTACGTTAGCCTTCGTTGTCAACAAACCCTTTGGGCGACGCTTCGCGAAAGAGGCGTTCGACATCGTCGGTTAGAACATTCACGACACTGACCAGTAGTTTGCGATTTGCCATCCCCGCGACGATCTCAATATCGTCTGTGGCGCACTTAAGGAAATCCGCCAGAAATTCGATCAATTCCTGATTGACTTCCCCTTCTACCGGGGGAGCCATCACCCTGATCTTAACTGTCCCATCTTCCTGGATACCGACAATTTCGGTTTTGTTAGCCAGGGGAACGATCTGGACAGTAATGGCCGCCCCTTTGGAAGCATCAGTAATATTCAGGTCATCCCAATTACGGTCACGCATTCAGCTTTGCCTTTCTCCTATGCCCTGGCTAGGGCCGTCTTTAGATAGACTTCTTGCCAGTATACTTGACCCTCGCCGAAGCGCAAGTAGAATCGCCTTTTTGTTTGATTATTGTGAGGGTGCTCAGATCAGATTCCTCAATATCATTTGGAGAATCATGATGATCAAGAACGCCACAACGGGGCTGAAATCGATCATGCCGGTCTGCGGCAAAATAGATTTGATTGGCTCAAGAATCGGGTCGGTTACAGTGTATAGAAATCGGACTACCGGGTGGTAGGGGTCTACTTGAAACCAGGAGGTCAGTACCCGCGCCAATATAATAAAAGAGTACAGGTATAGAAAAATGATCAGAATCTCTGCGATAGCGCTCATAGTTAATTTTTCCCTAATACTCGCGTGACCCAAAGAGAACAGTCCCCAGGCGCACAATAGTCGCGCCCTCTTCAACTGCCACTTCGAAATCGCCGCTCATGCCCATCGATAGATGGGGCCATTGGTGATCTGGGAACTGCTCTATCAACCAGCCGCGAAGCTCACGAAGTCGTCTAAAGACCGGGCGAACGGTTTCCGGCTCAGTCGTATAGGGAGCCATGGTCATCAGGCCATGCAGCCGGATTCCGGGCAGTTCCAACAAGTTGTTAATTTCCTGGCGAAACGCTTCTCCTTGAGCGGGAACATCCGGCCAGCCGGACAGGTCATAACCGTATTTACTGGCTTCTCCGCTCAGGTTGACTTCGAGCATCACCTCAAGTGTCCGGTCGGATTGGGCAGCGGTTTCACTCAACCGTCGTGCTATCTTGAAGCGATCCACCGAGTGTACCCATTTAAAACACTCAGCAACGTCAGTCGTTTTGCGACTTTGTATATGGCCGATCATGTGCCACACCACGTCATCCGGCAGACGTTCCCGCAGCGTTTCGATCTTCCCTCTAGCTTCTTCTACGCGATTCTCACCAAAATGTCGCAGCCCGGCCTGATAGGCCGCTTCGACCAGTTCGGGTCCATGCGTCTTGGTAACGGCCACCAGCAGCACCTCATCCGGGCTGCGTCCGGCCCGGTTCGCAGCCTGTGCAATCTGCTCTCTGATGGTGTTGAGCCGTTCTTCGATCATGCTGGGTGACACGCTCCATTTTCTCCTGTCAGTGCGATCAATGCCCCAAACCGCCCGGTGTTGCCCTGTTCCGCCCGGTGAGAATAGAACTCGTGGGTGTTGCTGGCGGTGCATATCCTGGCTGCTTCAATCCGCTTGACGCCTGCACCGGCCAGGGCGCGGCGGTTCGCTTCCCACAAATCCAGGCGCGGGTTATGACCTTTGCCGGTTGGGGGCAGGATCAGCCCGGCGCTGTCTTCAAACGCCTCTTGCACCTGGCTGACCACCTCCGGGCCAACCTCATATTGATCCGGGCCAATCGATGGGCCAATCCCCGCGATGATGTTCTCCGGCTGGCAGCCAAAAGCATCTCGCATAGTCAGAACGGTCGCCGGGCCAACTCCGGTCACCGTGCCCCGCCAACCCGCATGGGCCAACCCGATCACGCTTTCCACCGGATCGTGAAAGAAGAGCGGGACACAGTCAGCAAAACGCATGACAAGCGGCAAATCAACCTGGGCCGTAATCACGGCATCGCATTGAATCGGCGGCCAGGGCTGTGGCGAACGATCTTGTAGAACCAGGACATCCGCGCTGTGAACCTGCCAGGTGGTGCGGGTATCCGCATCTTGATAACCCATTGCCTGGGCCATCAACTGGCGGTTTTGCTGCACGTTGACCAGGTCATCGCCGACGGTCGAACCCACGTTGAGAGAGTTAAACGGCCCGGAGCTGGTTCCTCCTAAACGTGTGAAGATACCATGCTTCAGGTAAGGGGCTTTATTCAAAGTCTCAAACTGATAGTACACCAGATTACTGTATTTTTCACGATGCATAAAAGCGAGTCTATCACATTCAATAGGCCCCGGCTATAGTTTTGGTGTTTCGGGAGGGGCAATCGATTCAAAATTATTTTGTACTTAAGTTGGGCCAGACATTAAGTTTTAAATAAATGGCCCAACTGTTACAGGAACAAGTAAGGTTTTGAGGTTTTTATTCAAAACCATTATCTTGTTCCACTTAGGGCTGTCAGCCGCCAGAACGACCGAAGATCGTCATAAACTTCGCAGCTAGATCAAATTCGGAACCGCGAAGTTTATTCGTGGTGGGGTTGAATCGATTGCCCTAATGTTTAAGAGACCACGAACAAAGATTGGATTTAAGACTGGTTGATCGGGTGGCTTTGTACAGTAATACTGATATTTTGTATAATTACTAGCAGAAGGCAATTTGCAGTAAATCACAATTTATCAGATAGGCTCCTAGACCGTAGCAGAAGATGACCAACAACACCGCCCGGCTGTATGAGTATACAAAGTGTTTCAGCGTGAGGCTGACATTTGCGGACATGCTGCCTCATATTGTAGAACTCGCTGCTTCGACCGACGGTGTTCAGGGGGTGGTCGTCGTCCTGATTGATCCCGATTCGGGTGAACCTTCGCTGCGGGCGCGTTGGCAGGCGGGGATGCAGGCAACAGAGATTGTGAAGCTGCCGGTAGATCAAGCTTTGATTGAGCCTGTAGTGGCGAACCCGGACGGGGTAGAACTCGCTCCATCGGCCTTCATCTCAGGTTCGGCAGATGAACTGCTGTTGGGCATCCCGCTGATGATCGATGATCGGGCGGTTGGTATTCTGGGAATAAACGGGGGGACAGAGTTCGACCGGCAAAATGTTGACCAGTTGATCAACCTGAGCCGCCAGATGGCCGTTTCAATCCAGAACGTTTTTGACTACGAGCAGGCAGTTAACCGCATCGTTGAGACGCAGTTGTTGGCCGAAGCGATCCAGGCGATCTCATCTTCCCTCGAACTGCGAGATGTGCTGTCTACTTTCGCCAGCTATGTCAGGCGCAGCCTGGATGTAAACTGGTGCAGCGTCTTGGCCTATAATCCAGAAGATGCCCATTATCTACGCAGGCTGGCGGAATATCATCAGGTCTTGTGGCCGCGGGGACAGGGGCCGCTGGTCGATCTGGAAATCATTCCACTCCGGCGGATTTTGTTTACCGAAGGTCGGCCTTTTTCACTTAATGAGGCCAACTTCGAAAATCATGGGGACAGCCAGGATTATCTGAATCAATCAGGTTTTCGGCGGATGTTGAGTATCCCACTTAAGGATAGTGGGGATGTAATCGGGATGGTGGAACTGGCAGATATTCACCTTGAAACCCCTTACACCGCCCAACAGATCGAAACCTGCTTCTTGCTCGCGCACCGGTTGGCAGCTGTTCTGATCGAAGACCCCGAATCGGAGTGGGAAGGGGCCTTACACGACGGCTCAAGAAATTTGCTGCTTGCATCTGGTGCAGATCGATGTACCCTTTCTATATGGGATGGAGAGGCCGCATATCGCCTGTTTGACTATGGAAGAATAATCTGGTTAGAGGAGACTGGCCCCCTTCAAATATTTGAAGCCTGGCCGACGATGCAGATTGTTCTGGATGAACAGCGCATTACAGAGATGCATCCCAACAACGCGACAATACATCCTCAAGAGCGCCAGCTTTTCGAACAAACCGGACTGGGTGCAATGTTGGCCCTGCCGTTAGTGTCGAAAGCTCGCGCAGTGGGATTGGTCCAACTATATGACCTTGATCCGGATCGGACGTTCTCGCAGCAAGAAATACAACGGGCTTATGCCCTGGCGAATCAGGCTGCAATTGCCCTGGACAATGCGCGATTGTTTCAGGATCTCCGTCACAGCCTTGACCAGTTGGAGGATTTGCAGAACAACCTGATACGGATCGAACGTTTTTCTGCCCTGGGTGAACTGTCGGCGGCCATCGCCCACCAGATCAACAACCCTCTGACCACCATCCTGGGGGATGCCGAGATGTTAGTGGAAGATATTGCGCCTGACAACTGGCATCATGAATCGGCATCGGCTATCTTACGGGCCGGTCAGCAGGCTAAAAAGGTTGTCGAGCAGGTGCTCAATATGGTTGAGGCGGAAGACGAGCGATGCGCGGTGTCAATCTCAGAGACACTCGAAGCCGCGATTGACCTGGTCGATCACCAGATAAAGGAGCGTGGGATTGCCATCAGGTCTGAGTTTGCATCGGACTTGCAGCCGGTTCAGGCTATTCCCATTCTGATCAAGAACCTGTGGGTTAATCTCCTGGTCAATGCATTCGATGCGGTTGAACCGGGGGCGGGTCTGGTTACCATCTTGACCAGGGCTGTTGATGGTGGCGTTGAGGTCAGCATTACAGATAATGGATATGGCATTCCGCCGGAGAGCCTACCCCGTATTTTTGATTCATCTTTTACTACAAAACCCCACGGACAGGGTACGGGGTTAGGATTGTATATCTGCAAGCAGATAGTCGAAAACCTTGACGGTACAATTACCGTCGACAGCGTTCTGGGTGAGGGTGCTCGTGTGGTGGTTTTCCTGCCGACGAGAAAATAGCCCTTTTAATTTCATATGAGTTCACTAAAAGGGAAGGGATAAATTCAGTAGAGCGTCTTTAACTGAATGATGGTTGACAACTACCATTTCTATCTTTCTATTAAATTCGCGACCCGTAAGGCGATCTGCTGAAAACGAACTTAAGTGACACTCTTAGGCCACAGCCAGGAGTATAAATATGGCTAGTAGTATTTTAATTGTTGACGACAATGAGGACGTGCTGGGCACTGTGGGGCGAGCCTTGAGCCGTGAGGGGTACGATGTCTCATTGGCACGTTCGGCGGATGAAGCCTGGGAAAACGTCCGGGTAAGCATTCCCGATCTGATCATCCTCGACATCGTCATGCCATTCAAGACCGGTCTGGAATTCTGCGAAGAACTCCGAGAAGATGATCAATATGCCTCAATCCCTATCTTATTCTTGAGTGCCCGCTGGCGCACTGACGATATCGTAATCGGCCTGGATGGGGGTGGCGACGATTACCTGACCAAACCCTTTAAGATCGCAGAGCTGCGGGCACGGGTGCGGGCCTTGCTGCGCCGGTCATCCAATCGGGGCGGCGGTGAAGTCGTGCTGGCCGTTGGGGGGTTGGCGCTCGATCCAAAGACCTACCAGGTCACCACGCGGGAGGCTCCTGATATCCAGTTGACATCAACTGAATACAGGCTGCTACGGTTCCTGATGAGCGGTGCGAACCGGGTTCATTCTATCCAGGATTTGCTGGATGCAGTCTGGGGATACCCCAGCGGCACCGGCGACCCTGACCTGGTTCGTTCACATATCCGCAACTTGCGTGCCAAGATAGAACCAGATCGCCAGAATCCATCCTATATCCGAACGGTGCATGGCGCGGGATACAGGGTAGAAGACTGACAGGCGGGTATCTGGCGGGATTCCTGATTTGCGTCTTCCGCGTAAGCAAATCATCCCCTGGGAAGCGAGGCTGATAAGGGAGAAACATGGCACTCAACAGCCGGGAATTTACCATTGCAACCTACCCACTTTCATTCAATTTAGTTATTCGCCCGGTACACGAGGACGATCTGCCCCGGTTGGGCTGGACGGAGGAGATGCGGCTTTACCAGAACTTGCTCCAAAAAGCCTATGATGCCCACATGGCGGGCAGACGATTATTTCTGGTAGCAGCGATCAACGATTACCCGGTGGCGCGGTTAGCAATTCAGATTACTTCTGGCAACGTCAATTATGCTGATGGGCGAGACCGGGCCTACATTTACGCCGTCCATGTGATGCCCCCCCTTCAGGGTCTGGGGATTGGTACACACCTGATCGATGTTGCCGAATCGATCCTGGTAGAACGTGGTTTCCGCTGGGTAACCATCGCCGTCGCCAAGGAGAACCTCCAGGCTCGCCGCTTATACGAGCGGTTAGGCTATCGCATTTTCCGCGAGGACCCCGGCCAATGGAGTTTCACCGGTCCAGATGGTAAGCTCCATCAGGTAAACGAACCCAGTTGGGGGATGCTGAAATCACTTTATTCCGAATAGGCGAGTCGTTCCTTTCAATAGGTGAGCTTCACAATCTCATATTGGCTCATGTTCAGTGCATTAAAGTCGCGTAGCTGCGATTTTATTCGCAGACTGTGCTGTCTATATCTATACACCCTTGTTTTTGCCCCGCTTGACGCATTGCACCCACAACGGTATGATTTCCCCTCATGGGTAGCGCACTGAAATCCCTGTGTGTTGCATTTATGATCCTGACAGAATGAACGGTGAAACGTGATTGATACACTCGTCATAGTCCCAACATATAACGAGCGCGAGAACATCGAGCAGCTCGTTACCATGCTGCTGGGCCTCCCCCTTGACCTCGGCGTGATCGTCGTCGATGATAACTCGCCAGATGGCACTGGCGAAATAGCGGATAAACTGGCTGTTGAGCAAGAAGGACGTGTTTTTGTCATCCATCGCGAAGGCAAACTCGGACTCGGTACAGCCTATTTAGCCGGATTTGCGGAGGCTTTTCAGCAGCAGCCCAACCGGATTATGACGATGGATGCCGACTTTTCCCATCACCCGCGCTTTATCCCCTCAATGGTCGAAGCCAGCCAGAGGCAGTATGATCTCGTAATCGGGTCGCGCTATGTGCCGGGTGGTGGTACCCCTGATTTCCCGATGCGGCGTATTATGCTCAGCAGCGGTGCAAACCTCTTTGCTCGGACTTTGCTTGGTTTGAAAGCCCACGATACGACGGCAGGTTTTCGCTGTTACCGTCGCCAGGTGCTTGAAACCCTGCCCCTTGATACGATCTTCAGCAGCGGCTATTCTTTCCTGATCGAGATGCTTTTCCTCGTACAGCAGGCTGGCTTCACGGTTGGCGAAGTGCCGATCATCTTTGAAGACCGCAAGCTCGGTAAATCGAAGATCTCTCGCGGTGAGATCACCCGTGCACTCTATACGGTAATGTGCTTGTTCTGGCGGCGGATTTTCGGCCATGACCCGGCCTTCCTGGTGAAACGAGCGCCGCATTGATGGTCGATACTGCTGCTGCCAATACCGTTCAAACTGCTGATATAGTGCCAGAAGAATACATTTCCTGTAACCTGTGTGGAGCAGATAATTACCTGATCCGTTTTCCCGATACCCGCCCTGATCACGCCAGTCGTGCCGAGTGGGAAGCCTTCCGTTGTACCCATCCTGGTTATGGTATTCACCCCCAGATCGTCATTTGCCAGCATTGTGGCCTGGGTTACGCCAATCCCCGTGTCAGTGTCAGCCAGATCGAGGACAACTACGAGAGCGTCGAAGACCCCGTTTACCTGCGTGAGCGGGGAGCACGCGTCTTGACCTTTGAGAAGCACCTAAAGACTTTTGAGCGTTATACTGGCTCAGCCAACGGACGACGCCTATTAGATGTCGGGGCTTATATTGGCGTATTCGTCGAAGTCGCCCAGAAGGTCGGATGGGACGCCTGGGGGATTGAGCCGTCATACTGGGGATCCTCGTATGCGCAGGGGCAGGGCTTGAATGTCGCCCAGGGTATGCTCTCCGAGGCAGAATTCGAGGCAGAGAGCTTTGATGTCCTGACCATGTGGGACGTGATCGAGCACATGTCCGACCCCCTGGGTGATCTGCGTCATGCCTATAACCTGTTGAAACCCGGTGGTTGGATTGCTGTCCATACTATGGACATGGACAGCCTCTTTGCCCGGATTATGGGTAAACGCTGGCCCTGGTTGATGGAGATGCATGTCTACTATTTCACGCGCCGAACCCTGGCCGCTATGCTGGAAGAGGCCGGATTTGAAGTGTTGCAAGTTAAACCGGAGGGGCGTTATCTCCGCCTGAAGTATCTGGTTACCCGCCTGCGTCCTTACAGTAAACCACTCGCCGATTTTGTAGAATGGTTTACTCGCCTGACCGGATTAGATAGGATTCCCCTGCCGGTTAATTTCGGTGACCTCGTCACTGCCTACGCCCGAAAACCCACCGCTGACTGATATCTGCCCCCAAGACAGTTGTAGGGGCGAGATGCATCTCGCCCTGGGCACGGTACACCGTGCCCCCATATTTTCCACCGCCCCAAAATCGACTACAATAGCCTTGATGAATAATCACCATCAGGCTAAATCTCGTTTTCCATATAGTGGACTGCTTATTGCAGTTCTGATCGGGTTGGCATTTAAAGGTATATTGCTGGCGACCAACAGCATTACCTTTGATGCCGATGAAGCGGTCCTGGCGCTAATGGCCCGCCATATCCTCCGGGGAAGTTGGCCGATTTTCTTCTACGGCCAATACTACATGGGGGCACTTGATGCCTATCTGATCGCCGGAGCTTTCGCGATTTTCGGCGAGAGCGTTCTGACCGTCCGGCTGGTTCAAACCCTGCTGTACCTCGGCGTTCTGGTGACCTCATATTTCCTGGCCTATCGATTATCCGAAAATCGTTTTGCCGCTACCACCACCGCCTTACTGATCGCCATGCCGCCCGTCTTGTTCAGCCTCTACACCACCGCCACCCTGGGCGACTACGTTGAAACGCTCCTGTTTAATAACCTGTTGTTCCTGATCGGTGTCGATCTTTTCACCGGGCGCAAACAGTCACCCTGGTGGTGGCTGCTGATTGGATTCCTCGGCGGCCTGGGTTGGTGGGGCATGGCCCTGATCGTCACCTCTCTGATCCCCTTGACCATTGTGGGATTCTGGCACTTTAGAAAAAACATCCCCTGGGGGAAGCTTGCCCTGCTGGTTGCTGGATTCCTGATCGGGGCTTTGCCCTGGCTGATCGTAACCATCCAACGCGGATTCGGCACGACCTACACGACGCTTTCGGGTAGGGGGATCGACTCTGGCCTGACAACGGGCTTTTTGGGAGCCCTGGGCCTGCGATTATTTTCTCTTGGTATATTTAATCTGCCGTCTTTATTCGGAATGCGCCCGTCCTGGGAAAACACCTGGATCGTTTTGCCTCTGGGCATCCTGATCGGATCGGGCTATTTATTCGTCCTCTGGCGTTCGATCCGGCAGTCTTTCTCCCCGGATTTACCCCAGTCACGCCGCTTGATCTTGCACCTGCTCCTCGGTGGTTGGCTGGCTCTGGTCCTGATCTTCGTCTTGACCCCTTTTGGCATCGACCCAACCGGGCGCTATTTGCTGCCGCTGTATCCTTTATTGGCAATACTGGTCGGATATCAATTATCCTTAATCCAGGTCGATGCTAAATACCAATTCATCGCCCCGGCCTTATTAATTATTTGCCTGGGCTATAACCTCACCGGCAACCTGATCGCGATCCACAACAACCCGCCGGGTTTGAGCACCCAGTTCAGCGAAGATTCCACCATCTCTCACGCCGACGACCAGGACTTGCTCGATTTCTTAGAGATCATCGATGTAGATCGTGGCTACAGCACGTATTGGATCACTTTTCGATTCGCCTTCCTGACCCATGAGCAGCTGATCTTCGCTCCCTTGCTGCCTTACAAAACTGACCTGAGCTATCACTGGGGCAGCGATAACCGTTATCCCCCTTATACCGAATCCGTTCGTCAGGCTGACCGGGTGGTCTACGTTACCAACAACCATCCGACCCTGGATGCGGCCATCGATCAGCGGCTCACAGAGATGGGGATCGGATTCAAGGTGAAACATATCGGCGCATATACCGTCTTTTATGACCTGTCGCGCCATGTCACCCTCGAAGAGTTGGGCCCTTTCGGGGAAGTAATCGGCAGCCCACAACCATGACAAATTTTCTCCGTAAGCTAAACCTCACCCGCCTGATCGCGCTCCTGACGTTTATCGCCATCTTTGTGATGGCCGTGCGCGCCCCACTTGATACCGATACCCTGTGGCATCTACGTGCCGGTGAATGGCAGTGGCAGCACCACAGCCTGTTGAACGTCGATGAATTCTCTCACACCCGCGCAGGTGAACCCTGGATCAATCACTCCTGGCTTTCCCAATTTGTGATCTATGGTTCATATCTGGCGCTGGGGGATGCGGGTCTGGCGCTTTACACAGCGCTTCTGGCAACCGCCGGGCTGATATTTGTCTACCTGCAATGTGATGGTGATCCGCTTGTCCGCGCTGCTGTGACCATCTTATCCGGAGTTGCCGCCGCCGTCTTCTGGACACCCCGCCCACAGATGATGTCCTTTTTCTTTAGCACGGTGGTGCTTTATTTGCTGTGGTTGTATCGTGCTCGTGGCACTGACCGCCTGTGGTTCATCCCCCCATTGATGATGATCTGGGCCAATTTTCACGGCGGATTTGCCATCGGTTTTATCCTGATGGTGCTGGTCACCATCGGCGAATTCTTGCATTGGTTCGTGCACCGAGTCTTACCCACCTCGGCTGATGACCCGCCCGACGATGACCCACCCACTCTTAAACCCGTTGTGCGCCTGATCGTGATCGGCCTGGTTTCTGCCGCTGCCATTTCGATCAACCCTTATGGCCCCTCCATGCTCTTTTACCCATTCCGTACCATCGGAATCGGAGTCCTGCAGGATTTTATTCAGGAGTGGGCCTCGCCCGATTTCCACATGGTGCAGACCTGGCCTTTTATCTGGCTCCTGATCGGTACCCCCATCATGGCCGCTATTTCCCCCAAGCGCCTTGACTGGCGCGACCTGATTCTTCTGAGCGGAACCGCTTATAGTGCCTTACTGGCCGGGCGTAACATCGCTACTTTCGCCATTGTCGCCGCTCCGATCCTGTCAATCCACGCGGACGCATGGCTCAAGGAACATGGCTACCACCTCAAGTGGGGCCGCATCCCCACCAGCGGATTGTTTATCGCTGTCAACTGGATATTGCTTTTATTGGTAATTGCCGCCGGGGTAGTCAAGATCGTCTATGCCCTTGACCCGGAACCCGCCGATGAGGTGCGGCAGGCAACCCTGCCCATCGATGCAGTGGACTACCTGGAAGAGGCGACCCCACCCGGCCCGATCTTTAACAGCTACAACTGGGGCGGCTATCTGATCTGGACGGCTCGTGATTATCCGGTCTACGTCGATGGCCGTACCGACCTATACGACGACGAGTTACTTCGTGTATACCTCGATATCTATTTTGCCCAACCCGGCTGGGAAGAAAAACTCGACGAGGCAGGTATTAACCTGGTACTCGTCGAGTCAAGTAGTCCACTGGCTCAGGTCTTATCACTCACCGACGGCTGGACACAGGATTACGCTGACGATGTCGCCAGCGTATTTGTCCGGGAATAACTGAAATAAAACCATCTGTAGGGGCGAGACATGTCTCTCCCTGGGCTATCCCTACCCACCCCGTGGCTCAAATACCACCAGTGGTAGTGATTCCTTGATAATCTCCAACAACGCTTCCTCAGAGCTGCCCACCATATCCAATCCCATCACCTTGCTCAATTCGCGCGCCGCCGCCGGGTGTTTTTGCCGGTATTCCAGGAGGATAGCCGCCGCTTCTTCCGGCGT
>JBNKDD010000107.1:0-17505 GCA_050288085.1 Anaerolineae bacterium
GGGTGGTACAGTCTGGAGCATTTCCTCTTGTGTGAGTACCTCAGACTGGCTTAATCCGATAAGCATAATCGGGATAGCGACAATCAACCCGGCTAATGGCCCGGCCACGCCGATGTCAAATTGTATTTTCCGGTTGGGCGCTGGCTCACGCATCGCGATCACAGCACCGAGCGTGCCCAGGATAGAAAACTGCAGAAACGGGAGCGGGATAAAAAACGGCAGCGTGGTATGCACCTTATGGTAGCGAGCTACGATGTAATGTCCCATCTCGTGTGCGCCGAGAATCCCCAGCAGTGAACCGGCATACAGCAGCCCTGTCTTGATCGCTTCCCAGAACTGTGCCGCATTAGGAACAATGTCCACAGGAATTCCGGAAGGTATATCACCGTTGATCATATAACGTACGGCAACGGAAAGCGGTACATTTAACTCACGGGAGACACCGACATAAAACACGCTGAGAATCGTTGTGATCAACAAAATGATCGGTGTCCAGGGAACCTCTTGCTTGGCCTCATCAAATACACGTGGTAAAGCCTGCACCACGTCCATGCCATCTTCGTGTTTCAGGGTGGGTGTATATCCTATCGCCTCAAATTGTGGGCGGAGTTGGGAAAACGCCTGCTCAGCAGGTATTAACAATTCACCACGAACGCGCAGCGGGGTGCCGTCCAGGCCGGTAGTCCAATCCTGAACAGTCATGACCTCGGCAACAGCCCGGCGCATGATTTCGATATAGTCATCATCCTGGGATTTATGCTGTTCGTTATCTAACATTCAGCCTCCATTTAGTTCAACCCTTTGGATTGTACCGCACACAGCACCTGCATTAAAGGGTTGGATAGACTCGACCGGTCAGCCGAGCCCAGCCACCGACCTTGCTTCTCTTTCAAAAATGTCACGGTTCAGTGTCCGGAAATCGTTTATTTTGTCACACACCCAACGACCGGAAATAGTCACGTAATTCCTGTTACAATTTATCTACACACTATTGCTCATGAGGGCCAGGGGCATCCTGTGGGAATTGTCCTTTATACATTTATTAACATATAATAACGCGATGGTGAGATGTTTTGTGTTGATCCACAAAAGGTAAAATAGAATATGGAACAAGATTGGGATGCACAAGTAGAAACGTTTCGCGGGATGTGGCAATGGGGGGTATTAGCTGTACTGGTAATAGCCGGTGCAGTGATAGGATTGCTGCTCTCGCAAGCGCTGACCCCCCAACCTAAAATTGGAATTGTTCGCCTATATGATGTCATTGATTACTACACTGCTCCCTCCTATTTAGGCCCACTCCAGATGGCGGCTGAACGTAACGACGTGGTCGGTGTCGTCATCCTGGTTGATAGCCCTGGCGGTGATGCCACCGTCAGCGAAGAACTGTACTTCACAATTTTAGACCTTCGAAAAGATAAACCGGTTGTTGCCTCCATCGAGCGATTTGGGGCGAGTGGATCGTACTACGCCGCTGTTGCCTCAAACTATATCTTTGCTCGACCGGCAGCCCAGGTCGGCAGTATCGGGGTGGTTGCCAGTTTTCCTGATGAAGAAACATTGGATGAATTCACCTATGTGACCGGCCCCTTCAAGGGAACCGGTCAGTCAGATATGGAATTCATGCGCGATATTGAGGCCGTCCGGGCGGCTTTCGCCACGCATGTTTATGATCAACGCACCTATGTTCTTGAAAACATGCACGAGGAATCGCGCCTCGACGTATTGCCACCACCAGATCAGGTTGTCACCGGCCAGATATGGACCGGGGTACGCGCCTATGAGATCGGCCTGGTTGACGAGATCGGTTCGAACGAAGATGCCATCAAGAAAGCCGCCGAACTGGCTGGTGTACGTGGCTACGATGTCATCGATCTATACACCCTGTTCATCGATCAAGAATCGGAAGCTGGTGACTACGCCGGGTATAGCGCGGCGGCCCCTGAAGAAGAACGCCCTGATTGGTATACCACCGGCCCCTGGGCAGAAATCTATCATCTGTATGTGGTAATGGAAGACCAATGAAAAATAGAAATCTGTTATTCCCTGCGGTCTTTGTAGCGGCTGCCTTAGTCGCTTTGTTGGCCCGGGTGTTGTGGTTTTACCCGGCGCCCTGGCGTTACTCCGCACCTGAGGTGCCGGAAAGTACCTTCCCAAGCGCCGCCGTCCTGTCCGACGAATACGACGCGGCAGCCAACCTGGAAGTTGAAAACCTGCTGGTCCTGGTCGATACAGGGCACTCCAACGAATTTAACGAGGCCGAGATGTCCGTCCCGCTGGGGCGGTTCACTACCAATGGAGCCGATGTTGAATTTGTCGGGTCTGGCTTCGACCTGATCCAGGGACTGCATCAGGCTCACGCGCTGATTATATTTGCGCCTTCTTCGGAATTCGCTGCTGATGAAATAAAGGCCATCCAGGAATTCGTAGATAAAGGTGGCCGGGTGATCATCTTCGGAGAGCCGACCCGCCAACGTAACGTCGAGGGGCTGAACTCCCTGGCAAACGTATTTGGAGTCACCTATCTGAACGATTACATCTACAACATGGTCGAGAACGACGGCGGCTTCCGCAACGTCATCTTTACCGAATTTGCTGGCGATGTTCCGGTCACCGATGGGGTGAATGAGGTTGTCTTCCAGACGGCTTACTCGCTGAGGGCGGTCCAAGACCAGGCCATCATTCTGGGTGATGACAACACCTTCTCCTCAAGCAGTGAAAAACCGGGTGGTGTGATCGCAGCAGCGATGGCCGGGGAAGGCCGGGTATTGTTCATGCCCGACCTCACCTTCCTGACCAGCCCCTATAACACCTTTGTTGATAATGATGTCCTGCTGGATAACATTGTCGCCTTTGCCCTGACCGGCGAACGCGCCTACGATCTGGCGGATTTCCCCTACTTCTTTAACACCGATGTCCAGGTGGTCTATGCAGAGCCGACCACCCTGAACAACACCCTTGATGATGCCATCAATCTGCGTACGGCCCTGACGGACAGCGGTTTGACTGCTAACCTTGCGGAAGAAATGGACGAGGGAAGCGGCCTGGTGTACCTCGCGCTGTATGAGAATGCCGATGGAGATATCCTTTCCCAATTGGAAGCCGATGGTGTCACCATCAGCGAAGACCCTATCCCCGCACCTGAAAATGGCGATGACGATAGAGATTTATTCTCACCGACAAATGATGACGAGGAGGGTGGCAGCATCCTGATCGAAGGGGTCGCACACCTGAATCAGACCAATACCGTCCTGATCCATCTGGTCAGCCCGGCCTCGATGGATGAGGAAAAAGAGGTCGATCAGGAAGACACCGGGGATGTTGAGGACACCGAGGATGCTGAAGATACCGAAGAAGTAGAGGGAGACGCTGAAGATACAGAAGAACCGGCAGAGGATGAGGAAGCGGTTGAACCTGCTTATGAGGTCATTTTGCTGGCAACCGACGAAGACGTGCTGGTTTCTGGAATCGACCGGCTGTTGAATGGCAACCTGCAAGACTGCCTGATCACCTCAGACACGGCGGTTTGCCAGGGTGATGAAACCTTTGACTTTGACCTGGATTTTGATACAGACTTCGACACCCCTGAACCCTCCGGGATCGGCAACATCCTGGTTGTAGCCGATGATGAGGAATACGATGGAAGTGACGATGGCATCGGTTCGATCCGTGTTGCCGACACTTTGGACGCGCTTGGTTATTCGGCAACCTTACACAGTGTATTTTACGACGGTATGCCAACCGCCAATGATCTTGAAGCCTATGATGCCGTGTTCTGGATGGTCGGAGAAAACTGCTGTAGCGCTCCCTCCTTTGATAGCGTTGCCGTGCTGACCGAATACCTTGACGGTGGCGGGAGGCTCTTTATCGAAGGCGGTTCAATTGCATTTGCCCTGGATAGCGATGGTCAGCAGGACTTCCTGGAGAACTACCTGGGTGCATCCTATGTGGACTTTGGCGATCTGCTCGACCTGGAAGTAGGAGGGTCACACCCCTTATCGGCAGGTCTTCCGGATGTCATGACCTTCGCCTTTGATCAAATATCCCTGGCTGATGTGATCGATGCTGAGGGCGGTGCTGAGATTATCCTCTTACGGGGGCCGGAAAGCTCGTTTGCCGGTGACCCGGCGATGGTCGCCACGACGGGTGATTCTCAGGTCGTCTATGCTGCTTTCTCGATCTCATTCTTAGAAGACAGCGACCTGGAAATTCTATTGCTCAATACAATAGATTGGTTCTCGTCAGGTGGTTAGGATCAGATAATTCAAGATACAGGGGCGATCCGACGGGATCGCCCTTTTCTATTTCAGTGGATAATCTCTATGCCGTGATCAACCACCATCACATGGGGTTGATTGTGCTCTATCCATTTCACCACATTTTCGAGCACATTCTCGGCATGGGGGGCAGCAGTTGAAACGACCGCCACTCCGATTGCCGATGACTGCCACACATCATGCAGTGCAATCTCTCCACAAGAGACATTAAACTCTTTATGAAGCTGTGCGATCAACCGTTTGAGTACGCTGCGCTTTTCTTTCAGCGAGCGGATACCCGGCAAGTGTAATTCGATAACGCCTCGTCCAATAACCATATTTGGATTCTACCACGCGAATAAATTCAGACGAATTGCCATCTTGACAACCTGAACCACACTACCCTATAATATCTGAAAATCAGAATTTCAGATATTTGATGACATATATAGTCCAACTACCCCTAACACCGTAGTTCCTGGATGGAGGAGTATCCAGCATGCATAAACGTACACTGGTGGATGCTGTCGTTCATGAGTTACAGGAGATGATCGTTAAGCAAGAGATCCAGCCGGGAGATTTTTTGCCGCCACGTAAAGAGCTTGCCCTCAAGTTTGGAGTGGGCCTATCGACCATTCAGGAAGCAACCCAGGCCCTCACCGCAATGGGGATGCTCGAATCCCGACCGGGCAAAGGAACCTGGGTCCGGCAGGATGCTCTGGAAACCCTGATCCCCACCTCCGCTGTTGACACCCGGTTGGGCGAATTAGACGCCCGCAAACTCTACGATGCCCGTTCGGTGATCGAAGTTGGTCTGACCGAGTTTGCCACCCAATATGCAAGCCCTCAAGACATTGAGGAAATCTGGGCAGCTCTCGACCTCATGAGAGCAACTCAAGATGACAATGCAGCTTTTGTTGAGGCTGACCTGGAATTCCATCTGGCCGTTGCAAAGGCGGGGCACAACGAACTTCTTGAACAGTTCTACCACCTGTCGCGCAAACTCATGGCGGACGTTGTCTCGGAGTTAGTCAAACTGCCGGATGTCAAACGGGATGCTATCCGTATTCAAGAGGAAATAGCCACTGCAATTGAACAACATGACAGAACTGCCGCAAGACGGGCTGCGCTCCGGCATATGGAGAGTATCGAGCAGCTCATTGATACCTGGAGCGGTCGTGCCTGACCACACCATCAATCTTGAAGGAGTAGATTTTTAAGATGAAAACATCCAGTTCCATTGCTTTTGAATCACCACAATTCGCACTTCTTTCTGAGACCCAGATTAATTCCATCCACCTATCGGCTTTAGAACTTCTACGCCGCACCGGTATCGATTTCCACCATCAAGGCGCAATCGATCTGCTGAAGGAAGCCGGGGCATTTGTCGATGGCAACCGCGTGCGCTTCCCCGCCCGGATGGTCGAAGATGCGATTGCCTCTACACCCGGTCGGGTGATCATGTGCGACCGGAACGGCGATCCCGGCGTTTACCTCGAAGGCCGCAAAGTGAACTTCGGCACCGGCTCCGACTGCCTGAACATCCTCGATCACGAAACCGGCGAACATCGCAAATTCACCACGCAGGATATTATTGACGGTTATCGCCTGTGTGATGCCCTGCCCAATATTCATTTTGTGATGTCAATTGGCATCCCTGCTGATGTGTCCAACGAAGTGTTCTACGACACCCAGATGGCCCTGATGCTGGAATACACCACCAAGCCGATTGTATTTGTGACCAACGATTGGGCCTCTTGCAAGCGAGCCATTGATATGGCAGCTGCGGTAGCTGGTGGCTACGAAGCATTGAAGGAACAGCAGCACATTCTGCTTTACTCAGAGCCAAGCTCCCCCCTCCAGCAGTCCGGTACGGCAGTCGATAAGCTGATGTTGATGGCCGAATATGAATTGCCGGTCGTCCATTCGCCCGGTCCCTTGATGGGCGGTACTGCCCCCATTACGATGGCCGGTGGTCTGGTCATGTCCCTGGCCGAAATCATGAGCAGCCTGGTAGTGCACCAACTGACGAAGCGTGGCGCACCCTTTATCTTTGGTGCTGGTCTTCATCACATGGATATGAAAGCCACCCAGATTTGCTATGCCTCGCCGGAATTCCAGCTTACCAAAGCCGCCATCTCCGAATTGGGCCGCTGGTATGGCATCCCAACCTGGGGCTATGCTGGCTGCTCTGACGCCAAAGTGATGGACGCACAGGCTTCTCTGGAATGCCTGTTATCGGTCATCATGGCGAAATTCACCGGCGCGAATCTGATCCACGACGTGGGGTACATGGAAAGCGGCCTGACCGGTTCCTTTGAAATGATCGTCCTCACTGATGAAATGGTGGCCCTGACCGATAACATGATCAAGGGCATTGAGGTGAACGACGACACCATGATGTTGGATGAACTGGACAAGGTGGGACCGGGTGGCCACTTCCTGAACACCAAGACGACACTCAGCCGCTTCAAGGAATTCTGGTATCCGACCCTGCTGGATCGCAGCATCCGCACCACCTGGCTGGATAACGGCAGCACCACGCTCAATGACCGGCTCAGAGCGAAGGTCTCCAACATCCTGGCAAACCACCAGCCGGAGCCGCTTGATCCCGACAAGAAGGCCCAGGTACAGGAAATCCTGGCCGGAGTGGGTAAGTAAGAGATTTGATTTGTGGGGGCATGGCTGGCTGATGCCCCCTCTTGCAGAGAACGATGCATACATCCCCCTCGCGGCGTCTGCCCCCCTTTGCCAAGGGGGGCGAATCGCGGCGAGCGCGTTTACGCGTGAGCGCGATGGGGGGTACCGGCGTAAACCCTATGTCTGCTTTACAGGTGTGATATTCAATGAGACCGGTATTTCAACTCCTTTCTGATACGCAAAGGACGGCGATCGCCACCGCTGCGTTTGACCTGTTGGAACAAACCGGCGTCATACTGACCGAGCCGGAAGCCCGCGAACTTCTACACGGGGCCGGGGCATACATCGACGGCGACCGGGTAAAAATGCCCTCTCATTTAGTTGAACAGGCCCTTCAATCCGCCCCATCGCGCATAGCGATCTATTCCCGTGATGGGCAGACCGCGATGGATTTAGGCGGGTTTAGCGCCTATTTCGGGGCGCATACCGATGCCCCGGATGTTCTCGATCCCTATACCAACCAGCGGCGGGAATGCCGGGAAGAAGATGTTCGCCGGAACGTCATTCTGATCGATGCCCTGCCCAACATCAGCTACATGACGGTTTCCGGCCTGGTATCCGATCGGCCCGATCACATCGCCGACCGGGTATCTTTGTCCCTATGCCTGACCCATTCGTCCAAGCCCATCCTGACCATGCCGGTCGGGCTGTCTGCCCTGCGCAACAGTCGCGAGATGGCAGCAATAGCCGTTGGTGGGGAGGAAGCCCTGCGCCAGAAGCCGATCATGATCGCCTATGCCGAGCCGGTTTCTCCCCTGCTCCACCCGGATGATTCGATCAAGCGGCTGCTCTACTGTGCCGAGTACCTGATCCCGCTGGTCTATTCCCCCTATGCCGCGATGGGAGCCACCGCCCCCATGAGCCGCGCAGCGATCATCACCCAACTGTGTGCCGAAACGTTGAGCGGGTTGGTGATCCACCAACTGAAGCAGCCGGGCGCACCCTACATCTTCGGGGGGATGGCCTCGGTGATGGACATGAAAACGACCATCTTCTCCTACGGAGCACCGGAATTCCAGGCAGGCAACACCCTGATGGCGGAGATGGCCCATCATTTTGACCTGCCGAACTTCGGGACGGCGGGTACATCCGATGCCCAGACATTCGACGGGCAGGCCATCGCCGAGGCGACCTCGTCCTGCATGATGGCCCATCTGGTCGGAGCCAACCTGATCCACGATGTTGGGCTGCTGGGTAATGCCACCGTTGTCATGCCGGAGATGACCGTCGCCACCAATGAGATCATCGGGATGATCCGCCGCATGTTAGCCGGTGTGCCGG
This sequence comes from Anaerolineae bacterium, assembly GCA_050288085.1. Lineage (GTDB taxonomy): Bacteria > Chloroflexota > Anaerolineae > Aggregatilineales > UBA3940 > JBNKDD01. The sequence continues at coordinate 8,238 of JBNKDD010000107.1, forward strand.
TCGAGAAAGATGACCTGGCCCTTGGCCTGATCGACGAGGTCGGTCCCGGCGGACAGTTTGTCACCCACCAGCATACCTTGCAGCACTTCCGCGATGTCTGGTATCCTGGCCTGTTCTATCGCAAAGGCGCAAAAGCCTGGGCCGACACCGAACTCACCTTTGAGCAGAGGGTCAACCGGCAAACCCGCCAGATCATCGACACCCACCAACCTGACAGGTTGCCAGAAGACCGGGCAGCACCGATCAGAAGTATCGTTCTGACAGCCGAAAAAAGTGAAAAATCGCCATGAAGTTCTCCAGATCGATCTCAACTATCGACTCGCATACGGCAGGCGAAGGCACCCGACTGGTTGTAGGTGGCTTGCCGCCCATTCCCGGTGAGTCAATGGCCGAGAAACTGGCTTATGCAGAACGTCACTTTCCCTGGCTGCCCGGTTTCCTGCTGCTCGAACCGCGCGGGCATAAAGATTTATTCGGTGCGATGCTGGTATCACCTTGCAACCCCGAAGCCGATTTCGGCATCATCTATATGGATAACCAGGGTTATGAACCCATGTGCGGCCACGCCACCATCGGAGCGGCGGTGTCCGTGCTTGAGATGGGGATGTCCTATCTAAAAGAACCCGAAACCACCCTGACCTTCGATACTCCAGCCGGGTTGGTCCGCGCCTGTGCCAGGATCGATGATGGGCGGGTCGCAGCGGTTTCCTTCGACAATGTCCCATCTTTCGTCTACCGGTCAGACGTGATGCTCCAGGTGCCGGAGATCGGGGAGCTTACCATCGATGTTGTCTTCGGGGGATTGTTCTTTGTTTTTGTGGATGCCCGCCAGCTTCAAATCGACCTGATCCCGGAAAACGCCAGCCGCTTAGCCAGCCTGGGCATGCGAATCCTCGAAGCCACCAACCAACAGATCAGCGTCTGCCACCCGGAGCTTCCTCACATCAACAAAATCATCGACTTGAGATTCTACGTCCAACCGTGGCGTGATGGTGCCGACAGCCGGAATGTCGTCATTCTCGGCGACCACATGATCGACCGCTCGCCCTGCGGCACGGGCACAAGCGCTGAGACAGCCCTCCGTCACGCCAATGGACAACTGGCTATCGGCGAGTCATTCATCACCGAGAGCATCATCGGGACGCGCTTCACCGGTCAGGCTGTCGAAGAAACACATGTTGGAGCTGGGGATAAATGGTATTCTGCCGTGATCCCCAGGGTTACGGGAAGTGCGTTCGTTACCGGATTCAACCGGTTTGTCCTGGCTGAGGGCGATCCCTTCCCGCAGGGATTCTTGCTTAACACCTGATGCAGGTGCCCTCCTTTTTTGACCTCACCCCTGTCCTTGTCATCTATGGGGTGAGGTCGCCTGCGGAACTAATACCCTCGCCGGCGATCCGCTACGTTCAACAGCGGTTCCCCGGCGATAAACCGGTGCAGATTCTCGGCGAATAACTCGGTGGCACGTTCATCATATCTCGGCGTAAATCCGGCAACATGCGGGCTGATGATAACGTTTGGCAGCTCCCACAGCGGGCTGTCGGGTGGCAAGGGTTCTTCTTCAAAGACATCCAGCGCAGCCCCGGCAATTTTCCCCTCTTTTAGTGCTTCGATCAGCGCCGCCTCGTCGATCAACTGTCCGCGGCCAACATTGACCAGGATCGTATGGGGATGCATTGCCTCCAACGCACCGGCATTGATCAGGTGGCGGGTATCGGCAGTGAGCGGTGCCGTTATGACAACGTGATCGCATTCTTTCAGAAAAGATTTGAGGGCCAGCGGTGGATAGATCCGGTCAGGGATATCACCTTCAGGGTCGCCGATACCGGGCAGCGCGAAACCCTGGCTGGCTAACCGCCGGACATCCCGCTTGATCGCCAATACACGCATCCCAAAAGTCTGTGCAAGCTGCGCAATCCGCCGCCCGATCTGCCCATAACCGATAATCCCTAAAGTTTTGCCGTAGAGTTCGTCAGGCACGTATCGCTCCCAACGACCTTTTGTCCAGCGATGGTCGGCCTTATCTTCAAACATCCTGGGGATATGATGGGAAAAAGCAAGCAGTTGGGTAAAGGCATATTCGGCCATCTGGATCGCATGGATGCCGCTGGCGGTGGTAAAGACTACATCACTGTCAGTTAACAGGGGATGGTCGGCGATATGATCCAGCCCGGCGGAATGTAACTGCACCCACCGCAGCCGGGGAGCTTCTCCTGGCTGCGGGAGAATATCACGATGCCAGGTGTAGAGCACGTCTAACTCACCGATCAGATCGGCAATCTCTTCTGATTTTTCGGTTTTGCGGCAGGTGATCGATAGGCGCGTTGAGACATTCTGAAGCCGGTCGATTAGTTCGGTTGGGAAATCGAAGGTGATCAGAACGTTAATGGGTTCCATCGGGCTGCCCTCTTCTCTTGGATAGGAAATATGCGCCTATTATAACCTGAGTTCGGGATAAACTTGCACCGGCAGCGGGGCCTGCGTATGCTTGGGTTCAACAATAGTTTTGATGCTTTTCGTGGATAGGGAAAACACGCCATGACAAACGACCGTGCGAAACAAATGGGTGCCGCGCAGCAAACGCTTGAAAATGCCCTGCGGATGCGGTGGGAAAAAAGCGCAGCGGCAGCAGTTGAGGTGCTGACTGAGGCCATTAACCGGCTTCAAGACCGGCCCGAACTGCTTGTCGAGCGTGGAATCATGTTTCGCGCATTGGGGGATATGGCAAGTGCGTTGGCGGATTTTGAACCGGGGATTGCGGTATTTGCAGAACGGCAGACAACCCTAAACTTATCGCGGGTAATCGCGATGTATGCGGATGGGCTTGTATTTCGGGCGTGTACATACCTGGCGCAGGGGGCCGTTGATGCGGCTCAGTCTGATGTTCTGGCACTGCTGGCGGCGGGTGATCCGAAGTTTCAGCTTCAGAAAATTCAGCGCCATCCTGATGATGTTCGGCAGGCTGAAGCCGATTGTGAATCCGTGTTGGATCAACCGTGGGGCTGTATGCTGCGCGGGGCACTGCGAATTGCCCGGTGCGAATGGGATGGCGCGGTAGCAGATTTTGAACGCATGGCGGCACTTGGTAGCGCAGATTACGCAGAAATTACCGCGAAACAGCTGGATGTGGTCACCCATTTTAGTAAACCTGTAGGTGATGTGATTCCGTCATGGCGCTATGACTTGATGGACGAGGGCGTGACGTATTGCTCCCTCAGTTTCGATCAGGACGCCAGAGTAGGTACGGTATGCACGTATAGTCGTACAACGCGCATAACACGTGACATCACGGATCTCGACGCCGCCAGGGCTGAGATCGAAGCAGATGGTTGGATGCAGGTGGCACGGCAGAATATGCGCGAAATCATCTCGGTATACTACCAAAAGTGAGTGGAAAGGACAGCAGAATCAGTTATCCCGAATATAGTCTTTAATTTCTGCAATCCACTCAATGATGGTATGATGAGTTTAGTATCTAGAAAAACGCAGGTTGTAGGGGCACTCCGTGAAGCGCCCAGGGCGGATCGCGATCCACCCCTACGGCGATGATTTATGGATAGGCTCTTGACGATTGATGGAACCTTTGCGGAATTTTCGCCGTCTATATGAATGATAACCTGATTAAGAGGAGAGGTGTCATTACAATGAAGAAGAGATTGTTAATTGCCGGATTGATTATATCAGCATTAGTACTGGTCGCTTGTAGCGGCGCTCGCAGCGAGGCGGCTCAGGCCCCTATGCCTGGAGCCTTCCCGTCTGAGCCTGACGCTGTTTTTGCCGAGCGGGCGGTTGAGCAGGGTTATATTATGGAGGAGGCCGAATCCTTCGCCATGGAAGAACCTGCATTAGCCCCTGCCATGGACGGCGGGGTCGGGGGAGCAGCCCCGAATGGGACCAACATTGACGTGGCTCAGGCCGTCGATACAGGCGTTGAGCAGCAAGAGCGGTTAATTATCCGCAACGGTAATCTCACCCTGATCGTGGAAGACACGCGAGCCACGCAGGACGAAATCGAGCAAATGGTCAAGGAGCTGGCCGGTGAGGGCGCATTTATTGTATCCCGCAATGAATATAGCAGCGGCAATGAGCGAATGCCCTACATCGAGATGCAGATTCGCGTCCCGGCCACCCAATTTGACACAGTAATGGATCGGATGGCGGAGATGGCGGTTGAAGTCTCCAATCGCAATGAATCCGGCCAGGATGTGACCGAAGAATACGTCGATCTTCAGGCCCGTCTGGGAAGTCTGGAAGCAGCCCGTGAGCGCTTGCAGGAAATCATGGAGAATGCCCAGACAACGGAGGATTTACTCCAGGCCGAACAGCAGCTTACCCAGCGCGAAGCCGAGATCGAATCGATCAAGGGGAGGATGCAATACCTTTCTGAATCGGCTCGCCTGTCGAGCATCTACATTTCATTGCAGCCCTATGTTCTCAGCCAGCCATCCGATAATACCTGGCGTCCAGCCGAAACCTTCCGTCTTGCGCTGAGGGATTTTGTCAGGAGCCTGCGGAACTTTGGTGACTTTGCCATCCGTTCATCAATTGTCTGTCTGCCCTGGATATTAGTATTCGGTGCGATCATTTATGGGATCGTGCGGTTGGTGCTGTGGCGTGTACGTATCCGCCGGGAAAAGAAGGCTGCCTCGGCCATCCCACCAGAGGATGAAGAAGCCTAAAACCAGACATAATCCGGTGATAAGGGGCGCGGTGTATAGACACTGCGCCCTTTTTCTTGACAAGCCAGGTATGTTTTTGGTTTTGATGCCACCTGCACTTGCGCCAATGTTTTTCCCGTGCTACTGTACAATCGATTGAGTCACCCGCTTTTTATTTATGTACAAGGTGTCGGGCAATGCCAGCACGAGAACCAATACCAGACGATAGTAACCCTAACCTTTCACTGAGCCGCAATCCAATTGTGTGGAAGCTGTACATAATTGTGGCTATAGGCTTCATGCTAGGCTTAACAGCGCATACGTCATCCCGGCAGGTCGCCGAGGCCCAGACCTGTGATTCTGATGGCATCTGCGATGCCTCCGAAAATGATTCGACTTGTAGTGCCGATTGCGAATGCAACCAGAATGGCATCTGCGAAGCAAACCGGGAACATTATCTTTCCTGCCCGGCGGACTGCCCTTCTCCAGGGGTCTGTGGTGATGGTGTTTGCGATGGAGAGGAAGACTACCAGAACTGTTTCCTGGATTGCCTCCCCCCCACCCCCACCCGGTCGGCAACCCGGACGCCCACCCATACCCCGGTAGGAGGTGAAGAGCCTTCTCCGACCGCTTCGCCGACGGCTACGGCCACAGCCACATCGTCTCCGACAGTTCCACCGACCGAAACAGATGAATCCGCGACCGAGTCGCCGGAACCAACCGAAACAAACACACCGCTGCCGCCGCCCACCGACGTACCGGCTACACCCACTCAGGAATCGGTTGAGGAAGCGATACCGGCAGTACAGCCGACTTCCACGCCGATCACCCCTGTCATGAGCTGCAATATTGTTGGAACGGACGATGTCCGCGATGTGATCCGCTCGTCGGTGGTTGACAGCACCAACAATGCTTCGGTCACCTGGGTGCTCTGCAACGATGCTCCCCCTGAGCGTTGTCTGCCGATTGTGCCCAGCGAACGAGTCATGGAGAACCTGTCGGCGGTGCGCCTGGTCGATTGTGATGCGAGTGGGGAATGCTCGGAGTTCACCCCGGTCGAGTCTACTGAACAACAATTATGCTTCCAGCCGGTATCTGGCGATGCTATGCTTGATTGCACCAACGGCTGCGCGCTGGCAATTGAATCTTCCCGCCCGCTGATCATGGGGAATGTGCCGCTCTGGGTTATCCTGCTGGGCGCTGTCCCGCTCGGTCTGGGCATTTTCGGCCTGATTGTCTTTTTGCTCTCAACGCGCAAAGGACCGGAAGAAGAAGGAGATAGTTACAATCAGGACTTCAGATTCTAGAAAACCGTACACTATGTTCAACATTGGCAATATCGAGATCGAGTTGCTCAACGATGGGCGCATCTGGGTTGATACAGGTGGCCCATTTGGTACCGTGCCCAAAGTATTGTGGTCAAAATTCTATACCACTGACTCCGAAGGTTTCGTCCCGATGGATCATAACTGCTTGCTGGTTCGAGCAGGCGAAAAGATCATTCTGGTTGATACCGGTCATGGGACGAAGCTGACTCAGAAACAAATCGAAAAACATCTCAGGCTGGAGCGCCCCGAAGGGGATATTGTCGCGGGGTTGGCACAACGTGGTATTGCCCCCGAAGATGTCGATCTGGTGATCAATACCCACCTGCATGCCGATCACTGTGGGGGAAACACCCGGTACGAGGGAGAGCAGATTGTCCCCACCTTCCCCAATGCCGAGTATTGGGTTCAACGGCTGGAATATGCGGATGCCGCTTTTCCAAACGAGCGCACGCAGGCAACCTATCGCGCTGCCAATTTCGCCTCGCTTTACGAGTCGGGGCAGGTGCGTCTGCTGGACGGCAATACGGACGTGATCCCCGGCATGCGATGTGTGGTGACCCCCGGACATACCAGGGCACACCAGAGCATTGTTTTTGAGCAAGACGGACAGGCCGCCCTGTACGTTGCCGATATGGCGACCTACGCCGTACATTTTGCCCGGTTAGCCTGGCTGACAGCCTATGACGTAGAGCCTCTGGTTAACCTCGAAACCAAGCGAAACTGGCAGCGTTGGGCGGTAGAACGGGATGCGATCCTGATCTTTGAGCATGATCCTCTCACGCCAGTTGGCCGTTTGATACCGGGTGAGAAACCTGAAATCATCCCTATCGATTAATGGATAACTATGCATATTCTCGTAACAAATGACGATGGCATTTATGCCCCCGGCATATTTACCTTGCAAGCAGCCTTACGCACGATCCCTGACTCAACGATCACGATTGTTGCCCCAGACCGCAACCAATCGGCGGTAGGCCATCGCAAAACCATGCACGATCCGCTGCGGGTTAAGCCGGTAACCCTGGATGGAGGGATAACGGGGCACGCCTGTTCCGGCTCACCCGCCGATGCGATTGCGTTGGCATTGATGGGTTACGTCAAAGAGCCGGTTGATATTGTTGTGAGTGGGATCAACCAGGGGCCTAATCTGGCCCAGGATATCACCTACAGCGGCACGGTGACCGCCGCTATGGAAGCCGCTATCTATGGCCTACCGGCGATTGCCATCTCGCTTGATTCCTACACCGAAGCTAAATTCGAGCAGGCCGCCGCTTTTGCCGCCAGGTTAGCCCCGGTTGTCCTGAAAAACGGCCTGCCGGAATTAACCTTACTCAACGTTAATGTGCCATTAGGCCAGCCCAAAGCCCCTAAGATTACCTGGCAGGGACACCGGCGTTATCACGACGAGTTGATCGAGCGGCTCGATCCGAATGGAAGACCATATTATTGGATTGGCGGCGAGGCTCCCACCGGGGACGTGGAAGAAGTCGGGAGTGATATCTGGGCAGTCGCACAGGGGCATATCTCGATCACACCCATCCGGCTGGATATGACGGCTCGCAGTATGCTCAAACCGCTTGAAGCGTGGGATGATCTGTCCTAATGCGAGGCCGCATCGGCACTGCTACCTGGCTCATCACCAGCCGGAACCGGAAACACGGTATGCAGGATCATGATCGATCCCATCAGGCTGGTAATCATCAAGCCCAACAAAACGGGATGAGGAAGCCCAAACAGTTTTTGCTCCGACGGCACAACGGCCCATGCACAGCCATCGCTGCAATCCGGTGATTGCTCAGCAAGGCAAATCCGCCCATCGTCAAACCTGACAGCGTTGTACACATCACATTCGCCGGTTTGATGACAGTCAAGCAGGGACAGAATGTCCTGGTTTTCCGACCGATCAGGCGAAGAGGCTAAACACATTTCTGTTGGTGGCCTGTCACAGATCACCCACCGATCTGTCAGATTTCCTTCTGTTGCCGTCATAAAGGCTGCTGCGATCTCTTCATTTATCTCTTCGATTTGTGCCTCTCGGCAGGCGGAAACAGGCGTTGGTGTCGGTTCCGTCGTAGCTCTACCGGCTACTTGCATAATAGTTGGGTGCATCGTGGGGGTTGCAGAAGCTAAAGTTGGCTCAGGTGAGGGCGTGTCCGTAACCGTGATCGCCGTCAATGAAACGGTTGTAGTCGGAGAAGGCGGGATGTTTGTCGGTGTGGGCGTGGGCGTGGATGTGGGCGTTGGCGACGGGGGCAAACAATCCAGGAAACAATTCTGATAATCCTCAAAGGCGCTGCAAATACCATCCCCACAGGTAGAGGCAGGTGGGCAATCTTCCCGGCAGGTATCAGGCTCACCCGGCTCACAGACTCCATCGCCACAATAACTTTCCTGCGCATTGGCAACGGCAACCTGGCCTGATGCCGCCTGCTTCAACAGGGCTAGCAGCAGTGCAATACCAATTAAGCGAAAAAGACCTCTCCAGGGTGCCATGATAATACTAGCCTAACCCGGCTCCTATGGTCGGGCAATAGCCTCTGAGGAATCGAAACATATTTGTTATTGACGTCCGGCACAGTACGGGGTATTATTTCGCCGCTTGAGGCGATCCCGACGAGCTGGCACAAATTGTTTGAGAGATGTACAACCGCATGTTATAATCCATCAACGATGTGCCAACGTAGCTCAATCGGCAGAGCAACGCTCTTGTAAAGCGTAGGTTATGGGTTCAATTCCCATCGTTGGCTTGGGAGTTGGAGTTGGGCTGGCCCAACAGCACAGAAAATAGTAATCTATTTTCTCTTAACAAAAGATGGGTCCGTGTCCCGAGCGGCAAAGGGGGCGGACTGTAAATCCGCTGGCAGACGCCTTCGCAGGTTCGAGTCCTGCCGGGCCCACTTATTATCTTTTATGTTTATGCGTGTTGGGGATGTAGCTCAGCGGGAGAGCATCGCCTTTGCAAGGCGGGGGTCATGGGTTCGAATCCCATCATCTCCACTGGAGAGAAGTCCTAACGTACACGCCCACGTAGCTCAGTGGTAGAGCACGTTCTTGGTAAGAACGGGGTCATGGGTTCAAATCCCATCGTGGGCTTCGTTTTATGTAGCCACGGCTTTTAAGAGGAGTTAAGTTAAGAATGGGCAAAGAGGTATTTGAGCGAACGAAGCCGCATGTGAACGTGGGAACGATTGGACATATCGACCATGGGAAGACCACGCTGACGGCAGCAATCACCAAGGTGCTGGCGATGAAGGGCGGGGCGGATTTCCGGGCCTTCGACTC
>JBNKDD010000108.1:0-17318 GCA_050288085.1 Anaerolineae bacterium
AAGAAATCAAGTTCGCCGGTCGAACGCTCCACCCGGATGTTGCCAACCTGGAGACCCTGTTATATGAGGCAGAGTCCGGTGATGGTGATCTGCCAGAAACGGTCTTTTTCTGGCAGCAGCAGTTGGAGCGTGAACTGGCGCAGGGGCGGCTGCGAGCCGAGTTTGTCTACGTCTTCGGCGCTCTGTTACAGCAGTTCATTGAGGATATGAGCACGCGTTCACAGATCGACCGGTCACAAATAAAAACAGAGTTAATCGCTGCTATCGCACAGTCAGCGCCACCGAGTGACTATGAGGCATTCCTTACTCCCCTATTAGAGGAAATCCCGGATATCAGTATTGCAAAACGCAACTTGAAATCAAAGCTGGGAGGCGCTGCTGTAGAAGATATAGCCTACCAACTTGAAAAGGACATATTCCGTTCATCACAAATACGACAGCAGGCTGAATTGATCGCTAACGACCCTATTATGATCAATGAACTGGCTGACTCAATGCGGTTGATGTTCAACCGGTTGTACGATTGGCAGTGGTCGCCCGACGGCATTCCTGTCATGCTGCGGCAGTCCGGCGGAAAATGGCGCTTGTTTCTTAATGAGGACTTCCCAACGGCCATCTTTGTTCTCCACTTAGCTTACATGTTTAGGGGAATCGTCGCGCCGCCAGATCGTTCGACGTATGTAAAACATCTGATGAAGCTTAAAAAACTGATTGCACTCAATTCCTCGGATGTCATCAAGCAAAACGAATATCGCGACATTCAGTCAGCATGGAAATCAGAGGTTCCCGATATCTGGAATGCGGTTGATATTGACCTGGATGCTCCTTTGGAGGAGCAAATCAATCAGGCCGGAGTGCCGGAGTCTATCACTGGCCACCGCCTGCATTTAATTGAGATCATCCACCGGGCGGTGAATCGAAACGCTTATCAAATAAAAGGATATGCAACCGGCGAAAACCTGGTTTTGAAACTGGTCAACGCAGAAGTGCGTTTATGGCAGGCGGCTTTCCAGGACGCCCCACTATACATATTGAAGTTTGACCTGAAAAACTTCTATCCCTCCATATCCCATGAGATGATGTTATTCATCCTGGAACGGATCGGTGTACAGGAAGAAGATCGCCGGTTGATAGCCCGCATTTTGCAAACGCCTATCCGGTCTGATGAAGGGGTGACCATCGCCCGGTGTGGTTTACCAAATGCGCATGTACTATCACATGCGCTTTCTGAGGTTATTTTATTCCTGCTCGATGAGTACCTCTATCAAACTGCCAGGGTCGAAATTATCCGCCTGGTGGATGATGTGACGGTGCTGGCAACCTCCGCCGAGGATATAGTCGCCATCTGGGAAGCCGCTCATACATTCTGTGAAGCGACCGGTCTCGCCATCAATATGGGGAAATCCGGGGCAGTGTGTATCGGTGGGGAAAAGCCGGATGGCCTGCCGGACAACCTGCCGGGGTGGAAGTTGATCCAATTACGGGAAGACGGGGAATGGATCGTCAACCAGACGGCATTTGATAATCGCCTGACAGCAGCCCGTCAGCGAGTCGCTCAGGCCGGGTCGGTGATCGGGAAGGTTGAAGCTTATAACCGCGCTGTGCGGGGAGTTATGGCTGACCTGGCCCTGGATATCCGGCTGGGCGAAGGGTACCGCGACCGCGTGCGGAAATCGATGGCGGGCTTTCACAATCAGTTTGACGGTGAGCACAGTATCATTAGCCTGATCGGTGAGATCATCCGGCGCGATTTCCTGGGGGACGAAGTCAATATAGATATTCCGGAAGCGTGGTTCTATTTTCCGATCACTGCCGGGGGGCTGGGCATCTTGCAGCCTATGATCGATCTGGCCTCCTACGCACAATCCGATCAGCAAACATCACCGCCATCCATACCGGAAGATCGCCCGGAAAACTGGCAGCGGGAGGATAACCGCTGGCTGCGTTATTACAAGTACTGGCTGAGGAATTTCAAGCCGACTGATATCAGGCCAACTGAACCTCGGAAGACCACGGTCATGGAAACCCTGGTCGAGGATTTTATCCAGCGGGGCGGCCAGATGAGTGGTAAACCCCAGGGTGAACTGGGAGCATATTGGCGCTGGGTGCTGTATACCTACGGCCCGCAGATCATTGAGCAGTTTGGATCGTTCCGCTTCCTGATCACCGAACTGGTTCCGCTGCAATTGATTTTGCAGGGCCGGTCGCTGGACGATTAGATATCAAACAGTAGGGACACGGCATGCCGTGTCCCTACAATCGGATCATTTGATTTGGATTAACCCGCAGCCGCTTCCACCTCATCGAGATGGACACCGGCCATCAGCAAACCGAGCTTCTCGCGGGTGGCCTCTTCGATCGGCATCTCGGCCATGATCTGCCCCCGGTACATGACCACTACCCGGTCCGACAGCGATAGAATCTCGTCCAACTCGGCGGAAACCAGGAGCACTCCGGCTCCACTGTCACGCGCCGCCACAATCTGATTGTGGATGAACTCGATCGACCCCACGTCGATGCCGCGTGTCGGCTGGTTGGCGATCATCAACTTCGGCTGGCGAGAAAGCTCACGGGCAACGATCACTTTCTGCTGATTGCCACCGGACAGCTTGCCCCCCGGTGTGAAGATGCTGGGGGTCCGCACGTCGAACTCATCAACCAGGTGTTCGGCGTTTTCTTCGATGGCATCCTCAACCAGGATGATCCCCCGGCTGAAGGGCGATTGATAGTAGTCAGGCAGGATCAGGTTAAGTGTGATCGGGTAAGCCAGCACGAGACCGTGCCGCTGCCGGTCTTCAGGGATGTGAGCCGTGCCCAGTCCGGTGATGACACGCGGGGACCGGTTGGTCACATCGTGTCCAAGGGCCATGACATGCCCCCCCTTCGTCTCGCGCAGCCCGGTCAGGGCCTCGACCAGTTGAGTTTGCCCGTTCCCCTGAACACCTGCCACGCCGACGATCTCCCCCGTCCTGACGGTGAAGGAGACGCCATCGACGGTAAGCTGATCGCGTTCATCCTCGACTTGCAGGTCTCGAATATCCAGGACGACCTCGCCGGGTTGGGCTTTGTCCTTCGGCACTTCGAGCAGCACCTGGCGGCCAACCATCATTTCGGCCAGCGATTCCTGGGTGGCCTCGGCGGGGGTGGTTGTTCCGACCAATCTCCCGCGTCGTAAGACCATGATCTGGTCAGAGACGGCCAGCACCTCGCGCAGCTTGTGGGTAATGAAGATGATCGACACCCCTCGCTCGGTCAGGTGTTCCATGACTTCGAACAGGTCGTCGGCCTCCTGGGGGGTCAACACAGCAGTTGGCTCGTCCAGGATCAGGATTTTCGCTTCCCGGTACAGCGCCTTGATGATCTCCACCCGCTGCTGGATACCCACCGGCAGGTCTTGAATGTAGGCATCCGGGTCAATTTCCAACCCGTGTTCTTCTGATAACTGGCGGATACGCTGGGCGGCTTTTGTTTTGTCAACCCACCGGATGTTGGCTATTGCGCCGACCGCCATACCGGCCATTGCCCAGCCCACCCAGTTGAAGCCCTCACCGCCGATCAGCCCAAACAGGACGGCCAATACCAGCCCGATTCCGATACCGGATAGCAGGCCGAATATGAGGTTGCCCATCTTGAGCCGGAATTCACGATAGGACAGCAGGCCATATAAAGCGGCCAGCAGCACCAGCGCGACCGCCCCAATTGGCCCTCCCAGCGTAAAGCCGAAGACTCCTCCCAACAGGGCGGCTATGATCCCTGTGACGATGATCTGCCCGGTCGATTCCTCAACGCCGAGGATGATGTTCTCGGTGACCGTCATCACCGGCACCAGCATGAAGTGCTGGTGCACCATGCCGATCCCCAGCTTGATCGCATCGTTCGGGCTGTGGAATTCAACTTCCTGACCGTTGACCAGGATCGTCCCCTCGTCAGGTTGGTACAGGCTGTAGATGATATTCATCAGGGTGGATTTGCCCGCGCCGTTTTCACCGAGCAGCGCCAGGATTTCCCCCCGACGGAGTTGTAGATTTACTTTATCGTTGGCTAACACACCCGGAAAGCGTTTGGTGATCCCTCTTGCTTCCAGGACAATCGGTGCGTCTGAATTTACCATGGTTTTATGCCTTCCTCTGAAGATGTGTTTATTCAGGCTCGTAAGCAACACCGTCCGCCGCCGGTGCACGAGAACGTCCCACGAGTCCGGCCAACACGGCAATCGTCAGCAGGTACGGCAGCATCCCGATAAACTGGTGCGGAATTGCCAGTTCACCGCCAAACTGTAGTTGGGTTTGCAGCGCGGTAGCAAAGCCAAACAGCAGTGCCGCGCCCCAGGAACCAAGCGGTGTCCATTTGCCGAAGATCATCACCGCCAGCGCGACAAAGCCGCGCCCATTGGTCATCATGCGCTCGAAAGACCCGACGGCCTCCAGGGTCAGGTAGGACCCGGCCAACCCGGCAATCGCCCCACCGGCAATCACGTTGATGTACCGGTTGACGAAGACGTTAATACCGACGGTGTCAGCCGCCTTGGGATGCTCGCCGACGGCCCTGGTTCGCAAGCCCCACTTGGTAAAGAATAGGACGTAATGCACGACCATCACCAGGATGATCGTGGCGTAGGTAATCGGTGGGTTATTGAAAAATATCGGCCCGATCAAGGGGATATCGGCCAGCGGCCCCAGGGCGATAGGTTGCAGCTTGCCCTCGGTCGTCAACCCGGCCTGGTAGAAGAAACTGGTCAGGCCAAGCGCCAGGATGTTGATCACCGTCCCACCGATGATCTGGTCCATCTTGAGCGTGACGGACATAAAAGCCAGGAAAGCACCGAGTAAGGCTCCGGTCAGCACCCCGGCCATCACGGCTAAGAACAGGTTGCTGGTATAAACATTGACCAGGAACCCGATAAAGGCGGCCAGCAGCATTTGGCCTTCGATGCCGATGTTGACTACGCCGGAACGTTCACCCATCACCCCGCATAATGCACCCAGAACCAACGGCGTGGACTGGCGCAGCGACGAAGCCAGGACGGCGGTAGTAATAACGGGATTGGTGACATAACCATAAATGATGGCGATCAGGGCCAGAAAACCGAAGATAGTTCCAACGTTTCGGATGTAACCAAGCCATCGACTCGCACCTAACTGCTTCATAGTAGTTGGTTGTTCCATCTGTGATCTCCTTACACCTGACCCCACCCGCTGCTGAGGGTAACCCGTTCCCCTTCTTCAGCGCGTGAACGGATAATCCAGCGGACAATCATATCGGCAGACACAAAGAACAGGATCAGGGCCTGGATCACGTCAATGATCTGGGAGGCAACGTTGGCATCAAACTGCATCTGGCTTGCGCCCGCCTGCATGGCTCCGACCAGCAGCGCCGCCGGTATCACGCCCAGGGGATGGTTTTTGGCCAGCAGGGCAATCGTGATCCCGTCAAAGCCAAGCCCGACATTGAACCCTGGTTGGTAACGTCCGACTACACCCTGTGTTTCAATTGCGCCGCCCATCCCGGCCAGAAAGCCGCTGATCGCCATCGCAAGAATCATCGTTCGGGCCACCTTGATCCCGGCGTACCGGGCCGCGTTGGGGTTTAGGCCAACGGTGCGGATTTCGTAGCCGGTGGTAGTGCGGTAGACCAGATACCAGATCACGCCTGCGGCGGCTACCGCAAAGAAAAAACCAATCGGGATATTAGCCCACTTGGGGATAGCGGCAGTATCGAGAATCGCGGGGGTACGGGCTACGATGCCCTCGTCTTTCCAGGGGCCATCTGCCAGGTAATCGGTAATGTTAATGGCGATATAGTTCAGCATAATCGTCGTGATGACTTCGTGTGCACCCGTATAGGTCTTCAGCGCACCGGCGATGGCCGCATACAGCGCCCCGACCAGGCTGCCTGCCAGTAAGGCCAGCGGCATATGGATGATAAAGGGAAGCCCTTTAACGCCAAAGCCAATCGCGGCGGCGACAATCGCTCCCATCAGGAGCTGGCCCTGCCCACCGATGTTAAATAGACCGGCCTTAAAGGCAAACGCTACGGCCAACCCACCCAGGATCAGCGGCGTTGCTTTTTCCAGGGTTCGCCCGATAGCAGCGGAGCCACCAAAAGCGCCCTCGAATAGCGCTCCGTAGGCTAAAAAGGGATTAGCACCTGACAGCCATAAAATAATCGCGCCAATCAACCCCGCCAGAATGACGGATGCGATTGGCACGCTGATGGCTTGCCAGGCACGTTGAAGCCCCATTAAGAAGGAGCTAGAAGTACCATTCTCAAATTCTTCTGTCATGGCGACCGAAACCTTTTTTAACTGGTAATTTTGAGCATTTCAGCAAATCACAATTTTGAACCAACACGCCCGATCTCCCTACGGTCAATCTGCCTCCACACTGCTCATAGAGGAGGAAGAAGGGAAGTCGCCAGTGGCGGTTCAGAAAGGGGTGAGTTTAAAGAATGACCTCCCGATTCTAAGCTGTGATTTACCAACCTATCTATACAATTGTGCGGCACACCAGGAGGTGTACCGCACATTGTTTACTGCTGCGTCATCAGGCAAGACTGAGCAAGCTGCCAATCTTGAACCCTTCGATGCAGTGATTAGCCACCGTAGCCAGTTTGGATTGAACCATCGTCCAGGCCAGCGGCGATCTCAGCCAACTTATCCTTGACTTCCTGCGGAATGGTGCTGTCGAAGTCATGGAAGGGGGCCAGGCCGGTTCCACCGAAGTAGTTACCGGCGGGGAATTCGCCGTTCTTGGACAGTTCGATTAGATCATACACACCTGGGGTGATGAGCTTCATCGCGCTGGAGATCAGGCAGGAATGTGCCTCAGGCACGGTTCCCCACTGATCGGAGTCAACGCCGATGCAGTACAGACCTTCGTTGCCCGCGGTTTCGATCAGCGCACCGTTGCCGGTCTTACCACCAGCGCCGAAGATTACGTCTGCGCCCTGGTCGATAGCCTGGGCTGCCGTGCTGGCACCCCACTCTGGGTCGGTGAAGGCTACATCAAGACCACCGGGGTGATAGGTGGAGATGATCTGGATGTCGGGGTTGATGTACTTCGCGCCAGCTTCATAACCTTCCTTGAAGGCCACGACGGGCGGAACCAGGTCGGTGCCCAATACAGCGGCGATGGTGTCGGTTTCGGTCATCATCGCGGCCAGTGCGCCAGCCTGGAAACCAGCCTTGTCTTCGGGGAAGATCAGGCCAGCTACGTTATCAACCGTGCCTTCCCATTGACCCTGGTCCACCCCGATGAAGTTGATATCGGGGTACTTTCCAGCGGCTTCAATGGTTGCTTCACCCAGGGCGAAGCCAACGGTCACGATCACATCGTATTTTTCATCGGCGAACAGAGCGATGTTGGCACCATAGTCTTTGGCGTCGCTGGTCTCAACATAGTCGATCTTTGCGCCTAGCTTCTCTTCTGCCATTTGAACGCCTTCCCAGGCAGATTGGTTGAATGACTTGTCGTCGATTTCACCGACGTCGGTCACCAGACCAACACAGAAGACTTCTTCACTTGAGCAGTCGTCTGCGGCTGCTCCACCAGCACCACAGGCTACCAGCACCAGGCTAAGTAGCACAAGAACTAACCACAAAGCTGATTTACGCATTTTTCCTCCTTAAATTGGGGTTAGTATGATGGTGGCTCCCAGATGAGGAGCCTCTTCTTCTCCTCACACTGCGGTTTGTTGTGACACACCATTGCAGTGTGCGGACGGCAATTATACCAGCAAGTAGATGTTGTCCCAACTGACCGGCAGTGACTTCTTTATCAACTGCTGTGTTGGAAAACACAACTTGTTTCAGGTCTTTTTAATACTTGACTCACAGGGGCGACCGGGATGGCCGCCCCCAATTATCCTGTTATTACTCTTCATCCTCGTCGTCGCCATTACCCATCGGCTTTCCGTCGGCGTCGAGCACTTCTCGCGGCTTGCTCCCGCCTTCATGCGGGCCGATCACGCCGCGCTCTTCCATCAGATCGATCAAGCGGGCGGCGCGGGTATACCCGATGCGTAGATGACGCTGTAACAGGGAAATAGACGCCTTTTCCATTGTGCGGACCAGCTCAACTGCCTCATTGAACAGGTCATCGGCTTCGTCTTTCTCCTCACGGCTGCCGCCGTTGCCCGAACCGAACATCGCCCTTTGCTCGGATTCCATAGGGCCGCTGCTGACCCGGAGTGAGCCAAGTGATCCGCTTGATGAACCGGTTGATGACTTCGCGTCAAGGGTTTCAAGTCTCGGTGTATAACCCCGTTCGGCGGCCTGTTTGCGCCAGTAGTCCACCAGCTTTTGAATTTCCCGGTCAGAGACATAGACGCCCTGCATACGGATTGGCAGGGGGGCGTCGGGAGCCTGGAACAGCATGTCACCGCGTCCCAGCAGCTTTTCTGCGCCGGGCATATCCAGGATAACCCGCGAGTCGACGCCGGTTGCCACCGCAAAGGCGATCCGGGCCGGGAAGTTGGCCTTGATCAACCCGGTGACGACATCGACGCTGGGTCGCTGCGTACTCAGGATGATATGAATACCGGTTGCACGGGCCATCTGCGCCAGCCGGGTGATGACGCGCTCGGTTTCATCCGGGGCCAGCATCATCAGGTCGGCCAACTCGTCAACAATCACCAGGATGAAGGGCAGCCGTTTCTCATTGACAACCTGCCCGCGATCCACCCGGGTATTGAAATCGGTAATGTTACGTGCGCCTGCCATCGCGAACTTGCGATAGCGCTCGTCCATCTCACGCTGCACCCACTTGAGCACCCCGACGATCCGTTCCAACTCGGTCACGACCGGGGACATCAGGTGCGGGATGCCGTTGTAGTTTGTCAATTCGACGCGCTTCGGGTCAACCATGATCATCTGGAGCTCGTCGGGTGTGCAGGTCATCAACATGGTAGAGATGATCCCGTTGACACACACCGATTTACCGGAACCGGTTGTACCCGCAATCAGCAGGTGGGGCAGGGACGTCATATCCGCGGCGATAGCGCTGCCGGATACGTCGTGGCCCAGGGCCAGTTTGAGCGGTGATTCCAGGTTGCGGAACTCCGGCGTATCGAGTGCGTCCCGCAGCCCAACGATGCTGGCTTCGGAGTTCGGCACTTCGATGCCGACGTAACCCTTGCCGGGTACCGGTGCTTCGATACGGATAGCCGGTGCTGCCAGCGCCAGGGCGATATCGTCGGCCAGGGCACTGATCTTGCCTACCTTGACTTTGATCCGTTTTCCGGCCCGCCCGTCGATGTAATCGGGTTCGACCCCGAACTGGGTCACTACCGGCCCGTGATTCAGTTCAACCACGCGCCCCGGTGCGCCGAAGCTGGATAGAGTCTGCTCGATGATAGCCGCCCGGCGGCGGAGTTCTTCATCGCTGATTGTCTTGCGTACCGATACTTCCAGGACATCTTCAACATCCGGCAGCAGCCAATCGGGCTTCTTTGCCGGTGCAGCCTGTGGGATTCTGGGCGGCTGGCCCGGTTTGGCTTCCGGCGGCTTGGTTTGCGCCGGTGCTGCGGCGGCGGGTTTGCTTTCTTCCTCACGTTTTGGAGGCGTAGGTACTCCGGCAGGAGGTGTTATTACCCTGGCCGGAGGTGCTGCTGCTGTCCCAGCCGGGGACGGTGCAGACGTTGGTGGGACCGCCGATGCCTTGGGCGGTTCGACCTTCGCCTCTTCAGGTTTAACTGGTGCAGCGGCTTCTGCCGGTTTGGGCAGTGTCGATGCCTGTGGGGCCTCTGGTTTGATGGCCGGTGCTGCCGTCGGTGCTTTCATTTCCGGCCTTGCTTCCGGCGCTTTGGCCTCCCCTGGCGGCGTCACTTCCGGCTTTTTGACCGGTGGTGGCGGCAGGATCGAGTCCAGATCGGTTGACTTCTTCATGAAACCCGGTTCGTCGAGATCGAGATCGTCGAGATCATCCAGGTCATCGAGATCATCCAGATCGCTGGAACCCAGGTCGCCGAAGTCCGGGAAATCACCGCCGAAGGTTCTGCCCGGTTTTTCTCCGGGTTTTGGGGCGGGCTTCGGGGCAGGTCTTGCCGCCGGTGCCGGTGGTTTCGGCAGGGGTGATTTTACTATACCCGCGCCTGCTGTACTTGCTGCTGCCGGTGCAGCACTGGCCAAAGGCTTAACGGGAAGGCTGTTGTTTGGTTTATTATTCTCTTTATCTTCAACCGGCTCCGTAGACGGTGTCGCTTCCTTCTCAATGGTGGGAGTAGGCGCACGCGGCGCGTCTGGGCCAGCCGCCGGTGCGTCACTCCCTTTTGGGAACGGTACCCCGGAGGTCTTTCCCTGTAGTGGTGGATTGCCTCCAGAGTCTTCTTCCTCGTCATCTGAAGGCTTGGCCGCGCCACCTGGTATCGGTCTCTGACCGGGTAACCCTGGCCGAGAAGCCGGTGTTGGGCCTCCCGGCAGTCCACCGGATGTTGTCGGTGGTCTCCCCGGTAAACCGGATGATCCAGGCGCGCCCGGTGACCCAGGTGGTCTGGGCGATCCGGGTGCGCCAGATGGCCCGGATGACCCAGGTGATCCTGGTGGTCTGGGTGATCCGGGTGCGCCAGATGGCCCGGATGGCCCAGGTGGTCTGGGTGACCCAGGTGCGCCGGATGGTCCAGATGGCCCAGGTGGTTTAGGGGCGCCAGATGGCCCGGACGATCCAGGTGAGCCAGGACGTCCAGGCAGGCCCGGCCTGCTAGGTGAACCGGTTGAACCGGGTGCGCCGGCCGAACCGGGCGGTTGACCCGGTCGTGATCCACCGCTGGAAGGTAGGCCCGGTCTGCCGGGTGATGATGCCGGGCCGGAACCGGTGGTCGTCGGTGCTGTACCGGGTTTAGACGGTGAACCTGGCCTTGGAGCACCGGGCGCGGGTCTTGCCCCCGCTCCGGGTGCAGCGCCCGGCTTTTCCGTTTCATCTTCTGGTTTGCTGGACGGCGAGGCCCCCGGTTTTCCTGGGGTTCCGCCGGGGCCGCGACCGGTTACAATCGACGGTCTGCCCGGCAGGGACGCAGAACCTTTCTTGCCATCCTCGTCCTCGTCTTCGTCGTCCTCATCATCTTTGCCTTTGCCGGGGAGGGCAGCCCGACGCCCACTGGCATCAGCCGGTTTGCCCGGACTGGACTTTTCTCCGGCTGTCCGAGTGGTGGCGGCTGGTTGGGCTGTCGCAGAACGTCTATCCTGCACCCAGCCAAATCCATTGCGGGTAAGCTCAAGCATATCCTTGAGCGATTTCTTAGCAGTTAACATGCCACCGCCAATGACGGCGACAATCGCAATCAGGAAGACAGAGGCCGCTCCGAGCAGGTTAGCCAGGGTGGATTGGACAAAGTAACCAATGTACCCACCCCCATAACCGCATTGGGCGATGTCCTGGCTGTTCAGGGTTAAACCACGCTGCAATATCCAACCCTGGTCAACCAACCGTTGCGGGTTAGATGGGCAGGCGACTTTTTCATCCCAAACCAATGTTTCCGTATATCCTGGCGTGGTCGCATCGAGATAGGCCGGGTTAATGTAAATTACATCCCCTTGCGGTTCGAATGCGACGACTGCGGCATGCATCAACGTTAAGCCACCCAGCCCCAGGATGACCAACCCTGTGATCCGAACCGGATCGACCGGGGGAAGTTGATCGCCGAAGTGCCGCCAGATCAGCCATACACCGACCGCTCCAACAACAATCGGGACGACAAATGCACCCCAGCCAAAGCCCTGATAGATAACGCGCAGCCAGGCGCGTGTTAAAGCGCCGGGTGATTGAGAGAAGAAGCTCAGGATCGTGATCAGCGCGAAGATGATCAGCCCGACCCCTAAGATGTCCAGTTTGGTGTCCAGGGACATGAGCGGTTCTGGCTCTTGGGCTCTTTGTCTCCCTCTGCCTTTTGTCGTTGCCGCCGTGCTGCGCGGTTTCCGTGTAGGTGACCGCCCACTATCTGACCGGCTCGGAGAACGTCCGCCGCCAGGTCGGGATGGTGATCGTCCACTGCTGGATCGGGATGGTGATCCGCCGCCGGGCCGTGAGCTGATACCACCGGGGCGAGTGCTTGATTGTGATCCGGGACGCGGTGGTGAAGTGGGGGGGCCGGATGGCCTGCCGCCGCTTTTTCCGGGCGAACGTCCACCGCTCGGTGAGCGCCCACTGCCGGGTAGGCCGCCAGGCCGCGATTGTCCACCTTGTGTCGAGCCAAGTTGTCTGCCACCGGTCTGTCCGGGCGAACGTCCGCTGCCGGGTAGACCGCCAGGACGTGATTGCCCGGTGGTTTGACCGGGGCGAGAACCGGGTAAGCCACCAGTTTTTCCAGGAGAACGCCCAGGAGAGCGTCCACTGCCGGGTAGACCGCCGGGCCGTGATTGCCCGGTGGTTTGACCGGGACGAGAACCGGGTAAGCCGCCGGTTTGTCCGGGTGATCTGCCAGGCAAGCTACCGGGTTTTCCAGGGGATCGCCCAGGAGAGCGTCCGCTACCGGGCAAGCCGCCAGGCCGTGATTGTCCACCGGGTAATCCACCGGTTTGACCGGTACGAGAACCGGGTAGTCCGCCGGGTTGTCCGGGTGATCTGCCCGGCAATCCGCCGGTTTGTCCACCGGATCGACCGGGAGAACGTCCACTGCCGGGTAGGCCGCCAGGGCGTGATTGCCCACTGCTCCCGCCGGGTTTCCCTGGGGATTTTCCTCCGCCTCCAGGAAGCCGGGATCGGACATTACCTAAGAATCCGCCCCCTTCCTGATCGGAATCCCCTTGTTGGCCGCCTCGTCCTCCGAGCCCACCTAGACCGGGTAGACCTCGTCGTCCGCCGCTGCCTCCCTGCTGGGATTGGCCGCCGCCACCAAATGACGGTAGGCGGGAGCGAAGGCCCCCCTGTGAGCCTTGATCTTCTGGCTCATCCTCGTAATAATCGTCATATTCGTCGTAGTCGTCTGGCCTGCGACTTCCTCTGCCAGGCAGATTCCGACCGGATTGATCTCGTCGTCCCATTAAATCGACCGCCTGATATTATCCAATTGTCAGACTATTGAACATGTGTGCTTAGACCCATCTTAGCATAAAGAAGCCCCAAAAGCCAGACGGTTTCTGGCCTCTTGTATGGATTAGACTATAATCTCCTACGGATAGCAAGTGAAGAAGTTTTATGTCGAACAATACACAGAAAAATTATCTATTATCGGTGAGCACCTTATTGGTGATTCTAGCTTTGGCTGCGGCGTTTCTGACTCGCCGGGAGCGTTCGGATATTGTAACAGCGACCCCACGGCCCTCGCTAATTCCTTCTGCGACCCGGCCCGATCCGACTCATTCTTCGTCACCCACTCCATCAGCCATACCGGATACACCGGTCGCTACACCGACTGTCACCGCCTCGCCGACCGCGACACCGGTTCCTCTGACCTGGCAGTGGATTGGCATAGGGGTTGAGCGAACCTATGTGCCGGTTGTCATCCCAAATCTGGATGCCCTTGATCATGTTTATGCGCTTCGTTTCGATCCCAGCCGGGTGGGTTTTCAGGTGCTCCACGAACCGGGAGAAGCCTATTCGATCGATGAGTGGCGAGAGAAAAGCGGCGCGCCGATTGTGGTTAACGGTAGTTTTTTCTCAGGCGCTAATCACCCGGTGGGCCGGATTGTGATTGACGGCCAGTTATACGGCTCCCCCCTGGATTATGGTTATGACAGCATCGGTATGCCAGGAGTATTTACGGTGCTCGACGATGTGCCGGAGATTTACGCCCTGGGCCGGATGGCTTCGAGCTACTCCCCGCAGGGATTCCGGTTTGATCAGGCTATGGAATGTTATCCGATGCTGCTCCTGCCGGGCAGCCAACCGGCTTATCCCACCGAAACCGGAAAGACCGCTCGCCGCACAGTGATCGCCATTGACAATGATGGCAATGTGGTTGTGCTGCTGATCGATTCCCCGATCTTCACGCTGCACCAACTATCCGAATGGCTGGCAAAATCCGGCCTGAACCTGGATATCGCCCTTAATCTGGATGGTGGACGATCAAGCGGCCTGTCCATTTCTTTAGGGGAAGAGGAAAGACGTTTTTCCTCTGTCGTGCCCCTACCGATTGCATTGGGTATCTACCCGCCTGGATAATGGTAGATCAAATTTCTGTCCGGCGTTTGGAGACGAATCTGAATTAATTACAAACTGCGGTTTTATAGTTCATATGCTCTTCAGTGTAGGCTTCCACTTTGGGCATAAGATCGGTTAAGTTCGATTCCACAAATCCCCTTGGAGCCATACTAAATGCAGACTGGTCAAAAGCGTACTTCACGTTTGGTACAGCCCAGTATTGATCATGAAAATAAACAATGATAAAGCATTCCTGGGTTTCAATGACTTCGGGATACACTGGCTGATTATCCCCCGGAGGATAATCTTCAGCCGGGATAAAAACAACCTCGGAATCTTCCGTTGTCAACAGATAGGTGGGAGAATACAGATCAATATAATCTTTGAAAAGAATAATGGGATAAGCCACCTCAAAATCTGCCCCAAACAGGCTCATCGAAAAATCACCATCAGGCAAAGGGGCCAGTCCAAAATCGGGTTCTTGTTTATGTTCAGCCACGAAACGCGTTATAGTCTCAATCTGGTTACGCCGCATCTTTACTAAATCCGCAAATGCTTGATTAACTCTATAAATTTTTAACCCGTTTGTCTCAACGGTCAGCAGCAAAACCAATAGCAAAAAAGACATCAGAAGCCGTGATGACCTGGTATAAAAGACATTCCGAATGATTTCTACGGGCGTAAACGTCCATAGTAAAAAGCTCAAGATTATCCAGATAACTAAAGACATATAGGCATAATAGGTATTGCCTCCTAACTCTGGCCCATATATTCCCACATTCATTCGCCCCAGAACGATAACACCTGCATAAGCTATAAATGCGCCGGATAGAGCAAGCGCAAATACTAATTTGATCCTTTGTTTTGGCTCAGCGTACCTGGCGAAAATGTAACCTGAATCAAATACCATTAAGAACAGCCAAGCACCAAAAAGGATATAAGAAGGTATAGAAAGAATAAATCCACCGGTAGAAGGTAAATAGAGTTCGTTGATCAGGAGACGATCTCCTGTTGCCACTTCTGTGAGCGCGGGAAGATACGGTTTCATAACCGAAAATTCAAGAAAGTGTATGGTATTTGTGACAGTTGCCATGGAAACTAGACTGCCGAGCATATCAGTCATGCCCCTGCCATCTGGTACAAAATGCCCCCGTGCAAGGTGGTAACTATAATCAATGCGATTTGTTACCTGGTACACCACCGGAATCACCAGCAAAAACAAGCATACCTTTAACCGGGTTTGGAACGATTGATGGCCGAGGAGTAAATAAAATATCGCCAGCGCCCCCGCAAAGATCTGCCCAAGCTCATAGGTAAAGGCCGATAGTAGAGCCAGTACCCAGGCCAGAATCAGATATTTGATTTGATGGGTCCGATCATACTTTAAGAATGCTATGAGTGATCCCACCATAAATACCAGGAAAAGGATATACCCGTTTAGATGACTCCATATAACCAGTTCCATACTGTTTAAATTTAGGGCAAAAAACAGTATGATCGACGCGGGGATCATTCGGCCTAGGAGAGAATAAGATTCTTTCACACGGGGCTGTAACTGAACCAGCAAACGGTAAAGCAAACTGCATAGGATCAGATGTAAACCTATACCGGTCAACTGCCATAAGGTAGTAAAAGCGACTTTGTATACTTTGCTTTCAAATGCCAGCAAAGTGAACAGAGCCGGGCGAAACAGACCGGTGTCACCGGTTCGAAAAGTTCTGGTCCGGTTATATGAATAAGACTTAAGCCAGATATCCACAAAGCTATCAGCCTTGTTCATATCCAGTAGATACCACCATTGATCTGAGCGATGCAGGTGCTTTATGGATGGGGCATATGCGGCAAGGACCAACAATCCTAAAACAATAGCAAATATCAGGTTAAATTTCTGGCCTTGGACAAACGATAAGCCGAGAGCCCGTGAGCTTGCCTGCCTTGCATGACCTTGACCAGCCGCTTTCCGGCCAATGTTTTCAGGCCCTAAGACACTTATCGAAAGGCTGATGCCTACCAGCAGACCAACCATCAGCCATGGGCGGTAACTGATGGTTGAACCTGAGGTGAAGTTCACTATGCCAATTGCAGTAATTATGGGCAGACAAAGCACAATTATTACCAGCAAGATTGCAGCCTGTGGCCGGGCAGCCAGCCAATTTGTCCACTGAGATTGGGGGGATGGCTGCCAACTCCTAAATGTCAGGAAAGACCAGATCACCACCCCCACCATGTATAGACAGAGGAATACAAAGTAATCCCGATCATAGAAGCCCATTACCACCGGGTTCGCACTTCGATACAACAGCAAATCAGGCAGTTGCAGAACGAGCAGCACCAGGGTAAGTATCCACAATGATTGTAGAGCAAAGCGTGATTTATTCATCTATAAAAGGCTTCTAGTTGTCTCGGAAGAATTAGCGCCATAGGAAAAAGTCTCTCCAAAACTGGAGAAGAAAGATGGCTCCCCACTTAAATACTTTCAGCTTGCGCTCACCACCAATACGAGGTGGTTCGTCTCCTGGGATCTCTGTCACCCGTAATTTACGAATTGCTGCTCGTGCCGATAGCAATGGCTCCCAGCCAACCCGGGTTCGAAATAGCTTTTCGAACCGTTCATACCAGCGGTCTACAGTCAATTCAAGGTCATATATCACCTGAATTTTATAGGCACGGTACATTACCATCACATCGGTATAGGAGCTGCGAAACAGGAAATTGACAGTTCTGGTGAAAAACCAGTTCCCAAAACCTGTTATGATGTCATCATCCTCACTGCGTGCGTTGTCAAGATAACGTGATACGATCACCATGTCATAGCCTTCTTCCATCTTGGCTATCAGGTCGGGCAAAAGTTCAGGGATTGAGTTGCCATCAGGGCTAAACGTGATCAGGATATCACCTTCAGCGAATTGTAATGCTTCAGTGTAACCCTTGCGGAATCCCGGTTCTTGCTGAACATGAACAAAGTAACCTTGTTCTTCAGCATATTCGATGGTTCCATCGGTAGATCCGCCATCCAGGATGATGATCTGATCGACCCAATCAGGATCGATGCGTGGCATAATGACCTTCATGCCATTAATTTCATTTAGAGTCGGAATAAGTAAAGTTGTTTTCATGTCTTTCCTGATTGGCTCATGTTCAGTACTTTTTAATGTCGGGTAGGCGCGAACGATGTCCCATCGTCTTTATTATGCGATGGCGATTCACAGGTTCTAAACATGGGCCTACCCATTGCCATAAAGGCAA
>JBNKDD010000109.1:0-17279 GCA_050288085.1 Anaerolineae bacterium
TAGAGCTGATGCCCCCGCTCGGAGAATTCAGCTTCTTGCAGGTGACCTGCCGTCCTACCGAAGTCGCCGAAGGGGGATAAAGTTTTGAGGAAAATCTTTTCCAAAAGGTTTTCTTGAAACTGTACGGAAACCGGATGAAATTAAACTCAAAAGACCAATTTTTGGTGAAGATGAATTAGTCCTTTCCCAGGTTTCTTTTTCGGTTTCACTTATGCCCTACGAGATCTATTGGTTCGACGAGCAAGCTCGTATCCTGAATATACAACTACAAGCACCTCTCCCTGACCTGGAGCTGGATGAGCTACGCCGGGAGTTGCTGCCGATTATCAACAACCCTCAGCCTCTATTTACCCTGTTGAGCCTTCGTGATCTCAACCCAATGGATCTGTTCACCAGAGCTTTAGCCAACCTGGACGACCTGCCATTACCTGATTTCAAGCAGCACTTTGAACAATCCCGGCTGGCAATAGTTGGAGGCGGGCCGACATTGGCTTCACTGCTTACACTAACCAATCAGATCAGCGGGAGGGATGGATTGATTCGTCCCTTTAAAGACGAAAACGCAGCCATTAAATGGCTGCGCGGTGAGGAGTGAGGGCGACCCACAGGCCGCCCTCCAACAAAACCACCTATTTAGCCGGAACCGGCTCCTCTTCCTTTTGTTTCTCTTCCTCGAATTCGAGGTCAAGCTCTTCATCAGTCTGCAAATGTGTCTGCAAGTAACCACCGTATAACCGCCACTCATCCCACCGGCAGGAATTCACCAACGTTCCATCGTGCACGCACATATCCGGGCAGGAATCGCACATATCGGTACGGCCATCCGGGAGCATATCCGGGGCCTGGATGATCCCGACCGCCTGGGTATAAATCTTTGAGAAGAGCAGCATAGGATTGCGGGTCACCTGGCGTACATACTCGCGCCAGGCCATCCGAATTTTCTCATCGAACGCCCCGGTCAGGAATACCTTAGAACCAGCATGATGGCTGGGCCGGTGCGCAACATAAGTCCCCTTGAACCAGTGCCGCCAGATTTGGGCCGCTTCCATCAGGCGGGGACCGACCGAACCGATCATATGCCCGCCGGACAAGCCAAGCTGTACACCAATCAACCACTTGATCGAGTCGTGGCGCTGGGTGCCGTTCAGATAGGCTGAGGCATCATAATGCGGGAACTCCTTGCGCATTAATTTATAAACCTCATAAGAAGTCACCCCGGCATCCTCTGCAACTTCTTTCTTCGCCGCGTAACCTAATTCATCAGGAGTCACCTTGTCGCCGGACGGCGTGAGATATTCAACCCCGGTATCTATCCCCGCAGCCCGGAAAGTAATCAACACTAGGCCATGCACTTTGTCAATGTGTTTATGAGCCCAGCGCACCACGTCAGGAATCTGGTGGAAATTTGAGCGGTATATGGTCATCCCGAAGTTGCAATACATCCCCGGCACGGATGCCACCATCTCCATCAGTTCTTCACGCAGTTCGTTAAGTTCAACTTCAGTTTTGTTGTTCCACTCCGGGCTGCGTTTCTGCAAACTATCAATGTGGAAAGCGATACCCATTGCCCCCGCTTTGTTCAACTCTAATACATATTCGCGGGTCAAGGCCTGACCATTGGTCAGGATCAACGGCTCCATACCATTCTCACGAACAAAGGCGACAATCTCGCAGATGTCGGGATGCACCAACGGCTCCCCCCCAGCGATACTAATATTGTGGACATTCCGCCATTTTTTGAGAAATAAAATATCTTCCTTCACCTCTTCTAGCGGTTTATGTCCAGCAATTTGCCGCCGATAACATCCCAGGCAATAGATATTGCATTTGTCGGTTGTCTCCAGCCACCCAATCGGGTTATCGTTCAACGACCAGGGAAACCGATACAAACTCCGCTTATCCAACTGTTCCATAATATTCACTTCCTTACATCGTAAATGGTGAATTCGTACTCCCCACCCATTAAGGCATTATAGTTCAGTTAAGAAAACACGGTCAAACTAACCAGGATACGACCATCAACAACTAATTCTTTATGGAGATGTCCGGCCCCGTTACTCTCCCTATCCTGGATTTGAAACCAAAAGGCCGCCGTGAGCTGATGCCCGCAGCGGCCATGCAATACCGGGTAAATACTACCCCAATTCGATCTCCATGAAATCTTCGCAGAGGAAAATCGGCCCATCAAAAGCTGTTTTGGCTTCCGGTATCAGGTGGCTGGTGTCCGCATCCCAGACAGGATAATGAATCAATCCTAACTGTTTAACTCCGGCTTCCTGGGCAATCGCCCCGGCCTGTGCTGCGCTTGAGTGCCCTAACGGCTCATCCCCGCTAGCCTCATGGATCAACAGATCCGCACCCTGGGATAAACGCACCGTTTCCGGGCAGGGAACCGTATCCGATGAATAAGCGAAGATAAATCCCGTTTGCTTGACCTCAATCCGAAGGCCCATTGTCGGCACATAATGGCGCACCGGGGAGGCGGTTATCAGATAATCGTCATTCTCTAAGACGAAAGTTCCCTCACGCTCTGGCAGGTGATGGAATGCCACCGGAAAGAATCCACGCCACTCCTCCCAGTGATAAGCCGTCATTAAATCCTCAACCCGTTGGAGGCAGTGATGCAGCCCATATATCCGCAAGGGAGCCTTTCGCCCCACCAACCAGGCTGACATCAACAGGGTTGGCACAGCGGAGATATGATCAGGGTGAAAATGCGTGAGGATCAGATCGGTTAATTCTTCACCTTCGATACCCAGTTTTCTTAAATTGACCAGGGGGCGGCCATTGCAATCAATCAAGATCGCCCCGTTGGGACTATCTAACACCATGTGGGCATTTTCGTGATCGCCATCGGCGACGGCATTGGCTGAACCGAGAATGACGACTCGTGGAATTTGGTTAGAAACGGTCATAGGTGATTTACCCGCCTCCTAGCAGGAGTACCAGATTTGGCGTCACCAGAACCTCAAACACAGCGCCCATGATCAACAATGGCAAAACCAATGTAAACCACAGCCGGGTTGCTTCCGATAGGGCAATCATCCAACCCTCGCCCACCGTTTTACCGGGTGGCGGAGAGATGATACTCGCCCCCAGGCGAACCGCCACTGCCCCGGCAATTACCGCCCCGGTGATCTCGAATATCCCGTGTGGCGCGACTGCCATCCAGGGGATGATCGGATCGATCCCGGCAGCGATCATGTGAGTCATCAGATAACCGATGATAGCGGCAGGGAGCATCAGAACCAGGATGATCGCCACGCCAAATGAAAAAACTGCCAATATCGACGCCGCGGTTAAAGCCCGGACGTTCTGGTATAGAACCAATAATATACCACGTAGCCCAACGAGGCCAGTCGAGGCGAGGACTGAAGAAAACTTCTCTATCCAGTCATCGACAATAAACACGTCTGACGGAATAGGATAAACACTCGACAGATATACCCCTACCCCATAACCGGCAACCAGCCCGATCACAACCAGCAGAATCGGACCGCGCAGCCTTCCGACCGTACCAAGTACTTCTTCCCGGTACCAGACCCAGGCCGACCGGCGGGGGCCTTCCATCCGGCGGGCAAGCGTCAGCCGAACCCACTCTTTGAACGAACCATACAAATTTAGCTCATCGATTTCGCGGCCCAGCAGTTCTTCACGATTGAAGATACGCGCCCCCATCCGAATCAGCACCACGTTGATCACTACCAGTGCAAGCATGATCAGCCACAGGGTTTCATATTTGGCCCAAAACATAATGATGGCTTCGGCCTGAATCAGGAAGGACATGGGAATAATAATAAAGCTGGCAAGGAGATTCGCCGCCCGGACACTGGTGGTCTGACTGGACACCACCACCGCCCCCGATACCATCACCGACGCCTGGATGATGTTCAGAAGAATGATCTGTACCAGCAGAATCAAAGGCGGCTTCCAGTCAATATTGAAATAGACGCCAATCAGATAGACGGTGATCCCCAGCAAGCTGCCAACCAGCGGGGGGATAGTAGAACTAAGCATTTTACCAACATAAAGCTGGATATTGGTTAGCGGGGTAGACAGCAGCGGTTCCAGGCTGCGACGTTCTTTCTCACCGACGAAGCTTTCCAGGGCAATGATCAACGAGAAAGAAGTGGGGAAGAAGCCAACCACCATCAGCAAGAAAGGAATTAGCCGTTCACCGACAATCTCGGCCCCATAATCGGCGACCCAGCGAGTCATCCGGCCTGCGCCCCAATTGGCAATCGTCGGGAAGATCATGGTCAGGATGATAATTGGGATAAGGATCCGCCAATCGCGGAACATATCGATTACCTCACGCCGGGTAATGATCAACGACCGGCTGAGATTCCACTTTAACAAGATCCACCAACGGCGCGGACCGGCACCGGTTTGTTCAATCGTCGGAGCTAACGTAGTCATGCTGACTTTTCCTCATTACCAACTACACTCAAATAAACCGTCTCAAGGCTCTGTGGGACTTCACTTAATGTCACCACCTGGACGCCATCTTTCGCCAACTTCTGCACGATCACCGGGTTCATCTCACGCGGGTTCTCGGTGCGATAGCGAAGCCAATTCTCGCCATAGCTCTCAACCTCAACCAGGTTGGAAAGATTTTCAACCAGGCCATTAAGCTGATCGACCAACCGCAGTTCCATCAGGGGAAGGCCGAGCAGCCGGTGTTTGAGTTCGGTTGCAGTGCCTTTCGCAATAATTTGCCCACGTCGGATAATGGCGATCCGGTCGGAAAGCTCCTCGGCTTCGGGCAGGTTGTGGGTACAGACGATCACGGTACGGCCATCGCGCCGCAGCTCATGGATAGCATCGCGCACCTGGCGGGCGCTGTGCGGGTCCATCGCCGAAGTAGGCTCGTCGAGCAGCAGCACCTCCGGGTCATGCATCATAGCCCGCACCAATGAGAGCTTTTGCCGCATCCCCTTTGAATACTCCCCTAACCGCCGATCAAGGGCCTCCAACAGGTCAAACCGGGCTGCCAGTCTTTCCGCATTAGCCTGCCGTTCCGATTTTCCCAGGCCGGATAACTGTCCAAAGAAATCCAGGTATTCGCAGCCTTTCATGCGCAGATACAGGCCGTGACTCTCGGTCAGGATACCCACCGATGACCGAACCATCTCCGGCTGGCTGACCACATCATAACCGGCTACGACCGCCGTTCCCTGTGTCGGTTCCAGGATGGAGGTCAACATGCGGACGGTGGTTGTCTTACCTGCCCCATTTGGCCCCAGCAGAGCCAGCACTTCGCCGGATTGGACGGATAGGTTCACATCCTGCACCGCGACAAAATCACCAAAGTGCTTGGTTAAACCTTGTGTTTCTATCATGACATCATCACTTTCCCGCTATACCAATAGTCTGACCCTGATCCTAGCGCTAAACCCACCGGTATATCAATGGGGCATTATTCCCATCAGCCTAAAGTTATACATCGTTTTCGGGGGTATCAGTGCGCTTTGACAATCGCCAACCGCCCATCCCAAGCGCCCACACAATGATCCCCGCAGCCAACAACTGCATCCCTGACAGGCCGAGCAGCGGACGGCTCACATCAACGCGGAGAAAATCGGCCAAGAATAAGCCTATGGCATAGGTCAAAGCAGCCAGCAAAAAAGCGTCACCTCTTTGCAGCCGGTCAGCGTACCGGCGTCGGATCAACCAGATTGCGGCCAGGATCAGAGCTGCCCATATTGAGAGATAAGCCGGGGTTGGATGGAAACGCACCGGGGGAAGAAGACCATCGTAGGGAGATACCGGGTTCGGAATCACCATCCCCCAGGGGAGGCGAGTCGGCGGGCCATATAACTGCCGGTTGACGATATTGGCCCAGGGTGAGATCGCCAGCCCGATCAAAGTTCCCGGCACCAGCAAATCCGCCCATTGCCATCGATCCAGCTTAGAGCGCATCAACCGGACGGTGATCGCCGCCGCTGCCCCCAGCAGCGCCCCGGCCATCCCCAGGCCGCCACTCCATACCGCTAAGGGGCCAACCTGTACATCAAACGGGTGTGATAGAAACCATGCCCGGTCATAGACCGCAGCCACCGATGGCGGTGGATTCAGAATATAGAACAGCCGCGACAGGATCAGCCCACCGAACAGTCCCCATTCAACCAGAATCAGCAGCGGGGCTGGGTCAACGCCCTGCCGGACAGCTTCCCGCCGGGTGATAAAAGCGCCGACGGCGATAGCCGCCACCACGATCAGCCCAAAATAGCCAATCGTAACCGGCCCCAGGTTAATTCCCTCTGATCCGAAACTCATTCCGACCGCTCCCGGTCAGACCGAGTTTCTTTGTAAACATGCCACATACGCTGCCCGACCGTGAATTGAGTCAGGATCGCCAGCACCCAAACCCCGATCAACACATAACCGGTCAGTAAGGCCAACACGGCGATCACAAACCGTTCGACACGGGTCAGCAGGCCAACCTTATTCTCGACCCCCAACCCTTCCGAACGGGCACGGGTGTAGCTAACCATCACCGATCCCATTAGAGATGCAAAAGCCAGCACCACACCGTCGTACTGGCCGTTCACCGCAAAGTGATAACCCAGCCCGGTCAGGAGACAGGCTTCACCGTATCGATCCAGGGTAGAGTCCAGCAGCGCACCAAAGCGCGTCACACGGCCACTGGCACGGGCCACCGCCCCATCCAGGCCATCAAAAGGCACGCCGAGCAGATACACGATCCCGGCAGCGACAAACCGGCCTTGAGCAGCCAGAACACCGGCAGCCCCTGATATGATCAGGCAAAGGACGGTCAGCGCATCGGGACCAATGCCGAGCTTAACGGCAGCCTGGGCAACCCGGTTAACGATCGGAAGGGTTACACGCCGCAGCCAGGCGGTCAGATTTTCGGAGGGTTTAAGTTTTTCAGTCAATGCAATGATGTTCCTCTCTCGCAGTGAGGTGATCTTAGGCTCAACATAGAGGGCTGTCAAGCTCAGTTGCAACAAATCCGCGATTTATCCGCCCAGAATTCCGATTTGTTAGGTTAAAATGAAGGGGTGCTTGATTCCCAATATGGCAAAGTGAGAAGGTTGTGTCTGAATTAACCAAAGTTCTATCCATTGACGGGGGCGGACTGCGTGGTATTATCCCCGCCCGAATACTGGTCGAAATTGAAAACCTGACCGGTAAACCCATTTGCGAATTATTTGATCTGATGGCCGGGACTTCAACCGGCGGGATCATCGCATTGGGACTCGCCAAACCTGATTCGACCGGGAAGCCTGAATATACCGCACAGGAGATCTACGAACTCTATACCACCAAAGGTAAAGATATCTTCCCACGCGGGTGTATGCGTAATATTCGGAGCCTGTTCTTTGATGAGAAGTATCCCGCCAGCGGCATCGAAAACGTCCTCCAGACTTATTTCCGGGACACGCCTCTCAGAGATGCTTTAGCTGAAGTGCTGATTGTCAGCTACGATATCGAGGACTCCGGCCCGCTAATCTTCCGAAGTCGTACCATCGCCAACGCATCGCCCACGCCAACCAGCATCGACTCATTGGATTATGCCAATCAGGGAACGAATGCCGAACTGGAGGTGCTCATGTGGAAAATTGCACGGGCAACGACAGCCGCCCCCACCTTTTTTGAACCCTTTCCGATGGGCAAACACACCTTGATCGACGGTGGCGTGATGGCAAACAACCCGGCTATGCTGGCTCATGTCGAGGCCAGTAGCCAACACCAGAAAAGCTCACTGCTGCATCTTTCGTTAGGGGCCGGGCGCTTGAAAGGAACCAATCTGACCTATCAGCAAACCCGCAATTGGGGCGCGGCAAAGTGGCTCCGTCCCTTATTTACAATCCTGCTGGTAGGGCCAGGCCAGGTCACCCACCTTGAGATGGAGCACCTGATATCCTGGTGTGACGAGGGTAAATATTACCGTTTCGATCCCTGGATTCCCAAGGAGCTGGAAGCGATGGACGATATCCGGCACATCCCGGAGTTGGAGCAAATCGCCGAAGAGTATGTCCAGCAAGAAAAAGCAACACTGGAAAAAATCTGTACACTATTGACTCACCTTGATTGATAGTTAGCTTTGGTTAGTGACAAAGCAGTGAGAGCTGCGAGTATTTCTGGATCCCGGTCGACAGCATGGGATCAAACCATGATGAAAGCTGAACAGTGTGCTTGAATGAATGCGCAGCTACTTAGACGATTATGTAGTGGGGTGTATCACTTCAAAACGAGTATCTCAGGAGATATGAACGATGGGCACGCTGACCAGTTTGTATGCTATAGAGGGTGACGTTTTTTCAAGACTGCGAAAACAAAGATTGCTAAGGCAGTTGGTTAAAGTTCTGAATGGCTACTTATCCGTCGAAACACTGAACTTGCCACCGGACTACACATTTCAGAAGTGTCATTTAGATAAGGCATGGATTGAGTTCAAGCCCCTTTTAAAGGGTATTCGCCGTAGTAGTCAGATGGAGAGGTTTCTGCGGTTGGGGCGTATGGTCAAAGACCGGCACAGTGATAGTGAGGTCTACTATTGGTCATCGTATGATACAGCGACGTTTCTGTCTGTGTTATGGTACAGCGTTTAT
This sequence comes from Anaerolineae bacterium, assembly GCA_050288085.1. Classification (GTDB taxonomy): domain Bacteria; phylum Chloroflexota; class Anaerolineae; order Aggregatilineales; family UBA3940; genus JBNKDD01. Next base: position 8,580 of record JBNKDD010000109.1, read on the forward strand.
CCTGTCAACAAAGCCCTTTGTATGTGGTCCAATCACCCTGACTGGGTGGATTACAGAAAAACCATCTACGCAAACCTCATCCAACCGGAACTCCTGGATCAAGCGCTTGATATTTTCGGCGATCTTCTCAAAAAACGACTGGCGGAAGAACAAGAGTGGCTTGATTATTGGGAATATCCATTTGACGAGAACATGGTTAATTATGTGTACTCCTACTTCTGCAACACAGTGCGCTTTTTGACGCCAGTGGTTTACCCCAGGTCCAATTATGTGATTATGGAAGTATCGACATGAGCTTGCGCGACGAAATCCGGACATGGCTTTTTATCCGTTTTACCGAATTGACGGCTGAGGAACAGGCATCAATTCTTCAGACGATTCAACAGCAGGTTTTTCCCAACGCTGCCGGGGAGATCACGCGTTGGGGGGAGGACTGGGGAGAAAACACCTATGCGATCTCCCCGGCAACAGATGTTGCCGCCCAGGTGTTAGTGGAAGTTGTGCCTGCTCACGATTTTTGCTACCTGGTCATCCTGGCAAAACCTGATGAAGAGAATGTTATTGTATACCAGGGGAAGAAAGAAATTTTTTCATTCACCCAAAACGCCTGGAAAATCTCTGCACGCATAGTGCGGTATTTCATCATCTCACCGGATTATGAGTGGTATTTGTGTGAGGATTATGAGAGCAAACGGCTGGTAGGCGTAGGTAAAAAAGTTGTTCAGGCTATGCAGCACTTTGAAGATCTGCAAATAGAGTATTCGCAATCAGAAATAAGAGAGCGTTAAAAGTGGTTGGGGGGACGCCTGTTATCCCGTGTAACATTTGAGGGGGATCCGAAGGGCTGGTGCCTTTATTCCAATCCAAAATACAAAGCGCATGAGTATATTTTACACGAGACATGCCGCAATCTGGTCTACTTCCAAGAGGTAGCGGATGGGCTATTTCGAAAGCGATGGGAGGTCTACGGTGGAACCGAACTGACAACCGATCTCCCTCACTATGGAAAAATACGCGCCAACGAGGGTTCTGGCGTGGGTGATACATCATCGGTCGAGATTGAAGTCGAAACCGGAAAAATCTTGTATAAGGAATTCGACTATCCCAAAACAAGAGGTTTCAGGCAACACCCATAATCAATGGTGGTGCTTTCCACCACAGAAAAAACAGCCTGTCCAGTCTCGTTTGGGATATAGTATGTGGATAGAATGCCCGTTGAAACAAGTGAAGACAGAAACATCGTTTTTTAAGTTAAACAATCTAAGGGACTCAATAATATTCGATGCACAGTAAGGATGATCATGTCTCAACTCATTAAAGTATTATCCATTGATGGAGGTGGCGTCCGGGGAATCATCCCGGCGATGATCGTGGCGGAGATCGAAAAACGAACCGGACAGCCTGCCTGTGAACTGTTCGATCTGGTGGTCGGCACATCAACCGGAGGTATCCTGGCCCTGGGTCTGACCCTGCCCGATCCAGACGATTCCAACCAACCACACTATACGGCTGAAGAAATTGCCGACCTGTACCGGAATCGGGGCAAAGATGTCTTCACCGGCGGCAGTATACTGCGCAGCCTGATCGATGAGCGTTATCCCTCCACAGGCATCGAAAGTGTGCTTGAGGATTACTTTGGCGATATCCGCTTGGGTGAAGCCCTGACCGATGTCATGATCACCGGCTATGAGATTCAAAGGCGGCGGCCTCACCTATTCAAAAGCAACAAGGCCAGGAGTGATGATCCAACCGAGCGCCAACAACACAACTTCCCAATGCGGAAAATCGCACGGGCAACGACGGCAGCACCCACCTTGTTTGAAGTCGCCCGGTTGGACTTCGAGGGCGAGGATGGCAATTATCTGGCCCTGATCGACGGCGGGGTGTTCGCCAATAACCCGGCCTTGGAAGGTTATGTTGAAGCCTTTAAGAATAACCGGGATGCCGACATTCTGGTCATATCGTTGGGAACGGGGCAGATCAACGTCCCCCTGTCTTATGATCAGGTAAAAGATTGGGGGCTGGTGCATTGGGCACGCGGCCTGCTGATCGACCTCATCCTTGACGGTGTGGGGCGTGATGTAGGCTACCTGATGAACAAACTCTTACCTGAAAAGCGCTTCTTCCGTTTTCAGTTTGACATGGACAAAGTCAGCCCTATTGACGATGCCAGCGACAAAAACATCGCCGCATTAGAGAAAATCGCCCGGCAGTTGATCACGGAACATGCCGAAGACCTCGATTATCTGGCGCAAATCTTGCCGAAAAAAGAAACAGATTCATGAGCGATCCCCACCCCATCTATGTGGTATCCGGCGGAAGTGGTGCAAGCGGAGAACAATTGGTTCAGACAGCCCTGGCTCAATTTGCAGATGTTGGCGCTGCCGTGACCGTTATGGCCCATGTCTCAAGCCATGAGCAGATAGAAGAGGTCATCGCTCAGGCCGCAGCCGCCGAGGGGATCATCGTCCATACTCTGGTTGATCCCAACCTGCGGGATCAACTGTTCGACCTCGCGAGGGAGCACAGCATCAGCACCATCGATCTGATGGGGCCACTGCTGCAACAGCTCACCCAACTATTCGATCAAGAACCGCTCGGACAGCCGGGGTTGTATCGCAAACTGCGCGGCGATTATTTCAAGCGGATCGACTCGATTGAATTCACGGTAGATCACGACGACGGCAGAAAACCCCACGAACTGCACCTGGCCGACATCATACTGACCGGCGTCTCACGGGTGGGTAAAACTCCGCTCAGTATCTATCTGGCAATGCAGGGTTGGAAGGTCGCCAATGTGCCCCTGGTCAAAGCGATTGGCCCACCTAAAGAACTGTTGGAACTTACCCCCCACCGAGTGATCGGGCTGACCATCGAACCCGGCAAGCTGATCGCTTATCGCCGCCACCGCCAGAAACGCTATGGTGGATCGCGGCTGGTGGCCCGCCGGTCAGACTACGGCAATGCCAGGGAAATTGTTGACGAAGTTCAATATGCGTTGGAGTTGTTCCACCGCCACCGGTTCACCGTGATTGACATCACCGATAAACCCATTGAGGAGACGGCCAGAGAGATTATCTCGATTATTCAGAAAGCATAAGGGCGCACTTGTGCATGCGCCCTTCTACTAAAGGTTATCACTCTACTGATTTCCCCGGCTGATCACTTCACCCGATCCACTGGTATTGGCTTCAACCTGTGGATTGCCATAATAGTTCAAATTCCCGGAGCCGGTCAGGTTTGCATCCAGGCTGCCGTTCACCCGGATATCAGCATCACCTGAGCCGGTGATTTCGATCTCAACTTCGTTACTTTCCAGGTCTTCGGCCTGATACTGTCCTGAACTGGTCAGGCTCACATCCTGGGTATCAACTTCACCGGATATATTAATGCCACCGCTGCCGGTTATCTGGACTCGCAAACCCTCGGCATCAAGTTCACCAATGGATAGGTCACCAGATCCCGTCAATACGAAATCCAGATCGTCACCATTCAATTCATCGATATCAATATTTCCCGAACCACTGATTTCGATCTCGAAGCCATCCACCTCAAGCGCTTCTACCGAAACATCACCGGAACTATTGACATCAATTCGCTCAAGCTCATCGACACTCACATAAAAAACAATCGGCTCCGTGACGCGGATATCCGGGCGCGGCCCTGCCACAAAAGCCAGATCGAGCGTATTGCCCCGCACAGTCGTATCGATGTACTTCATCAGGTTTTCTTCGGCGACAACCTTCACGGACTCTTCGCCATCCTGGACGATGATCACATCTGCCGCAATTGACAGGGTGATCGAGTCAAAGCCGCTGACATTTCGCTCTTCGGTAACCACTTTGCCGTTCCCCCGGATGGATACCGGATAACAGGCACTCAATAACAGTAATAAGGCTCCCAGACCTACCAACAACAAACTATGCTTCTTCACGATTGCCACTCCTCACACGATTTAGATAATCAGTTATCACAATATCCTACGCAGATTCGATCCCGATCGTTGCGGACTGCGAACCAAACCAGGAAAATAGTCCTAAAAATCGTGATTTCTAGTGGCATGTGAAGTCAGGTTGCGATATACTACGACCCTACCTGAACAAAAACATTTTTATCGGGGCGTAGCGCAGCTTGGCAGCGCGCACCGTTCGGGTCGGTGAGGTCGGAGGTTCAAATCCTCTCGCCCCGACTGCAAATGGGTCTACCTCTTTGAAGGATAGGCCCATTTGCTTTATTTGTTCTGGCTGTTACGTTTGGCCTCGTTCCACAGTTCGTCCATCTCTTCGAGGGTCATCTTCTGGAGTTCGCGCCCTTGCTCTCGTGCCCGGCGCTCGATATGGCTGAACCGTTCGTAGAAACGGCGATTAGCGGCCCGCAGCGCATCCTCAGGATTGATTCCCATCCAACGCGCCCACACAGCTACAACCAGCAGTAAATCGCCAATTTCGTGGAATTTCTCTTCCGGGCTGACCGCCTCCAACACCTCATCGAATTCTTCCCGCACCTTGTCGATCACGCCTTTTTCATCCGGCCAATCAAAGCCCACATGCACCGCCCGAGAGTCATATTCATGGGACTGGGCTAAGGCAGGCATCGAGCGCGGAATCCCATCTAACAGACTTTTCTCGGCCTGGCCTTTATCTTTCCGTTCCTGTGCTTTGATCTCTTCCCAGTTGGCAAAGACCTGATTCACATCACCATTGACATCAAGCCCACCCCAGACATGTGGATGGCGGCGTTTGAGCTTGGCATCGATCTGGCGGATTACCTCCGCCATCTGGAACTCACCCTCATCAACAGCGATCTGAACCTGCATCGCGACCAACAGCAGCAGATCACCTAACTCTTCCCGCATCTGGTCAACTTCCCCAGAGTCGATGGCGTCAACCACCTCATAGGCTTCTTCGATCACATTGGTACGCAGCGATTCATGGGTCTGCTTGACATCCCAGGGGCAGCCTTTTTCGGGATCACGCAGGTGAGCAAGCGTATTCTGAAAGCCCTCAAAACTGGTCACCGCGCCCGGTGCAGAATCGAAAGGCGGAATATACAACGTGGTCAGATGAGCCAGGTCCCCGCGGTCGATCTCATAAAGCGGCACGACTTCAACCCGCTGCTGATCCGTCCCGGCAGCATGTATCAGCTTGACCGGGTGCTCATCGGGATACTGGTTCATCAGGGTGAGCTTCACATCCGAGGCAAGGTGCTGCCCGTATAATTGCGCGATCAATGCCGGGGCATCCGGGTTAACCGGCGGGTGATAGATCGCCGACAGATCGGTTGCATCAAGTATCTGTAAGCCGGTCACACCGTCAAGTTCTAGGGCGGCCAACGTAGGCTCGATAAAGCTAATCCCATGTATGATCTCGAACGCGATTTCTTTTACTCCACATACCGCAATTAACCGGGTAACCGTTCCCTCAGCGATCATCGGGTCGCCGGGCACCGCGTAAACCACGTCACCGACCTGAGCTTTTTCCACCAGCCGCTCAACAATCGTGTCGTAGACCTGGCTGAATTCGTCAATCGACTCGTACAGATCATCGAAGCTGTGATAGGTGGGACCTTCCGGCAGATGTTCAACCGTCGGGTGGATGCGCGTCCGTAAGTAGGTTTCTGAAGCACCGCTGAGTACATCCCAGGCACGGCGGGTCAACTGGCCCGGATCGCCAGGGCCAAGTCCAACGATACGAATGGTCATAATGAATGTGTTCCCTGTTACTGATTTTCCGACAACGCCGGAGAGGATACCCACTCCGGCAGCAAGAGCGCAAGGATACCGGCTGCCAGAGATAAACCGGCCACAATCTGGAACATCGCTTCGAGGCCAACCCCGCCGCTCACCGAGGCCGGATCAACTGCCGACATCGACAGCGATCCATCGGCCAATACACCGATGAACAGGTTACCAATTGCGCCGGATATAAACGAAAAGCCCAGGATCGCGCCGGAAGCAAATCCCTTGCCCGCCGGGATAATACGCTGCGCCAGCACAACAATAATGCTAAACGACCCACCTAACAATCCCCCACAGGCCAGGGCAAACGGATAGGCCATCGGCCCGTCGAACAGCGGCAGAAAGAACAGCGCCGGAGCTGCCAACGCCATCGTAGCTGCGATCACATGGCGGCGATCAAACCGGTCGGCAAGCTGCCCAAACACCACGCCGCTGATCGCCGACGCAATCCAGAAGAAGCTGGTGATCAAACCGTACTGCGCCGGACTCCAGCCTTTAGACTCGAACAACACCGGGATAAAGTTCACCGAGCTGAAGTTCGCAATGCTGCGTAGGATAACCAGCACCGCCATCAAAATGAGCGGGATAATGATCATCCGCGTTGGCCTGGAATGGGTAGGCTGCGCCGGTTGTTCTTCAACCTGAACGATATCCTGCTCAGGCCGGTCGGGGAGTGATAAAACCATCCACACCACGCCAGGGATAGCCAGCGGGAACAGCCAGAAGATCGGGCCAAGCGGGTTACTCAGCGCCGTCGAAGTCTTATCCAGCAAAAGACCGGCCAACGCCGGACCAAGCGCCAATCCCATCTGCCCGAACATAAAAAAGTAACCGGTGTTGGTCGTTTCCTGCTCCCGGTCAACTTTAACGGCAGTGCTGGCTCCTACCGGGTGAAAGGCCCCGCTGCCCAACGCCGACAGCGAAAAAGGAATCAGCATCAACCAGAACGGGCCGGTTGATGCCAGTATCATCGATACCATCAACAACCCGGCAACCCAGGCCACCCCGATCGATCCGAGCCACTTCCCGCCGATCCGGTCGGTTAGCCAGCCGAAAAAAGGCTGGGACAGCGAACTGACGATCTCGCGGGCACTGACGGCCAATCCAATCTGCGCCGCGCTGATTGGCATGATGGTTGAGCTGAGATAAACCAGCAGCACCGGCCCCATACTCATGAACAGGTCGTTGGTCATATGCCCCAGGGCAACCGACCAGAACAGGGGATGTCGAGGCAGGACAAAGAATGACTTTTTTGCTTTGACAGTTTGTTGGATATCACTCATAAGGACTCGATTGGGTAGGTTGATTCTTCTTTGATCTCAGTCAGAACGATGATCGAGTGGGTAGATTGCACCGATTCAATCGCGTGAATCTTTTGGCGCAGCAGTTGGCCCAACGCATCAACGTTTTCTACACGAAGTTTCAAAAGATAGCTATCATCACCCGAAACCAGGTGAACTTCCTGCACCTCCGGGATAGCCGATAACGCGGCCTCTAACCGGTCTGGATTGGCCCGATCACGCGGCTGGACGGTCACATAAGCCAGCAAATCAAGGCCAAGCACCTTCGGGTTGATCTTCGCGTGATAGCCCAGAATGATACCCCGCGTCTCCAGTTTGCGGATACGTTCCAGCGTGGCAGAGGGAGCCATATCTAACTGGCGGGCGATTTCCGCATTTGAGGTGCGGGCATTTTCCTGAAGCATCAGCAGAATTTGAGCGTCTATCTCGTCAATCATTCGGTTTTTCTCGATTCAAAACGAAATTCATTCGACCCTTTATTTTGATAGCTTCCTGAAGTATCCCCAAAATCACTCGGCCTTGCAAAATGGGCTGAACCCGTCACTCAGCCTGATCGTTCACCGGTTGGCGGATCAGCATGATAGCAGCCACCGCGCCCCAGACCGCGATCCCGACCAGGCCCTGATATCCGCCCAGCAGCACCTTGTCCATCCCAAAGAACAACAGCGCCCACAATCCCAGCTTCTGACTGTTGAACAGGCCGTGCAGCCATCCGGCCAGCAGCGAGCTTTGATAGCGCAGCGTGACCTCATTCAATACCGCACCGAACAAAGTTAACAGTACGATGAACATTAATATGCCGACCAGGGGATGGCCGGGATAGGTAAACCCCATCAGGATCAGGGGCATGTGCCACAATCCCCAGATGATCCCCAGCAGCAGATAGGCCACCGGTTTACCCAGCGGCATCAGTTTAGGCAGCAAATACCCCCGCCACCCGAATTCTTCACCAAAACCTAAGATACTGTTGACAAATGGAATGGTCAGCACCGATGCACCGAAGATCAGGCCGATCAGGGCAGCAGGCGGAGGCGCATCGGATAAATCAGCCCCGGCGGATTCCATCATCCCCATAAAGCCTGAGAGCATCCAATCCGGTTGATGCAGGCCCAACGCCCAGGTGATCGTGTAGATCACGGCGAAGATCAGCGGCATCAGCAGCGCCCACAGCAAATAGGGTTTGACCGAACCGAAGCGCAGACCGGTATTGGCAAATCCCTCTTTCGTAATGTATTTGGCCGTAACGAAGGCCGCCAGCGCCGGAACCCACATCACGCCCATCACCACGCTCTGACCAATTAGCGAGTTCTGGGTATCGAAACGAACACCCATCGCCAGCAGCGTAAATTCAATGCCGTAGGTCAGGGCAAAGGTGATCAGTAAATAGGAAGCTATTCCCTTGCGATCAATCATGTTCAACACAGACTCCCCGATCAATTACTTGTAAGCCACCACGCCAAACGCATCAGGGCGGCGAACCACCCGCGAGAAGCCCACATCCTGCAACCGGCGGATGACGCCTCTTGTCACCCCCTGCCCCGATTTGCTATCCGGGTCGCCAATGTAATGGAACATCCGCCCCCGCGCCTTGAGCACTCGGCGACACTCATCATAAAACCCCGCCGAATACAAATCCCCGGCCAGGCTGAAGGCTGGCGGATC
>JBNKDD010000110.1:0-17208 GCA_050288085.1 Anaerolineae bacterium
ATCCGTCAGCAATTTCAGTCCCCTTTTCACCGGCTCAATGGCTTTGTTTATCATGATAACTGGTTACACAACTTGCTGGTTGCCTCTTCTTTGGGAGGATCCTATGCCAGCCACACAATCCGTTAGAACTAGTAAATTTCCCCTGCAACGATCACATCCAGATTCTCATTCCTCATGAGCTCCATTGGCATCTGTTCTGAACCAAGCCCCAGGCTGCCGCCACCTACCAGAATTCCAACCCGTTCTGCTTGGTGCTGCAAACGGAAACGACGGATAAATCAAAATGGACCGAGGTAACCCGAATACGCGGGAAAAGATGAGTCGGTGAGCAGCAGCTAATACCCACGGAGAAGGATTAAGAAGTCTATCAACCACCTTCTCAGGGGGCGGATTTCGGTTATTTTTAACCTGAAGCACCCGGTCAGTGACCGGGTTTGTGTCTTATGCGTTAGTACCTCCTTCGAAAACCAGCGGCAGGCTCAACAGCTCACCAACCGTCCAGATGTGGTCGGTGAACCCAGCGGCCATCGCGGGGGAACGCTGCCTGTAGCGACGCTTCAGACCCGGAACACGTAACCACAAGCTCTCGTGAGGTCGGGCGAGATGATAATACGACCGCCACCAGTGCACATGAAGCAGTAAGCTCTGCTGTGATTTGGCCAGCGACCAGGTTTCCTGGTCGTTATCATCTCGGCCTCTTTTGAGAAGAAGACCTGTTTCACATTTGAATTGGAGTAATCGTTCCTCCATATTTTTGGATGTTAATTTCAGGTCACACCAAATCCCGATTCGTTGTCAATCCTCTGAGCCACATGCAATACAAATGACTGAGATTAACGGCAATCCCAGGAAATAAAGCCGCCGCAGGATCCCATGCAAAGCTGCCTGGTCGACAGTGCCGGTTAGAGTACTAACCGGCTGCCCATCGTCATCGCTTTCGATCGTAACCGTCATCTCCCCATCCCAATCTGACCAGCGATCATCGAGCACTCCTGGCACCGTTATTTCGTAGGTTGCCGGTCGGTCCAAAGAAGGCTTTCGTTGAAGTTTTTTCATAACTGCCAATCCCTTCCCAATGCTAGCACCATAGACTTTTGTGCGTGTCTTGAGTTGTTGCATTACCAAAGTAAGATGTGTCTACACTTTGTGTAGATCAAAACCATCCAGGTTATAGCTTTCTTGCTACATACAGATGGACACTACCAAAACCGCTAATTTTTTCTTGAGAATATTCACTGCAGTTTCGCCTTTTTTCATGCGCTTTTGACGAAACTGCAAATAGGACAAACTGTACCAGGGTTTAGGACCTATTTCCGTGTTGTCCGGGTTGGCTCACAACAGAAGTGTCCGGTCAGGAACTGGGCAGCGGCACAATCGGCGGGGCAGCAAATCTGCCTGACCGGGTACATCACTGATCCGGTCAACGACACCGACTGTGTGACCCTGTTCCCCAATTCGCCGCCTGCGATCGGCGGTGAACCGGTAAACGAGTCGCTCCGCTGGGTGTGGGCGGTGGCTGCCGGGCTGCTGTTCGCCGGGGTGGGGGACTATGCGGTCAGGCGGCGGGAGGCGTAACAACATCTTGCGGAGGCTTTCACATGATCACGCGATTTTCTTCCACCTTTGTAGCCTCAACAATGCAGTAAAATGGTTCGATATCACGCTTCTCACCGAACTGCTTGATTTCTGTCATTTCTAATCCACATTCTTTAATGAATGATTCAACCGCTGCTTCAGGATCACCTGACATATCGATTGTAAATTTCCAGGGCTCCCCCATTTTTTCTATTATGCTCATGTTTCTTACAGCCATTTTTGAAATGTCACCTACCATGAATGCTGTGGAATAAAAGTCTTGAGCGATGATGCTTCCATCCACACATAAATCAGCCATTTTACTAAGTGTTTCCTTGACCAAATCAGCTTCTAAAAACAAAGAAACGCTTTGCCAAAGGAACAACGTCTTTTTTGTTTTGTCAAAACCAGCTTCTAATAGCCTGTCAACCCACGATTCGTTTGAGTAATCGACGGGTATATAGCTGATCCAACCATGCTTTATGCCTGCTTTTTTCAATGTTTCAACTTTAACTTTCAGTGTATTAACCTGGTCGAGTTCAAAAACCTTTACCTTTTTTCCTTCTGTAAAGTGCAAAGCTATCAGATCAAAACCGGCTCCAGGAATGACAATTTGTTCCATTTCATCAACATATTTAGCCATTATCCTGTCAAACATGAGCACCCGAATACCCGCTGTGGAATCTAAGGTCTCTTCACCTGGTTCAACGAGTTTTCCAAGCCTGGTTGTGAAACCAAATAAACGCTGGGAAATGATAAGAGCTCCCAAAGTCGACCACAAACCAAAATGTGATTCACATGGAAACTTTTTAGTAAATGCAACAGAAAGGGGATCCGGTCTGGTGTCAAAATAATGCATGATCCACCTGTATTGTAGCGCTTGAACTGCCGAGAAGGAGACCCCCAGTTTTTTGCTTTTTACCATCTCCTTGTAGATTCCATCGATTAATCCAATGATGGCAATAGGAATGAAGATTATTTGAATCAGTATGTAAAGGATGACTTGAACAAGCTTAATAAAGAAACGTAATATTCCTGGAAGCTGCTTTTTTGTGTTTTTATCTGTCATAAGATCCTCCTACTATTTGGATTATCCAAAGCTTTTTCGTGCCATGTAGGTCATAGGTGACATTCAGCAAAGCTATTGCGCGACGGACAGACCTCCAGCACGGCGGGAATGTGCGGGCGGCTCACGCCGACTGTGTGGGCCACTTCCATGCGGTCCAGATAATGAGCACAAGGAACACGGCTTCCAGCAGCTCATAGAGTCTCCAATAGAACCAGACCTCGCCCCCGCCGCCCACAAACTGCGTGCCGAGCAGGACCAGCACAAGGAGAATGCCGACGATGATGTTCACCAGGCGATTCGCTCTGGCCTTCAATGTGAGAGACAGAAGGACCATAAAGCTCGGAAATGCCATCAACACCGCCGAGCCGAACAGGAGTGTTTGAGTGAACTGTACGCCTGCCATGTGTCCCTCTACCAGTTCTGCTACGTGTCCCGGCTGAAGGAGTTTGAAAAGATCGTTATATATATAGAAGAACATCAAGGCTACCCAGAGCAGGGCCAGCCTGAACTTCACATTCACTTTCCTATCTTCCAGCATTGCCGTGGTTTCTTGCATTTTCATTTTTCATTCCTCCTGAGTTCAAGTATCTGCTCTGCATATTTTTACTATTAGGAGTTACGCACTAAAGATTAATTTTTCATATTGGGCTAGGCGTGCCTTGCCCTACAAAACATTCCAACTGTGTAAGTCCTAACTATCCCTGATCAAGCTTCCGGTAGAATGAGCGAGTTTTCAGCTTCTCTTGAATAGACAATCCTTTCTTCTGGAACTTTGAACAACATCGTTTTTCCCTATGAAACCCTCTGGTTCCATCTTGGTGCGTATGGTGCGGGGGAATAAGGTCATTGAAACATGTCCCTATTCCCAGCACATGCGCCATCATAATGGCGTGAAAAGCGGCAATGATGCAGTTTCCTTCACCCATCGGTTCGTAGATGGGGTTATGAAAAAGCATCAATACAGGACAATTCCTCAGGATTTCGTTGCTTCTTCCTTTTTTCGATCTGCACCCTCTGAATGTCGGTGATGAATACACGTATTTTATTACTGGGTCTATTAATAGATAAAAGGAATAAATTTCTTGGTCCTTTCCGCATATTCGTCAAACTGATGACCGTACCGTTCTTTCAGGTGTTTATCCAGCCGGGGAATATGCAGAAAAATAAATCCACAGCTCATATATAAAGGAATAAGAAAGATCCAAAGGCTTCCGGAGATCAGTGCCATCCCCGTCGACCAGACGACATCTCCAAAATAATTGATATGCATGGAATACCGAAACAGACCCTGGTCATAAATCTTGCCTTTATTTTGGGGATCTTTTTTCCACTGGGAACGTATGAGTTCTGAACCGGTATTGAGATAAGACCCTACCATAAATAATCCCGCCCCGATGAACACTGCTATTCCAACTGGTTTCGCAACCTGACCGCCCAAAACAGCATACGCAATATGGATAATAGAAAGCTCAACACACACGACAATAATCTCATTCCAGGGCATTGCTCGTTTCAGCAGATAAAAATTGGTCAAGCCCCACCGAAGAAACAGGATGAAGGAGGTGAGGAACAATAATGTTCGTCTCGTAAGGTCACCAGCAATCCAGGATTGACCGAACCAGGAGGATGTCGTGTTTAACCCTCCGGCAAACAGCAACCAAAAAACGAATGAGACAAGGAAGAAATGATACATCTGCCACAGAATCCTTCTTCCCATCGAGCGTTGATAATTACCGTGCATCATATTCTCCTTTTAAAATCCATTGGGGTAAATAACCACGTAATCTAGTCCTGAGCATAGGGTTGTCAATGTACGGCATCTGAGGGATCAGGGCCTCAAATTCCTGCCGCGCTTCTTGATAAAGCGTATCTGCAAACTCCTCGCCGTAGCGCGAGACAACTGTGTCTCTGACCAGAACTGCTGTTTTGTCAAAACTTCTTAAGAGCTTCGACTTGCGAGAGACGTAGGCGTTGTTTTGGTGGTTTTTCATTGTCGTAACCTCCTGCCCGTCAGGGCAATGAGTACATCTTCAAGTGTGTTGGCTCGCAGGCCCACTTCGCCAATTTGAATTCCGGCAGAGCGCAGCGTTCCCAGCAATTCGGCGCCTCACCGGCGAGATTCCCGACAGGTGAGTCCATACATCATTGACTTTCCCTGATATGTTCTATGCACACTTTAGCAGTCGATAGGTATTAGTGTCGTACCACGAACGTGTTATTTGGGTATTATTTTAGGACTTGAAGCATTAGGGGATGCGGCAGGAATAGCAAAAAAGGCGAGCCGCAGCCCGCCGAATAAGTGGAAACAGATAATGGTTTTGAAAAAAACTTATCTGTTTCCTATGTGGTTGGGCCATTCTATTTAAAATCTGTTGTCTGGCCCAACTTATGATTGCTTCTGTATGTTCCGGTGCCGGTTTCAGGCGATCAAGGAGTTAGATAGGGGGTAGTAGTATACCTAAAGTTCTTGCCCTGGTAACCGCCTGAGTTCGGTTGTGGACACCGAGTTTATCGTAGATATTGCGGGTGTGAACCTTGACCGTGTTCAGAGTGAGATAAAGTCTGGATGCGATTTCCTGGTTTGTCAGCCCCTCGGCGATGAGTTGAAGTACTTCAATTTCGCGCTCGCTCAAAGGATCAATCAGTCCCGATTGATCTTTCGCCGAAGCACCCTGCTTCGTTTCAGCGATGGGGAAGGCTGCCAACAATTGGCGAACATAGTCTGGCAAAATCCCTTGAGAAAGGGCTTCGTAGAGCAGGTGGGCCATCGGTTGACCCTCATCCACAAAGGTACGGATGAAGCCCTCCGGCTCGGCTAGCGTTAGCGCATCGCCCAGCACTTGAAAAGCCTGATCCTGTCCGTTATGCATATGATGAGAGATCGCCTGGAGAACCATAACTTTGAGCCGTTCATCCTGCCACCGCTTTGCTTCTACCTGTTGGCGTAATGGCTCCAGCACAGCCAGTGCTGCGGCTGGGTCTCCCTGAGCAAGGTGTACTCGTGCCTGGCTGATGGGGAGGTCGTGCGTCTCAACTAGTTGAGTGGCTGCCTCCAGATTGCCCTGGTGAAGCAATGTATTTACCTGGGCGGCAGCAACCTCAGGTATCCGATGTACGAAGTTATGCAGGCGCATGGACTGTTCGGCCTCAACTAACATACCGGCTGCGCCAACCAGATCTCCCTGGACAAGTTTCAGGCGGGCAAGAAACACCTCACAGGAAATGAATCTATCTGTATTTTCTTCCTGTCGCGCCAATTGGAGGCCCTCCTGCCCGTGCTGGTGGGCGGCATCCAGGTCGTTCCATTCGTAGCATATACGGGCCAGGCCAAGGTGGGCCTCGCTGGCAATCGGCAACGGTTGGTCGCCATACAGTTGTAGGTTACGCCGGTAGGTATCGGCAGCCAGATGAAGCTGGTTCTCGGATTCCTGTACCTGGCCCAGGCCGATTGTAGCCAGGATATTAACCATGACATTCCCGGATGTCTGGCAGATAGACTCAGTTTCGGCATAGGCCTGACTGGCTGCAGCCCGGTCGCCCTGCAGCTGGTAGGCATACCCCAGTTTCCAGATAGTGGCAGTGCGAACTGGCAGGTTGTCGGGGTGTAGATACTCCAGGGCGCGGCGCGACTGGGTAATGATTGTCTCTACCTGGTCCAGACGAGCTGCCAACATAGCCCGTATGGCAGCAATATGTCCTACTACATTTCGGTCCCTCTCGTCTAGCTCTGTGCTGCCCTGGGATGCAGCAGTTAGTGCGGCTTCGGCAGCTTGTAGTTTCGATTCGACGGCACCAATTTGGCCCGCCATCGTTAATACTGAGGCATACATCACCCACAACAAGGGCCTGGCATCCAGTTCCGTCGTCGGCAGTGATTCCAGCCAGTTCAGAACAGGGGCCACTGCACCACGAAAATGCAGCGGCTTCCAGTCTCCTTCTAACAAGCGTGCGGCACGATCAATATTATTAGCGGCAGCGGCATGGTGAAAAGCTTCAATTTCCAGGCCATTGTCCTCATACCATATACTGGCTCGTTCGTGTAATGTCTGTACCAAATCTGAGTGCGTTTGGTTCAACTGCTGGCGCAGCAAATCGGCAAAAAGGTGATGATAGCGGTACCAGAGCCGCTTATCATCCAGCGGGATGATGAACAGGTTTGCGTGTTCGAGATGTTCCAGGGTCTGCTGGCCATTATCCTGGCCGGTGAGGGCGTTGCACAACGAGCCTTCTAATTGATCAAGGACAGCGGTTTGCAGTAGAAAGGATCGAATATCTTCAGACTGCTGGTCCAGGACTTCTTCAATCAGATAGTCCAGAACGTAACGGTGGCTGCCAGTAAAGGCTTCTATGAAAGCAGTAGTATCTTGCCTTCCCTGCATTGATATAGCAGCCAGTTGCAAACCGGTGATCCAACCCTCGGTACGGGCTTCCAGTGCAGTGATATCCGCCGCTGATAGGTCAAGACCCATAACCTGGTTTAGAAATTCAGACACCTCGGAGATACTAAAACGGAGGTCCATAGCGCGCAGTTCGGTCAACTGACTCCGGGCACGCAGACGAGCCAGCGGCAGTTGGGGGTCATCACGAGTGGCAATGACCAGATGCATTTGAGGTGGCAGGTGTTCGATCAGGAAAGTGAGCGCATTGTTAACCGGTTCTGCATCAATCACGTGATGGTCGTCGAGGACGAGTATGAAATTGTCATCGGTGCTGGTGATATCATTAAGCAGGTCGGTCAGGATCGACTCGATTGGCGGTGGCTGTGGGGATTGGATCTGGCGCAGAACCCCTTTTCCAATCATCGGATCAATCGTTTGCAGCGCCGTAACGAGATACGTCAGGAAACGTGTTTTGTCATTATCCCTTCCGTCCAAAGATAGCCAGGCGACTGGTCGCTCGCAGCCAGCAACCCATTCGGCGACCAGGGTAGTTTTTCCAAAGCCGGCGGGAGCAGAAATGAGGGTCAGTTTGCGGCGCAGACCAGCGTTTAGCTGTTCTGCCAGGTGAAGACGAGGGACAAGTTTGGTTCGAGTAGAGGGGATATATAACTTTGTATTTAAAACTGAGGTGGTCATAAGCCAATTATAGACCTTGTTATCGAGGAGCGATATTGCGGCAAAGGGTAATGCCGCAGGAAATGGGTGATAATTCGGAAGAGCCATCGGCAGTGGGGGAATAGCGCTTCGAACAGGGCACCAGGGGACGAAGATGCTCCCTAGACAGCATGTACTCTCTCACCCTGCGGAGGGCTTTTTGTTCCTGATGAATCTCATGCAACCGGGAAAGGTTGTAATCAGACCTCTGCTGGCGTGGGCATGAGCAGTCCCCCATTACTATCCAGAACAGGACTGCACTGGTAAGTCGCTGGATTTGTGGGGGCCAAAAAATCGTTCAGGCCTGATTTAGCACTTACCCAAATCGCCCAGCGGATACCATGCCTGGCGCAGCCGGTCAGCGAGCCAGCGCGAGCAGGAAGACCAAATCTTACTGGAAAAGATCCGTGAGGCCCACCAAAACAGTCGGAAATTGCATGGCAGTCCACGCATTCATGCCCTGCTGCAGCAAAAAGGCATTCGGGTATCCTGCAAACGAGTAGCCCGTTTGATGCGGCAAGTGGGCATTCATTCGGCACGATACGTTCGCCGCCGGACCCAGACGACAGCCAGCGAGCATCATCGCTCGGTTGCTCCCAACTTGCTCCAGCGTGATTTCAGTGCTGATGCCCCTCATCAAAAGTGGTTGGGGGACATTTTGGGGCTGTGGACAGACGATGGTTGGCTGTACATTGCGGCCTTGCTTGATACTTTCTCGCGTCAGATCGTGGGGCTGTCCATGAGTGCCTTTCGCGATGAGGCACTCGTCGAATCCGCCTTGCGCATGGCACTCGGACTGCGTTTCGTCGACACCGATCTGATCCATCACACCGATCGTGGTAGCCAGTATACGGCTCATGACTATCTGGATTTGCTCAGTGGTCTCGGTGTGTCGGTCAGCATGAGTGGCAAAGCCGATCCCTACGACAATGCCATGATGGAGAGCTTCTTCAGTATCCTACGCCTTGAGTGTACTGAGCTCCAGTCTTTTGCTACCCGCGAGGCGGCCCGGATGGTCGTTTTCGAATACGTCATGGTATTCTATAATCGTTATCGCCTTCATTCTGCTCTTGGCTATCACAGTCCGGTTGATTTCGAAGTGGGTTACACTGTGTAAAACTCTCCCCCTCTTAACCCTCCACTTAAACGGGTCAAGCTCAACCAGAACTAATTTCTTGCCAGTCAAGAAGTGAAAAGGTGATCAGTATTCAATGAGGACATCGTTGAGATACAGACCTGGTGTATAATGATCATGGATCGAGCCTCAGCCGTAGGAGCATTCAAAATGCAAGCTGCTTTGCTCTCGACGAAATTGTACAGGCCACCTATCCGCTCTAACTATGTTTCCAGGCCGCGTCTTATTGAGGAACTCAATGCCGGGTTACGCCGGAAATTAACCCTTGTCTCTGCTCCAGCAGGTTTTGGCAAAACGACGCTGTTAAGTGATTGGGCAAATCAAAATACCCTGGCTGCAGCCTGGGTATCAATTGATGAAGGCGATAATGATCTGGCTTGCTTTTTGACCTATCTCATTTCCAGCCTACAAATGATAGAGCAAGATCTTGGCGAAGTCTCACTCGCCATGTTGCAGGGATCACAACCACTTTCAAGTGAACCTGCTTTGAATATCCTGCTTAATGAGATTGCCGGTATGGATCGCCACTTTCCTGTGATTCTTGATGATTATCACCTTATTAGTAATCCGGTCATTCATGATACACTTGCCTATCTGTTCGACCATCAACCACACAATCTGCATCTTCTCATTGCTACACGAGTCGATCCACCTTTGCCGCTTGCCAAATTGCGGGTAGGAGGCCATCTGTTGGAGATCCGGGCTGAAGCATTGCGCTTCCAGTACGAAGAAGTCGCTGAGTTCCTTCACCAGTCCGTGGAGACCGATCTTTCATCAGAAGAGGTAGGCGCGCTCAAAGGGCGCACCGAGGGTTGGATTGCCGGTTTACAAATGGCCGCTCTTTCCATGCAAGGGCGAGAAGATATCCATGACTTTATAACCACCTTCACGGGTAGCCATCGATACATCCTTGACTATCTGACAGAAGAAGTGCTCAACCGCCAGCCTGAAGACATTCGAAGGTTCTTATTATATACGTCTATCCTTGACCGGATGACCGCCAGCTTATGTGAAGCGATAGTCGAGGCAAGCCATGCACAGGACATGTTGGAATGGCTTGATCGCGCCAATCTTTTTGTTGTGCCACTGGACGACGAACGGCTCTGGTATCGCTATCATCATTTGTTTGGCGACATGCTGCGACGTCATTTAAGTAAAACGCAGCCTGATATGATTCCCGAATTACATCACCGGGCGAGCGCATGGTATGAGCAAAATGATCTGAGGCCCGCCGCAATCGATCACTGCCTGAAAGCCGAAGACTTCGAGCAAGCGGCGGACCTAATTGAGCGAACCTTCAACGAAGTACTCAGTCAGGGTGAATTTCATACGGCTATCTTGAACTGGATGGCGTTGTTGCCGCAAGACGTGGTGGATGCCCGGCCCCGGGTTGGCCTCTTACATGGCTGGATGTTGGCGCTAACTGGGCAAATCGACGCCGTTGAACCGCGCGTGCAAACCGTTGAACGTGCGGCAGCGAGGCAACTGTCGGATGCGATGCTTTTTGAGATCGCTTCACTGCGTGCTTACCTGGCACGCCAGCAAGGCCAAATTGACCGGGCCGTTGAGCTTTCTCTGCAAGCTGCCGAAACCTTCCGACGCGATCCTTCAAGTGGCAGTATGCAAGCCTACACCGGGATTGTCTTCAACTTATGTCTCGCTTATCACACGCGAGGGAACATGGTGGAAGCGCACAAATGGTACACAGAAGCGGTGCGAGTAACCGAAGCAGTCCAAAGTATCACCTTTCAATTAGCAGCCTTGAGCGGACTTGCACGAACTCAAATGATGCAGGGACACTTGTTCCAGTCCCAGCAAACATGCCAAAAGGGTTTGCAGCGCGCCACTGAAATCACCCAACGAACGGGTAAGTCAGTACCAGCAACTGCCTACGTTCAGGTTGTGCTGGGAGAAGTACTACTCGAGGGGAATCGGTTGGATGAGGCAAGTGACTATTTGCTTCAGGGCCTTGAATTAGCCAGGTTGGCGCAGAACGGCATCACTCTGTCTCGTGCATTAAGTAATCTGGTATCCTTGCACTGGGCTCGGGGTGATATGACTGCCGCACTCAAGGCCATCAATGAGATTGAAGAACTTTCGAAAAGAAGCCAGGAGCAATTCATTTTCGACGTTCCTGCCCCTGCGGCGCGGGCCCGGTTGTTCCTCGCTGAAATGGCAAAGAGTGGTGATGGTGTCGAACATAGATATCTACCTGACGTTGTTGAATGGGCAGAAGGCAGATGTTTCGCTGTCGATGCCCCAGTTGACACATATATATGTGAGGCGGAATATCTCATATGGACTCGATTACTCATTGCTCAAAATGAGGTAGACGACGCCTTCCAATTGTTGGCGCGTCTGTTGCCGCAGGCCGAGATAGCGGAGCGAACCGGGCGCGTCATCGAAATGTTTTGCCTACAGGCGCTTGCTTACCAAGCCCTTGGTGATACGCAAGCAGCATTGGATGTCCTGACCGATGCGCTGTCACTGGCCGAACCCGCCGGATATGTGCGGGTGTTCCTGAATGAAGGTGCGCCAATGCTCGAATTGCTGCAACTTGCCGGTGCACGGGGCATCCACACAAACTACGTAAGTCAACTGTTGTCGGCTGCTAGCTACCATGGAGCCCAAGGTGCCTCATCGTCTCCCCTGGTCGATCCGTTGAGCGAGCGCGAATTGGAGATTTTACGGCTCATCGCCCTCGGTTGCTCAAATCCTGAAATCGCGGAAGAACTCGTGCTTGCAATTGGTACGGTGAAATCGCACACCGGCAACATCTACAGCAAATTAGGGGTGCGCAACCGCACCGAAGCGGTCGCATGCGCCAGAGAGTTGGATTTACTGTAGTTTTCCCTCTCCGTTAGCTATTCCCACCCGCTCAACCGGCGGGTGTTTCTTTGCTACGCTGCCTCACTGAACCCCAAATGAACCCTGGAATGAACCTTTGGCCGATGACAAATACGCCCGATCACAACTACCCTACTTGTATAACCCATATTCCGCACCAACTGTAACGAAAATGGTATTTATTCGGATTTCGTTTTCTGGGGTGCGGAATGTGGGTGGACCGGGCGCTGCGGGGCATGGATTCGTAAACGTTTAGAAAAAGATATGGGATATGGAGACCCTATTGAGGAGGGAATAATATGGAGACCAAAAAGGAATTCAAGTGTGAAAATTGTGGCTTGCGGAAGCGGGCTGAAGCCAATCCGGATAAGTGGTGGGCACGACTGTGGCGCTGGCATACTAACTGGTGCCCCGGATGGAAGGCGTATCAGCGCTCGCTAGCAGAGCAAGAATAGTCCGACCAACACGGCCCATGACAGCTTCTCCAGGTTTACCTCTATAGGTGACTTGTTCGCTCATCGGTAACCTCCAGAGTTCCCCCTATCTGAAGGTTACCAGATTAATTCAAAAAAGGCTTTTTCGAAGTGCGGAATGTGGGTATAAGCATTTCGGCTTGCCTGGTGCGGGAATGCGCATGATAGTGTGAATGCTGAGCGCGGCTTGCCGCGGCCCTACCAAAATGCATTCTAACCATGTGCCTCAACTCTGCATTAGCGCGGTGAGATTGTCTCGATCCGAGGAAACCGCATGACTCAACCGATCAGCACTGGTATTCTTGCCGTGCCGACACTCATATGCGCTGCGGTAGCGGCGATTCTGTAGCTAAAGCCAACCCCGCTGTTCCGCTGGGTAGTGACAGCATGATTTCTCACCCTAATCACACCTGTCTTGTTGGCAGGTGTTTTTTTGTGGTGTTTCCTCGCTGAACCCCAAATGAACCCCCAAATGAACCTTTGGCCGATGACCGCAGGGTTCTTTGACCTATACACTGTCGATATACACGAGGCCAATCGAATCATCTTCATGGAAAGCATATGGAGGAAAGGAGAATCGAATGCAAAATCAAAATATCGTCATTACGGGTGGAACCGATGGCATCGGCAAGGCCGCTGCGATTCAACTGGCAAAGTTGGGCGCGAGCTTGGTGTTGGTCAGCCGCAATCCCAGCAAAGGCACCACCGCTGTTGCCGAGATTAAGCAGGCCAGCGGTAATGATGCCATTACCTTCCTACAGGCCGATCTGTCGATCGTCAAGAATGTGAAACACGCCGCCACACAAATTCGCGAGATATTCGACCGCGTGGATGTGCTCGTGCATTGTGCCGGGAACTTGTTTCCCCAACGGCGCACAGTCACGGCAGACGGGTTGGAGTTGAGTTTCGCGATCCAGTATATGGCTCGCTACGTCCTCACCAACGAACTGCTTGATTTGTTGCGAGCCGCCCCGTCTCCCCAGGTCTTGAGCGTCGCCGGCGGCGGTACGGTCACCGGGAAGATTGACTTCGACAACCTGCAAGGCGAGAAGCACTACGGTCTGATGGAAGTCATGAAGATAAGCGGTCGGGCCTGCGACTTGCTCACCTTGGAGCAGATCGAACGCTACCCTGAAATCACCTTCTATAACTATGGACCTGGGATAGTTCGTTCAGGGCCAATCGTCAAGAATCCCGCCATGCGGCTGTTCATCAACACGGTCGGTCGTCTGTTCTCGAACTCAAAAGAGCAAGCCGCCAACGACATGGCGGAGTTGCTCACCGGTCAGTATGCGAGCGGGCTATATGGCACATCGGCCAATTGCAACGACAACCCAGAGTGCGCTGACACTGTTTCTCGCAAGCGGATGTGGGAGTACGGCGAAACCGTCGTGACAGATGTGTTGGCTACTGCCTAGTGCTTCCCCGCCTTTTGGGTGACGCCCGCTGGAAAAGCGGGTGTTATTTGTTTGTGTATCCCAATTGAACCCCACAATGAACCTTTGGCTGATGACCTCAACCGTCTTTGGCACATACACTGTTGGCATACACAAGACAAAACGAACCTCTACGGGTTCAGACATGTGCAATCGCAAAGAGGAGCAGAAAGTGAAAATCGCAATCTTAGGTTCAACCGGTTTTTTGGGAAAGGTAGTTCTCAAACAGGCCTGGATGCCGGGTATCAGATAAGAACCCTGGTCCGAAACCCGGACAAACTCGGTGAGTTCAAGGACAAAGTAGAATTTGTTCAGGGCAGCATATCTGAGGTTGACAAACTTGAGGAAACTGTCAGGGGAACAGAAGTTGTCCTGTCTTCTGTAGGTCCGCCACAGAGAAATCCTGAGAAGCCGGAGTTCTACAAGAAGGCAATGACAGATCTGGTTGGTGTACGGAAAAGCAGCACATTAAGCGTCTCATTGTCACCGGCGGTGCAGTCCATTTAGGCGGCGAGAACGAAAACTGGACCCTGGGAAGGCGCTGGCTGCGCTTGTTTCTTCTCATCGTCGCCAAGCCAATCCTTATTGCCAAACAACGCGAATGGGAAGTACTCAAGACTTCAGATCTCGATTGGACGTTGGTGAGACCGCCGCAGATTGTCGAGGGAGAGCCAACAGGGAAGGCGCTGGCGGATGAGAAGAACCTCGCCAGAACACAGGTTAATGTAGAAGATCTGGCCAATTTTATGGTGGAGCAAATCACTTCAACGGAGTGGATAAAGAAAGCTCCGCTGATCGCGTCCAGTCGATAAGCTGAATAAAAATTGTCACTATGGCACATAAGGATCATTCAACAATTTATGAAATAAAGGTCCAAGGCTGTCTCGATGAGAGTTGGTCTGATTGGTTCGAGGGTATGACCATCACCGTTCATACCAAACCTGACGGCCCTTCGATAACCACACTCACTGGAGAAGTTGTGGACCAGTCGGCACTGCAAGGCATATTACTGCGGATCCATGATCTAAACATGGAGCTGATTTCCGTCACACAGATTGGACCGGAAATGACTGATGACCAATCACTTAACAATAAAGGAGATTTGAACAATGACGACTGAAATGAATAAAATGGGTTACACGATGACAAAGCGCATCGAAGGAATCTATTGGGCGGCTGTATTTATCTGGGCGGGATTGGTGTTCGGGGCTGACAGCCTTGGCATGCTGCCGCAGGTGAATGGTGCCAGCGCCTGGAGCTGGGTATTCACCGGAGCAGGGTTGCTGGCATTGTTGGGGAACGTCGCTCGTGCATCTTATCCAGATTGGCCCGATCCATTGACCTGGGATTACATCTGGGCGATTGCTCTGCTGACTGTCGGTCTGGGCGGCTTTGTTAACATCGATATCGCATTTCCCCTTATCCTGATCGTGGTCGGAATCGCGGTTCTTGGAAACCTGTTGTTTGACAGAAGCTAGGTCCTTACAGGCAAGCATCTCATTGCCTGGATAGGACGGTGAATGTCCATCAAGCAATGAGATGCTGCCACCTCTATCCGACGAATAGCTTACAGGAAACTTTCTCAGGAGGTATGCCTATGGTCGTTCCAATCCCTGATTCTCATAAAGATTTGATAGAAGGCCCCGTACCGGTAGTGCTCACAACGGTGATGCCTGATGGTCAACCACAGTCTACTGTCGTCTGGTGTAACATGGATGGCACCCACGTTTTGATCACTACCATTAGCGCGTTTCAAAAAGCAAAAAACATGCGGGCTAACTCGAAAGTGACTGTGTTTGCCTACCGACGCGATAATCCACTGCGTTATATCGAATTGCGCGGGTCAGTGGTTGAGATGACCGAAGAAAACGCGATGGCTCATCTCGATCAACTCGCAGAACTATACACGGGTCGATCCCCCTACTATGGTGAGGTTATTCCCATCGAATGGAAAGACCGCGAGACACCTATCCTGTGCAAGATTGCCCCGTTATGCATTATCACGTCGTCGGGCCAGCGATTTGAATATTGATGAGGAGTGACAAGATCATGACTGCAATGATCCCTGATACACATCGAGACTTGTTAGCAGCGCCGAATCACGGTGTATTGACAACCATGATGCCGGACGGACAGCCACAATCCAGCCTGGTATGGATCGACTATGACAACACACACATCCTGATCAATACCACTCGTGAGCGTCAGAAAGGAAAAAACTTGCAAGCGAATCCCAAATCAACACTGGTGGTGATTGACCGGCACAATGCAAGCCGCTTTATTGAAATCCGTGGAACAGTGGTTGAGATAACCGAAGAAGGTGCGCTGGAACATCTCAACGAAATTACCAGTAAATATTCGGACAAGCCCTACTACGGTGGAATATTCCCACCTGAAAAAAAAGATGAAGAGACCCGAATCATCTGCAAGCTAAAACCCAAGAAAGTCAACGTGGATGCAATCCATGCGTAATCAGACAGCATTCATTTCTGGGAGCAGTATATACACTGGTTGAAAGCGCAACAAAGCAAATACCCGACCAGGTAACTGTGGTGGCTACTTATCATATCCAGCCTAATTTTAGTTCGGTTTTATCTTGTGGAATGTCATATTCAACTGATGATTTAAGTCACTGAACAATGTAGTCAAAATACCTTATTCTACATTCGGAATATGGAATAAGGTTTAAGGGGTGGCATGATGGATGGTTATGAACAACTCGCAATGGTCATGAAGGCGTTGGCACACCCGGTGCGACTTCAGATATTGGAAGTACTTCGCTCTGAAGAAGCCTGTGTTTGCCACCTTGAGGCTGTTCTAGGGCAGCGGCAGGCCTATATCAGCCAGCAGTTGATGAAGCTGCGTGATGCCGGGTTGGTGGTCGACCGCCGCGATGGGATGAACGTCTTCTACTCGCTGACCAATGATACGATTGGTCCGCTGCTAGACATGGCTCAAACAGTTGTAATGTCATCCGATGAGCAGGATTTGTCATTCGCCCTGCCCACCGATCCGGTAGAAACCCCATGTTCCTGCCCAAAATGTGAACCCATAGCCATCACAGATGCATAAAGGAGCGTGAATGAGTGATTTGCGCTTACCCTCTATGATGCAGCAAATGGAATACTACAAAAAAGGAGACAATTATGCTTGATATCAAGGTGCTGGGTCCGGGTTGTGCCAACTGCAAAAAAGTTGAGGAGGCTGCTCGCAAAGCCGTTAACAGCTTGAGCATTCCGGCTACAATCGAGAAGGTCACTGATTATAACGACATCATGAGTTACGATATTCTCTCGACACCGGGACTCGTTATTAATGAGCAAGTAGTCTGCTCCGGGCGCATACCCGCTGAGGCAGAGGTCGTTACCTGGCTAACTAATGCGCTGGAAGCATCTTAGTTTTCCCCGGAGGGAGCTGGTTGCAATTAGCTCCCTCACTTTTATTGCCTGTATAGCATGAGGTACTAACCTACCTCGCGCATGGTCGTAAAGGAGATTTTTCTACGATGCTGACGATCAAAGTACTCGGACCGGGCTGTGCCAAGTGTGATTTTCTGGAGCAGCGCACCCGGCTGGCACTG
>JBNKDD010000111.1:0-17203 GCA_050288085.1 Anaerolineae bacterium
ACAATAAACCGTTCCGGCAGTGACTCGTTAGCCTGCCAGGTTAACGCCAGTGCCAGGGGATTTTTATCCGGCGATTCGATCAGGGTTGGATCGGCCAGCGGGTCGAAACACAATTCGATCCGCGCACTGTCGAAAGTAGTGCAGGTATCCGGCTCGCCAGGGTTATCAACCTGATCTGGGGCAATGAACAAACTCAACTGGCTGTTCTCATACCAGACCGGGCTAGGAGAAGCATTATTTGCCAGCAGCCATAAGCCCACATCATTGATCGGATTCTCCGCGCCGATCTCAAACGTGAGCAGCCAGGTTCGCCCATGCTGCTCCATGATGTGCTGCAACTCCGCTTCCGTATCATCAAAGAAGCTGGGATAAGTGACCGGCTGTTTATCCGGCGGCAGATAGGCCAGCAATACCCCCGGCTGCCACGAGTAACTGTAAACCAGCGCGTCACCGGGTTCGATCTGGCGGGCTAAGTCATCGGCCAGCGGGCGGAGGTCAGGAACCGGATTGGGCAGCCGATATTGATCGGCGATCAGCAGGCCGCTCGTTCCCAACAACACAGCGACGAATCCGACTGTAGCCCAGGTGCGCCAGCCTTTCTTAGCTAATCCAATCAAACCAACTGCCGCCAATAGAAATAGAGCCGGGGTCACATGAAGCAAGAAGCGCGGAAAAAAGAAGGCAATCTTCAACTGGAAGAAGAATCCAATCACCGCCGGGATGACCAACCAACTGGTCAGAATGGCGGTCGCTCTCAACGATGGTTTTGCCTCAGATCTGGCAAGGGCGTAAATCCCCCACCCCGCTAATCCAGATTCCACCACCGCCAGAACTATCCTCGCCCACTGAGTCCCAACCGGCCCGCTCGCAAAATTGGTGAACAGCGATCCAAAATAATCGGGCAGAGGCAGCACCGATTCTTCAGGCGCAACAGACAGGTTCACCGCACCGGTAAACGCCTGAGAGAAGGTTGGCAGCACCCAGGGCAGCCAGGCTAATCCGGCCACCAGATGCGCTCCAAACCAGATCAGCAAGGGGCGAGACATCGATTTCCACAGAATCCCGCGCCGCCGTGCGAAGATGATCCAACCCAGCATCCATAGATTAATAGTCGACAGGATAATTGCCACCGGGTAATGTGCTCCGATAGCTAAACCGATAGCCAATGCCAGCGCAAAGCCTGTTAGTAGATCACCACCCCAACTTTTTTGTCGATCAGAATCAACTCGCGGAAACAGGCGCAGCCAGACGGCGATCACGACCAGGACAAAAAACTGGATAAATGTGTAGCCTTTGGCTTCCCGCGAGAAATAAACCTGCATCGGGGCCAGGGCCATCAACAGCATGGCGACATAGATAGCTGTTCGCTTCAAACCCAACCGCCTGCCAATCCGCGCTGTCATAGCGATACCCAGCAGTCCCAGCCAGACACTCAAATAGCGGGCGGTAAAAGCCGTAATCCCGACCGGCACTTGCCACAATCCGAGCAGCACCCGGTAGGCGGGCGGATTGGTATCAGCCCAGAGCGCATTGTAATAAGCCAGATCGGACAGCGGCATGTGACCATAGGTCAGGCTGACTCCCTCATCGAACCAGAGCGCCCGCCCGTCTAATTGGTACAGGCGCAGGGCAAATGCCAGGATCAAAATCAGGACCGGCCAGAGTTGGGTGGATGTTTTTTGGCGAGACATGCGGCAAGTATAGCCATCACCACTGAGGGCTGCCAAGCATATATCAAAATTGATATGATTCAAACCTGGCTATTTGCGGTATACTCTCAGGTTGTTCGTAGATAAATCTTAGTCACTCGGAAGAAGAGGGCAGTCGCACATGGCGCTTACTTACCAGCAAGCCCTTAGTTATATTAACAGCTTTGATGATCCCTATCTGGCAGCAATCCGAAACCAGGGAAAACAGACCTGGGGGTTGGATCAACTCAGGGAATTTCTCAGCAAATTGGGCGATCCACACCTAGCCTATCCTACCATTCATGTGGCAGGCACAAAAGGCAAAGGCTCAACCGCAGCTTTTATCGCCCAGGGCTTGATCGAATCCGGATTGAAGACTGGGTTATATATATCACCACATTTACAGGACTGGCGGGAACGTATCCAGATTAACCGGCGGCTGATTGCCAAACCAGACCTGATACACTTAGTAGAAGATTTTAAACCCTATGTCGATGATCCGGCAGCACTTACGGCATTTGAAGTCACAACGGCACTGGCGTTCTGGCATTTTGCGCGAGAACATTGTGACGCCGCCGTGATCGAGGTTGGTCTGGGCGGGCGATTAGATGCTACCAGCGTTGTTGACCCTATCGCCAGCGTAATTACAAATATCAGCTACGACCATACCCAACTGCTAGGCGATACCATTGAAGAGATCGCCGCGGAAAAAGCCGCCATCATCAAACCCGGCAAGCCGGTTATCAGTGCGCCACAGGTATTGGCAGCACTGGATGTAATCGAGCAGCAAGCCAGGAAGCAAAACAGCCACCTGACATTGATCGGGCAGGATTGGTATACCGAAACTCAGAGCCTAAGCTGGCAAGGCAGCCAGGCGTTGATCGGCATGGATGGCATCCGGGAGTCCTATAGTATTGGACTGCCGGGTATTTTCCAGATCGAAAATGCCGCGGTTGCACTGGCCGCCCTATACGAAGCACGTCAGGCCGGACTGCCGGTCACCGACCAGGGAATCAAAAACGGCCTCTACCACGTACAGTGGCCGGGCCGCCTGGAGATCGTTGGACATGATCCACTGGTCGTGATCGACAGCGCCCACAATCAACGGTCGATGGAAGAGTTAATCGCCTCGCTAAATATCTTAGCCGGTGACCAGGAGCTAACCAGTGTATTTGGCTGCATGGCCGATAAAGACATTGACGCCCTGCTGCAAACCTTATTACCGGCAAGCCGCCGGTTGATCCTGACGAGCATCGATCATCCGCGTGCGGCAGACCTGAACGACCTGAAAGAACGCGCCCAACAGATCATCGACAGAGCGTCACAGGCGGGTGAAGCCTGGGCACAGACTCTAGAAATCGTAGCGCTCGAACCGGATGTCCGAGCCGCGCTCGATATCGCGATAGAGCATACACCAGCCGATCAACTGATCTGCGTCACCGGTTCGATGGCATTGGCCGGGCACGCTCGGCGGGCGTGGCTGACCGGGCCAGGGCGCGAAATCTGAAAAGTTGGAACATTTGAATGACCTTTTTTGATGAAAATTTCTCCCACATGTTGGGAGCTTTAGCGGAATTCGACCATATAAAAGATACCCAGCCGGGCGAAGATGGGCTGTTCGAAGCCCCTCTGATCCCCCTGCGCGACCTGGTTATCTACCCGAACATGGTCGCACCTCTGTTTGTTGGCCGCCCCAGTTCGCTTGAGGCAATCCAGGCCGCACAGACCAGGCACGAGACAATCATCTGCGCCACGCAAATCGACCCGGAAGAGGAAAAACCCAGCCCGGAACAGATCTACAAAGTGGGTGTAGAGGTCGCATTGGGGCGAACGATGCAGCTCCCCGATGGACTGACCAGTGTTTTGGCCCAGGGGCGGCGGCGGATCGAGATTGTCGAATACATGCCATCAGGCGGGGAATACCTGCGGGTCAAAGTCCGGCCTATCGGCCAACCTTCGGAGCCATCACAGGAGATCGAAGCGCGGCGGCGGGCGGTGCTGGACTTATACCAACAATGCGTGGAGCTGGATCACAGCCTGCCGGAAGACGCTTACGTCTTCGCCATGAACATTGACGACCCCGGCTGGTTGTCCGATATGATCGCCACGTCGATTAACATCAATACCCAAACCCGCCAGGAACTTCTTGAGATGGCCGACCCCGCCGAGCGCCTGCTGCGTATCAGCATTCTGCTGGGCAAAGAGCTTGAAGTGCTCAAGTTGGAGGATCAAATCCGGCTGCGAGTACAGGAAGAAGTCGATAAGACCCAGCGCGAAATGTTCCTCCGGGAACAGATGCGGGCCATCCAGACCGAACTGGGCGAGTCAGACATCTTCCAGCAGGAAATCGACGAGATACGCGAACAGATCGAAAAGGTCGAGATGCCGGACGCGATCAAGGCCAAAGCCCGCAAAGAGGTCAGCCGCTTGTCGGGGATGCCTGCGATGGCCCCCGAAGTCGGGGTGATCCGCACCTACCTGGATTGGCTGCTTGAACTTCCCTGGTGCAACAAAACAGAAGACAACCTGGATATGCGCCATGTCTCCGAGGTGCTGGAGGCGCATCACTACGGCCTGGAAAAAGCCAAAGAGCGCATTCTCGAACACATCGCCGTGCTTAAATTAGCGCCGGATAAAATGCGTTCGCCGGTGCTGTGCTTTGTCGGCCCGCCGGGGACGGGTAAAACCTCGTTGGGTAAATCCATCGCTGAGGCGCTGGGCCGTGAATTTGCGCGGGTATCGCTGGGCGGCGTGCGTGACGAGGCCGAGATTCGCGGACACCGGCGTACCTACATCGGGGCCATGCCCGGTCGGATCATCCAGACCATGCGCCGGATGGGAACCGTCAGCCCGTTGTTTATGCTCGATGAGATCGACAAACTCGGTGCAGATTATCGGGGCGATCCTTCTGCAGCTCTGCTAGAAGTGCTTGACCCGGAACAAAACAATGCCTTTTCGGATCATTACCTGGAAGTTGATTATGACCTGAGCCAGGTGATGTTTATCGCAACGGCCAACTACACCGATCCGATCCCCCCTGCCCTGAAGGATCGCCTGGAGATCATTGAGTTTCCGGGCTACATCGAAGAGGAAAAAGTTCACATCGCCCAAAAATTCCTGATCCCGCGTGAACTGGAAAAACACGGAATCAAAAATCGTGGCATCCACTTCGACGAGAAGACCATTTACGAGATCATCGGTCAATATACCTACGAAGCCGGGGTACGTAACCTGGAACGGGAGATCGCGAATATCTGCCGGAAGATCGCCCGCCGGGTAGCGGAAGATCGCCCACACCCCAAGCGGATCACCGCCGCCAGCCTGGTGAAATACCTGGGGCCGCCGCAAATCCCGGAGCCGCTCTTGAACGAGCAGGACGAGATCGGCATGGCCCTGGGTCTGGCCTGGACAGAAGTCGGCGGGGATATCTCGCCGGTTGAAGTGAACCTGATGCCCGGCAAGGGCAACCTGACACTGACCGGCCAACTTGGCGAGATCATGCGGGAGAGCGCCCAGGCCGCCCTGAGTTATACCCGTTCCATCGCCGAGGAGTATAATCTAGAGGACGAGCTGTTCGAGGATACCGATATTCACATCCACCTGCCGGAGGGAGCCATCCCGAAAGACGGCCCTTCCGCCGGGGTCACAATGGCAACCGCGCTGGTTTCCGCGTTCACCGAGCAGCCGGTGCGCTGTGACATTGCTATGACCGGTGAAGTCACGCTGAGAGGCAAGGTGCTGCCGGTTGGCGGGATCAAAGAGAAAGTGATGGCCGCCCACCGGGTGGGGATATCGAATGTGATCATCCCGGCTAAAAATAAGCAAGACCTGGTCGATGTTCCACGCCGGGCACGGAGCAAGCTGAACATCATCTTTGTCAAGGATATGGAAGAAGTTCTGGCGGCGGCACTGCTGCCAGCCGAAGATGATGATGAACCGGCAGAGAATGAACCAGAGGGTGAAGATTCAACTACCGTGTAGCCAGGCAGGTAGCTAGTTTTAAAAGGAGGTTAAAACTCCTTTAAACCTTGTGGATTTCTTTCTAATCAATTTGCCACTTGCTATTGGTTCATGTATTATGTGAGTGAACCAGAGGAGGGATAACCATAAAAGGTTTACATCTCATACTTAGAGTGAGCGGTGCACTGATCATCATGCTGGCAGGCAGCGTAGCATGTAACAGCAGCGCAGAATCACCAACAGAAGAAGGCCCCACTCCCACCGAAACCCCTATCCCAACGGCCATTCCTGCACAACCTACTGCCCCGCCTCTAGGCAGTGTGGAAAATCCTCTCATTGCCATGTTTGTCTCATCAAAATCAGAAGAGGGGGTAGAAGCACTCGCGACGGCATTTTCAGACAGTGTCGGCCTGGAAGTCGAAGTGCAGCTAACAGAAAGCTACGGCGAAGCCTATCGCGCATTATGCGATGGGCGAGCACAGATCGTTTCCTTGAACGCTTTTAGCTACCTGGCCGCCGATCAGGCTGAATGCGGGGAAGCACTATGGGTTGTCGAGAAGGATGAGAAAACCGCCACACAGAGTCAGTTTATTACGCTGACGGTAGCCGGGGTCTATGTGGTTGAGGGTTTCTACGACCGACCTTTCTGCCGGTCAGATGCACTATCTGCAACCGGTTGGATCATCCCTGAGCTGGCAATGAAAGCCCACAACTTTGATCCCCAGGTTGACCTGAGTGTCATCATTGATACGGGCAGTGACGAGGAAGTCCTCCGCAAGGTACACGATCAGGAATGCCATCTTGGAGCGATCACCGTCGGATCTGAAGAGGAAGTCTTACCTACTCTGGCTCGACCGTGGAGCATCCGCATCCTGGAAGAAGAGCTGCCACCTGTACCCAATGATGTTGTGGTACTTTCAAATCTGGTAGACGACAGCACGAAAGCATTGCTGCTGGATGCCGTGCAGCCACGTGAAGACGATATTGCTGCCTTACTTGACGCCGATGCGTTAATTGATATTGGTGACGGGGAAGATAACCCATTCACGCCCCTTAAAGAACTATTTGAAAAAGCCGAAATAAATCCGGCCTCGATTGCAAAGTAAACCTTCTTCAATTCCGTAAGGAAAGGGGGTGATGCACCGAAACAACGACCATTGATTGACGCCCCTTTGCTCTTTCATGGTTTTGTGCTGCCCTCACCGTCTCCGGAAACGGCTAAACGTCACGGTAGGGGTAGTTAAGAAGATTTTTTTAGTCTAGAATCAGGAGACGAGAAGAAATGCTAAATAAAAAGTTTTTTGTCCTATTAAGCCTGTTGGCCATCATCATGATCCTCACCGCCTGCGGTGGGGGCGAACCGGCCCTGGGCGAAGAAGGCAACCCCGTAATCATCGCCTTTGTCCCCTCTGGCGATGCTGATGCAGTGCTGGCAAGCGGTTCAGCCATCACCGACCGTATCTCGGAAAAGACCGGTTTAGTGGTCGAGTCCAGCGTTCCGACCAGCTACGTCGCCGCCATCGAAGCGATGTGCGCCGGTGAAGCTCATGGCGTTGCGCTGAACACCTTCAGCTATATCGTTGCCCACGAGCGCGGCTGCGCTGACGTAGCCCTGGTTTCAACCCGTTACGGCAGCCCCACCTACGCCGGCGAGATCATCGCCCGCGCCGACAGTGGCATCACCAGCATTGAAGACCTGGCGGGCAAGACCTTCTGCCGCCCGGATGAATTCTCAACCTCCGGTTGGATCATCCCCAGCATCACCATGAAGGCGGCTGGCCTCAATCCCGCCACCGACCTGCCCGAGATTCTGGATGCAGGTGGTCACGACGGTGTGGTACGTAGTGTTTACAATGGCGACTGTGACGCCGGGGCAGTCTACGTCGATGCACGTAGCAATATCGAAGAAGAGTCACCGGATGTCATGGAAGTGGTCGTGGTTATCCAGGAAAGCGCCGCGATCCCCAATGACACCATGAGCTTCCACCCAGACGTTCCCGCCGAGATCGTCGATCCGATCGTTGCTGCACTGCTTGAAATGGCAGCCGACGAAGGTGGCGACCTGGAACTGCTCGCTAGCGAAGATTTCTACGAGTGGGGCGGCCTGGAAAAGGTCGACGACAGCTTCTACGATGGCTTCCGCCAGGAGCTTGATGCTGCCGGTGTTGATGTCAAGGACTTTGTCGAAGAGTAAAATAAAACTTTAAAAGAGAGGAACCCTGCACAGCGGGGTTCCTCTCTTAATTTCATTTCCTGCCAACGGAGCCACTTATGCTCAAAATTGAAAACCTGACCAAAGTCTATGACGACGGAACGGTCGCACTCAAGAATGTCAGCTTTGAGGTGCCCGACAGGGCATTTATGGTTGTGATTGGCCTGAGCGGTTCAGGTAAATCAACCTTACTGCGCTGTATTAACCGTCTGATTGAGCCAACCGAAGGACATATTTACTGGAACGATGTTGACATCACCACCCTCGAAGGCGACGAACTCCGAAAAATGCGCCGACAGTTTGGGATGATCTTTCAACAGTTCAACCTGGTTAAACGCTCATCGGTCATGACCAACATCTTAAGCGGTCGGCTGGGTTACGTCAATCCCTGGTACAGCCTGATCGGTTTCTTCCCCAGGGAAGAGCGAGAACATGCCCGCAGGACCCTGGAACGTGTCGGCCTATCTGAAAAAGCAAACAACCGTGCCGATGCTCTCAGCGGCGGGCAGCAGCAGCGGGTGGGGATCGCCCGCGCCCTGATGCAAGACCCAAAGCTGATCCTGGCCGATGAGCCGGTTGCCAGCCTGGACCCGGTCCTGGCCCATTCGATCCTGGATCAACTGGAAACGCTGAATAAAGAAGATGGCATCACCATCATGTGCAGCCTCCACTACCTCGATCTGGTGCAGCGCTACAGCACCCATGTGATCGGGCTGCGTGATGGGAAACTGGTCTTTGAAGGCGACAATCAAGCCATCCGTGAGATGACCGACGAACGCTTCAAAGAAATTTATGGGCAAGAAGCTGTCCGTGTCAGCGCGGCGAGTATAACAGGGTAAGAGGATATAAGATGTCACATTTGCCTGAAGACCAGATTCTTGGAAGCGCTGAGCCACCGCCCGATATGCAGCCTGAGCCACTCTCCGGGCGATCACCGGTGCTGGCCGGTATATTATCGATCATTCCTGGGGTCGGGCATTTTTATGTCGGCCTGAAAGGGCAGGGAATCAGCTATTTTTTGCTCGCTGTGATCATGGTCTCGTTGACTTTCTGGGCCAGAGAGACACATGAATTTGAAGTTTCCGGCGGGCTGATCACGGCGGTGATCGTGCTGGCCGCATTGTATTGGGCCTGGGTGATCACGTCAGCTGTTTTCACCGCGATGAAACGCCGCTTTGCCCCAAACCTGGGGCTGGTCATTATTCTTGGTTTTACTTACGTGCTGGGTTGGCAGGCCACCGAGATCGACCTGGTCAAGTTCTTCACCGAGTTCTCGGACACCTTCAGCATTTTCTCAAAGGTGCTCTGGCCCTGGGATGCCGCTGTCGAGCGCGAGGAAGAATACACCGTCGCCGGAACGGGTTGGATGAATCCCTGCCCGGAATCAAATGCCGATTTACCCGAACAGATCACCGGCGATTCCAGTGCCCCCTGGATAACGGTAGAACCGACCTGCGGAGAATTTGCAACTTATAACCTGGAAGAACAACGAACCGACCCAGGCACGCCCCTCAGTCTGACCGGAGGCGGGTTCTTGCCTGACACCGAAATCGAAATCTGGTGGAATCCGGTAAGCGGAGGGGCTTTCCGACCGATCAACGATGGGGTAACGATCTCAACTACCACTGATAGTGAAGGTAATTTTTCAATCGAGATGACGGCACCCCAACACCGAATACCGGGTTTCGCCGAAGGCTCATTCACTCACGAAATTCAGGCTCGGCAGCTTGCCACAGTAGGCAATCTTCACATCTCCGAAGCCTTTGTGCTTGCTATCGGGCGGATGATCGTCACCATCTTCCAGGCGATGATGGCGACCACCTTTGGTATTGTTCTGGCTTTGCCGCTCAGTTTCCTGGCAGCCCGGAACCTGATGTGGCACAACTGGTTTACACGCCTCATTTACTTTGTTGTCCGCCTCATCATGAATATCGCCCGCTCAATTGAGCCGATCATCTGGGGTGTGATCGCCACTGTATGGGTAGGTCTTGGCCCCTTTGCCGGTGTGATCGCGCTGACCATCCACACCATCGCAGCGCTGGGTAAACTCTACTCGGAGGCTATTGAGAGCATTGACCCCGGCCCGATTGAAGCCATCACTGCCACCGGTGCCAACCGCATACAGTCCATCATGTATGCTATCGTCCCGCAGATTATCCCACCGTTCCTATCCTTCACTATCTACCGATGGGATATCAACGTGCGTATGTCCACCATCATCGGTTTTGTGGGCGGCGGCGGTATTGGGCAGTTGTTGTTCCAATGGATCAACCAATCCCGCTGGAGTTCGGCAGGCATGGCCGTCTGGCTGATCGCCCTCACCGTTGCCCTGATGGACTACGGCAGCGCCGAACTGCGTAAGCGATTTGTCTAATATATAGTAGTTTGTCCCTGTAAAGAGGCGACCGGCAAGTCGCCTCTTTTTTTATCCTCCATCAAACTCGCATTCTAGGCGAGGCCGGGGTATGCTTTTGGATGGTCACATATCGAACCAAGATGGAGGTAATGAGAATGTCTGCGCCACAACATGTTTTTCTGACCTACAGCCGCATTGATACCCCCATTATGCATGATATCAGCAAGTTTCTGAGGCAGTCAGGGATCAGGGTGTGGACCGATGAAAGCCTTGAGCCGGGCACCCCGTCCTGGCGGCAGGCCATCGCCCGCGCCATTGAGAACGCAGGCTGTATGCTGGTGATCCTATCGCCCGAAGCCAAAGAGTCGAAATGGGTCGGTGAAGAATTGAGTTATGCCGAGGTGTTGAAAGTGCAGGTATTCCCGGTGCTGGCCCGCGGCGACGAACGCACATCTGTCCCGTTTGGGTTATCCGGGGTGCAGTGGGCCGATATTCGTAATGAGGAAACCTACCAGGAAGACCTCAGCACCCTGGCTCACACAATAGCTGCATTCCTTCGAGATCACGAGAATCAGGCTCAAGTCCGGCAGCAAGAAGAAGCAGACAAAGAACACACCGGCTACTTCTACCCCAACAAATGGGTGCGGATCGTCTTGCTGGCCGTTGAAGAGGTAATGGGCAGAGACAGCACCCACACCCTGCTCAAAGGGGCCGGACTGCCCCACCTGGTCGATCATTACCCACCGGATAATATGCAAAAGGAATTTCCCTTTGATGATTTCGGGCGGCTCCAACAGACCATCTGGGAGATGTACGGCACACGCGGCCTCCGGGCTTTAAACTTACAGGCCGGTCATCAGGCGTTCGAGGATGGCCTGACCCAATTCAGAACCGTTGTGAGTGCAGCCGCCGTTGCGATGAAAGCCAGTTCACTGGAAACACGGATGCATCTTGGGTTGGAGTTCTTTGCCAAGTTTTTCAACGAGGTCAGTGATCAACAGATTGTGGTCAGTGAGGATGATGATCACTGGTACTGGACGATCCTCCGCTGTCCGTTGTGCTGGGGTTGGCAGGCTGACGAGCCGGTGTGTTATCTGGCAACCGGCGTTTTGCAGGCCGCAGTCGATTGGGTAACCAGCGGCGAGAAGTTCGACATCACCGAAACGGAGTGTGTCGCCCAGGGCCATTCATCCTGTGTGATCACAATTACCAAAAATCACTGATTAACTATTATGCAACTGGCAATTATTATCGTTACCTGGAATGTCCGCGATCTGGTGCTGGATTGTTTGCAATCCGTCTATCAGGATTTGGAACAATCCAACATCAACGGTGAAGTCTGGCTGGTGGACAATAATTCAACGGACGGCACGGCCCAGGCTATCCACGATCAGTTCCCACAGGTAAAGCTGCTCGAACCGGGAGAGAATCTCGGCTTTGCAGGGGGAAACAACTACGCGCTGCGGGCCATTGGCTTTCCTGATGGGACCACGCTCCCTGAATACGTTCTGCTGCTCAACCCGGATACCGTCATCCAACCGGGAGCGCTGGCTGCCCTACTCGATGGGATGGTCCAAACCGGTGCAGGGCTCGGTGGAGCACAGCTTATCTATGGGGATGGATCATTTCAACATGGCGCATTTGGTTTTCCGGGCCTGGCCCAACTGGTGATCGACCTCTTCCCCGTGCCCGGATCACTATACGAAAGTCGTCTAAACGGGCGTTATCCCAAATCCCTTTATGAAGGCACACAGCCATTCGAGATCGATCACCCGCTTGGGGCGACTTACTTACTGCGCTGCGAGGTGATCCAGCAGACCGGCTTATTCGATGAGCAGTTCTACATTTACTGCGAGGAAATCGACTGGGCGATGCGGATCAAGGCCGCCGGTTGGAAAGTCTATTGTTTCCCATCGGCAAAGGTCATTCACTACGGCGGGCAAAGCACCGGGCAGGTCAAACCCCAATCGCTGATCAATCTGTGGACGGCCCGGTTAAAGCTGTACCGGAAGCACTACAATCCGGTCAAACGGACGCTGGCCGCTATGATTGTCCGGGCGGGCATGAACCGCCAGATCAAGGCCACCGCCCGCGACTCTGTACTGACCGAAGAAAATCAACGCGAGTTAGTCAATGCCTATCGTGAGGTTATCCGCCTGACTCGCAAATTTTAAGAGGGAGAGATATCGCATGCCGGTTACAGTTAGCTGGGATGACCACGCACACAGCATTATCTTGATGTCATTTGAAACACCCTGGACATGGGAAGATTTTGACACGGCACTGGATCAGGCTGACGAGATGGCCGAGAGTGTAGAACACCGGGTTGACTTTATCCTGGATTTCCGACATGGAAAGCAGATCCCGCACGGCCTGCCCCTACCTCACGTCAAACAGGCGCTGGCCGCCATTCCAGCCAACGCAGGGGACTTTATCAGCGTAGGTATACATGGCCCGGCTTTTATCGATAACCTGTGGCTCAAAGCACACGGCTACGATTCGGAACTGCTCCTGGTAGACACTATCGATCAGGCTTATTCCAAAATCGATACCCGGCGACGGGCATCAGGTAACATGTCTGCCGGTTGGGAAACATCTTAACTGCTATGACAAAACTCGCCGGGGTGATCATCACCCTTAACGAAGAAAAGCATATCAAAGCCTGTATAGACAGCCTCCGCTTCACCGACGAGGTAATCGTCTTCGATTCGTTCAGCACGGATCGGACGGTTGAATTAGCTCGGCGGGCCGGGGCACAGGTCTTACAGCATCGATTTGAGAACTACGGCGCACAACGTAATGCTTCGCTGCAAGCGATTGATGTCGACTGGATCTTCTTCATCGATGCTGACGAGCGCGCTACCCCAGAACTCGCTGCGGAGATTCGGGATAAGCTCGAACGCCCGGAGCGCGGCTGGTGGGTTCCCCGCCATAATTACATCTTCGGCAAGCTGACGCTGGGTGCAGGCTGGTATCCCGATCATCAACTGCGGCTGCTGCATCGTGACAGCGCCCACTACGACCCGCACCGCCCCGTTCACGAGGAAGTGATCCTCGACGGTGAAGCAGGCTATTTAGAGCATCCGCTGATCCACTATAACTATGACACGCTGGCGCAGTTTATTGCCAAGCAAGAAAAATACACCGACTTCGAAGCCGGGATTCGGATTGATGCCGGACTACGTCCCAGGCCCTGGACCTACCTGACCGGCCCGGCCCGCCACTTCTGGTGGCGCTTTGTAACCCTCAATGGCTGGCGAGACAGGTTTCACGGCTTGCGCCTAAGCCTGTTAATGGCCTATTATGAGTATCAGACCTGGCGGCGAGTCGGGCAGCATTGGCGGGCAAAGGAGGCATAAGGTGGAAAAGGAGTTCAAGGCGCGTTTAAAGGCCATCGTTGAGCAGGCTGAAGCACGGGATCGCGAATTGATCCTGGCCGATATCCGGGTGATCCGTGAGGCAAAAATCACCAGCTTTGAGGAACTGCTCAAAGTGGTCACCAACGAGTATCGTAACCAGCTTATCCGTACCTCGGCCTGTTGGGTGCTCTCCCGCCTGGGGGATGAAACAGCCATCCCCTCACTGAGCGAAGCCCTGCACAGCATCGAACCAAACGTCCGCAAGAGCGCCGCCTATGCTCTCGGCCACATCAAGCACCCTGACGCTATCCCCCCCCTCGCCACCACCTTAGCCGAGGACAGCGACAACGAAGTCCGCACGGCAGCGGCTTATGCCCTGGGCTACCTGGGGAATCCACAGGCCCTCGATCCGCTGGTGAAAATCCTTCAGAACCCGGAGGAACCACCACGTCTGCGCGGCATGACCGCCGAAGCCCTCGCCAACATCGGCGACAGCGCCGCCGTCAGCCCGCTCTGTGCCGCACTGGAAGACGAATCAGCCGAGGTTCGTTACTGGGCCGTATTTGCCCTGGGCCGGGTCGGTGACATGATCATCCTGCCCCACCTTGAGAGGCTGGCCTTCATGGATGATGAGGTGCTGCTCGGTTGGGGATCGGTCAGAGAGGAAGCAGCCAAGGCGATCAGGAAGATCGAAGAGCGGCACGCCAGACGGTCGAAATCATAACAGCAATGAGTATTACAACCTTTATCGCGCCATTTGAACCACCAACCGATCCATCCACCTGGAATCGGCTGCTTGCCACCAGTGATCTGACTATCGATCCGACTGATTACCAGACCGCCCTTCAGAACGACTGGCCGCTGTCACGATTCTTCCATTCGTCGGGAGCTTCAATGCTAGAATGGCACCTCTACCAGCAGAAGGGAAGGTTCGTCGTGCCGGGTGGATTCGGCACACTCCAGACCAACCGGCGGATTGTCACCCTTGAGCCACCCAACATAGACTTCTGCCTGTGGCATCGAAGCATCATCCCACCAGAATACCGGTTGTGGCTGTTCACCTCGAACCTGTGGAAACACCTCGAACTCCGGCAGGATACATCCCGGCAGGACATCCTTCAGTTTTTGATGCCGGGCTAATTTCCAGACATCTCACTGTTGATGTATACTGTATGTATTGGGACGTGTTGTAAGCTGTCAACGGTAGTTTGCTGGGTGGAGTGTAATGGGCACGCAGTCAATCGGCTACGAACCGGGCCTGGGAGGTTATAATCGCCCCCCTGCCCTGAGCGGCGCAGAGCCACAGTTAGGTGGCAGCCGCCGCCTTGACCTGAACATCCTGGATTACCTCAGCCGGGGCTTATGGACCTCAATTGGCGAATTAGAGCAGGTCACCCGGCACATTCCCC
This sequence comes from Anaerolineae bacterium, assembly GCA_050288085.1. Classification (GTDB taxonomy): domain Bacteria; phylum Chloroflexota; class Anaerolineae; order Aggregatilineales; family UBA3940; genus JBNKDD01. The sequence continues at coordinate 14,985 of JBNKDD010000111.1, forward strand.
CTGAACTATGTGATCGTTACCGTGACGCCCTGGTCGCCCGGCTGCAACTGGTCAATCCCGCTGAGTTGCTCCCGGAGGTTAAACCCTGGCGAGGGGGCCGCGATCAGCGTGTCCGCATCATCGATTCGCTCGGTTTGCTGGGCGATGCATCCACCGTATCGGTACTCGAACCCCTGATCGACGATCCAAATGCCGAGGTTCGCCGCTCTGCCCTGACCGCATTGGGCCGTCTGCGCACGCCAGAAGCCATCTATCCTTTAGCCCGTGCCTTAGAAAGTACAACGATCAGCGCCCACGATCATGTGATTGCCGCCGAAGCCCTGGCCCTGATCGCCCATGCCGATGCCGTCCCCTATTTGATCGCCGCTCTCAACACCAGCCATGACGATCTGGTTACCCGCAAGATCATCCAGGCTTTATCACACATTAACGACGCCGACAGTGTCGCCTGCCTGATCAATGTACTGCAAAACGCTGTCCACCCGGTGCTGCGCGGCGAAGCCGCCCACGCTCTCGGACGGTTGGGACAGGTCAAAGGGATGGCTTATCTATGTGAAGGGCTGACCGACCCGGACGCACGGGTGCGGCTGAAATGCGTCGAAGCACTGCGGAATTTCAAATGGGAGATCGCACGGGGGGGGCTGCATTATGCACTGTCTGATGCAGACGAACGGGTCGCAAAAGCAGCCGCGATGGCGCTAGAACATCGCAGGTAAAACACTTAAAGGGGTACAGACTGCTGCTGTACCCCTTCTTCTTGAAAAGAACTACCTGGGATAAATTGATTACCCCTTCGCTTCGACCGCAAATGGCGGGCCTGCCAGAGAGACCGCACGCTGCCCGCTCACCGTTGTAGCAACCGCATTGCAATTCACGGCATAGGTTCCGGCGGCCTCCGGGGTGAACAGGTACACATCCTCGAAGGTATTTTCATCAAGCTGATTGCTCGTTGGGGCAGCCAGCGGCACGGTCTGGCCCGTATCCTGCAAGACCCACTGGCAGGTCAGGTTTGCGACGGATTTCCCCCGCTTCACCCGGACGGTAACCGCTTCCTGTGTGCGATGCGTATCCCCATCAATGCTGATCGCCTGAATTTGCTCTTCAGGCAATAGTTCAGGTTCCGGCGTATTGGTCGGCGGGACCTGAATCAGAGGTGTCTCTGTAGGGCCAATAACCACACCGCCAGGTTCACCAGCACCGTCGCCCGCCTCCATTGGATTCACTTCCACACCACCATCCGGCACCTGATCAACCGGTTCGGCTGGTGCTTGCTGGCCCAGGGTACAACCTACCAGCAAAGTAGCCAATATCACAACTAATCCGATCCGCGCCCAGGTTCCAATTATTTTTGTCATAGTCATACTCCCTGAATAGGTTGTTGGAGTGATATTTTATAAACGCTCGTCTATATTCTAATCCAAACCGCAAAAGAGCGAAACATTGCCCCAGCCCTGGATAGATAAGGTTGCTAACACCGAACCCCCAGACACCTCTTCCTGGTGTCTGCCCCCCTTCGCAAAGGGGGGCGAATCGCAGCGAACGCATCAGCGTGAGCGACGACCAAAGGTCGGGCGATGGGGGGTTCCAGCAACATGCCCTACTCTTTTGCCACGTCAACCACTTTACCGCCGGTCACTTCGAGCAGCGTATCATACGGGATCGGGAAAATCGCATGAGGCGATCCGGCAGCACCATAAACAACCTCGAACCGCCCCAGCATCTCATCGATCAGAATCGGCAGTTCCTTGAGATGACCAACCGGCGGTACACCACCCGGCGCGTAACCCGTTTCCCGGATAGTCGTTTCGGCGTCGGCGATCTTTACTTTTTTGCGGCCCACGCCATACATTGTCGCGACTTTCCGGTCATCGACCAGTTTATCACCAGAGGCCAGGATTACGACCGGCTCCCCGTTGACGACAAAACACAGGCTCTTAATGATTGTACCTAAATCTGTCCCGATAGCAGCAGCGGCCTCCGGCGCGGTGCGCGTCGAATCGGCCATGACCTGAACCTGGATATCCAGACCAAGTTTTTGTAAGGCGGCCTGCACATCTTCAGGTTTGAGTGCTTCACCCAACTTGATACTCCTTCTCTATGATGTGATAGAACATTGCAACAATACTCCGTCTGTTTCGACAGTGTAACGCTTATCAATTATAAGTCCACAAAAATAACCAACAGATGGCTGGCTAAGTCATGCCTCTTTCAAGAGCCTG
>JBNKDD010000112.1:0-17113 GCA_050288085.1 Anaerolineae bacterium
TAACCGCGGGTTTCTGATCACCAGTGGCTTGAAATGTAATCGCTCGCTGCGGGTCACTGCCCCACAAGCTGAGGGCGGCCAATGCTGGCAACGGTTGGATGAGTATGCGGCCAGTCTGTCGCCTGACCAGTATCAGAAAACCCGCTGGCCCAGCCAGGATGACCCGCGTGAGGTGTATGTGCATGTGGTTCGAACACGCATCCGCAAACTCTATACCTGTCAACTCGTGATCGCCCGCTATGCCCTGGATTGTCCGCTCCAGGCGGTGCGCTACTGGGCATCGAGCGATCTGGAAGCAGACACCGCCACCTTGCTCCAGCATATTACCGCTCGCTGGGATATTGAGGTTTTGTTCAGCGATGCCAAAGACCTGCTGGGCCTTGACCAGTATCAATTGATGAAAGCCTCTGCCATTGTTCGCTTTTGGACGCTCGTTATGGCCGCTTATCTCTTCCTGGATGAGGAACGGGCTCGCTTGCGAGACGAACGTCAGGCACATGTTACTCTCGGCGATACTCGCCGCGAGGTTCAGCGTTGGCACTGGCGGCATTTGCTGGATTGGATTCATCAGCAGTTTTCATCCGGTATCACGCCCGAGGAGCTTTTCCAACTTCTCGCAGCATGACCTAAAAGTGCAAAGATAGAGTGCGTCAGATCGCACCCTGCAAACTATACACAACAGCATAACCACCCAGGATAGGCTTCTCAAAATTAGAGTCTACCAGGTCGAATCGTACTTTCTTTATAAGAAAGATAACCTCCACGAACATGACATTTGACATTGACAGGCACTCTATCGGAGCGTATAATCCCTCCGGCATGCACAAAAAAGTGAAGGAGCTATTGTCGTGAGTGATTCAGACACCCTCTCAATATCAGACATCAAACCTAAAATGCAATTCATCGGGACCGTAAAACGCCTTGAGTTGGCAGGAGCGGTAATCGACATCGGACTTGAAACGGATGGCCTGCTGCATATTTCGCAAATTCCAGGTCGCGTAAATAATGTCAGTGACCACCTGGAAGACAACCAGGAGATTACAGTTTGGGTCCGCAGCGTTGATCCCCGAAGCGGCACGATTAAACTGACCATGATTGAACCGGCTGCTGTGACCTGGGAAGAACTGGCTGAAGGCCAGACCTACAGTGGCAAAGTTGTCCGGATCGAGAAATTCGGTGTATTTATCGACATTGGCGCAGAACGTCCCGGCTTGGTCCATATTAGCGAAATGTCGGACGACTACATCAACACCCCCCGCGATGTCGTCCAAAAGGGTGACGCTGTCCAGGTCAAAGTTATTGGTGTTAACCGCCGCAAGAATCAGATCGACCTGAGCATGAAGGCCCTGGCCCCTCTTTCAGCTCCAGCAAAAGATGAAGAAGATGAAGAGGAGCAATTACCAACAGCCATGGCGGTTGCATTACAACGGGCAATGGCCAGCACAGCCAGCGAAGATGAACAATCTTCATCTAAAAAAGGTGCTGAAAAAGGCGCTCATAATCAGAATGACATTCTGAAGCGCACGCTTGAACAGCACAACAATCGACAATAGCTATCGTGATATAACGACGACAATAGCTAAAAAACCTGCTGAATTCAGCAGGTTTTTTGATCCGTTTAGCACCATCTGCATTAAGATGGCTGGCGGCTTAATCGTATAATAGTGATCACAAAGACAGCCACCATGATGATGGCCGAAGTCACACAATAAAAACAGACTGCCAGAATGACAAAAAGTTCCAGGTAAGTCAGGTAGGCAGAATAGAGCACCCCAATAAGGCTAAATCCAAAGACAAGCAGAGAAGCATTCTCCGCAAACGGAAGTGGTAACTTCTCTAAAATCAGCGCCCCCAAAATCGCAAGGTAACCGGCCACGCCTAATAAGGCTACCGGTATATCTCCTATTTCAGAATAGCGGCTGGATTGAACAGTATCACAGCCACCGCCTTCATTGCAGAGCACAGGCTGCGCATTGGCAAGATGTGACCAACTCAAATAACCAGAAACGATCACACCCAGAACAGCCAATAACATTGCAATGCGTCTTAGAATTTCCACAGCCTATTTTACTCAAACAATGTCAACTCAAACGATAGTTCTGGGCCAACCTGAATGCCATTTGGCAGTACAAGAATCCACCGGCTGATGACCACCGGTTTTCCTGGATCATATCTTGGTGTTTTTAGATTCAGGACAATCGTAAATTGTTCACCTGGCTGAAGTTCCCGGTTAAATTCAACAAAGTCTGGCCCATCAAGCTGTTGACCATCCAGGAAGATCAGGCGAATATCATCATCAAATGGACATTTACTATCATTGACGATGACGATCTCTTTCGTCAATGTAGTAACCTGTTTGTAAAATGACCCATTTTCCGGCGATTCGGAGACTATCTCGTAGTCGTAATCACAGGCTTCGATTGTTGCTGTTAAATCCAGGCCCATCGGCGCAAGAGTCTCGAGAGATTCAACAGTCATCGCCAATTGAGTTGGTTGGATATCCGGTGTAGATGTCGCTGTTGGCTCCAGGGTGGCTGTTGGAATGGGCGATGCAGTCGGAGTTGGCGTTTCCGTCAGCACGAGTTCGACGCTTGGAATAAACGCAACCGTCCGGCTCAACAAGCCGGTAAAAGCCAGATATACTCCTGAGCCCATCGCGAGTAAAGCCACCAGGGTCAGCAATACACCCACTAAACACCCACGGCGACGGCTTTGAGATTTTTTACCAGTCTCGACGGCCACCGGAGCTGATTGGACACTTGGCAGCGACACACCGCTGACCGGAGTTTGTGGCTCAAGCTTCTGGGGCGGTAGGTCTATATTTGATGCCGCTGAATCCAGGTTATCGAGATGGTCAATCATGTCTTCGATATTCTGGTAACGATCATCGGGAGATTTCGCCAGGGACTTGTGTAACACACGCTCAAGGCCAACTGGAACATCCGGATTGATACTCGTTGGCGGCGGAAGCGGATCATTCACATGCTTAAGCACGATAGCAATTGGCGTGTCCGCGTCAAAAGGAATCGTCCCGGTCACAAGTTGATACAGAACTACCCCTAACGAGTAGATATCTGACCGGTGATCGCCCGACTGCCCCAAGCCCTGTTCAGGGGACATATAGGCGGGAGTACCAACCATCGATCCACTGGCTGTCATATTGGGGCCGCTGACGATCCGGGCAATACCGAAGTCGGTGAGAACAACCCGACCCTCTGAGTCCAGCATGATGTTCCCCGGCTTGATGTCGCGATGGATCATATCCCGTTTATGAGCATAGGCCAGCGCCGATGCCAGATCACGGGTAACGCGAACAGCCTCCGGGATGGTGAAGTTTTCCCCCTGAAAACTCAACTGCATTAACTTGGCGCGCAGTGTTGGCCCATCAATGTATTCCATCACCATGTAGTACAGGTCGCTTTTGTTCTCATGCTCAAAGTCATAGACCTGGACAATGTTAGTGTGACGCAGTTGGGCTACGTGGCGAGCTTCCCGCTCGAAACGCTCTTTAAATTCGGGGTCTTCACCAAGAAAAGGGTGGAGTATTTTTAGAGCAACATAACGGTCGAGGTTTTTCTGATAGGCCTTATACACTTCGGCCATACCGCCTCGACCAATGCGCTCTTTGAGCTCATACTTTCCTAGTGTTCTACCGATAAGGTCCTCGGACACAATTGCCCCTCGCTTGTGATAAGCAGTAAAACAATGCTACCAGTTTACTCCCTGATAGGGGAAGAATCAACTGGCAAGCTCACTAAACATAAGTGTCTGCTGGACGCTGTGGTGCACAACACCCTCTTCATAGAATAAATCAACTTGAAAAGTGTAGGGTTGATTCACTTCTGGATCATGCCGTAGGTGGATTGTCAAAGTGATAGCTGATTGTGCAGTTTGAATAATGTGTGTTGATGCTATCTCTTCTCCGTCAGGCTGCTGGACGCTGATCGCCAGGTCGGGTTTATCAGACGGCGTAAAGGGTGTAATCTTGATCTCAATCCGCACCCGCCGGTTATCCGGATAGGGTGACAGGCTAACATGTTCGATCTGTACTTCTTCGCGTGGTTTAGGAACCAAATCGGGATTGTCGAAAAAGTTCAGATCCATTACACATCCTATCAGAATTATTTTATACGCAGACAGGGAGAGTATACCCTGCCAACCGCATGATTCCTATTTACAGATTGTACAAATCAATCATCCGGCGTGCTTCACCGGCGATATCCTGTCGAAGGCTCTCCGGCGTCAGCACTTCAACTTCGGCTCCCCAACTGCGTATCCAGGGACGCATCTCACGCGGATCGGCGATCCAAAGCCGCATCAGCACCGAGCCGTCAGCCTGCCGCTCCAACTTCTGGGAGGGATGCCAGACCCGTTCCCCGATCAATGGGGCGACATGTGAGCTAAAACGCAGCTTGATCTCGACAATTGTATCCCCGGACATGATCCCCCAGGCATCGGCCAGATGTTCACCGGGGTCAAAGTCTTCAGGTATGGTATAGCTATCTTCCAACCGCTCGGCACGTTGTACGCGCTCTAACTTAAAGGTGCGAATTTCCTGAGCCCAATCGTCAAAGCCAATGACATATAAACCACCGGCACTCGACGGCTCGATCAGATAAGGTGACAGGTCGCGCTGGCGGATGGCTCCACTGCGCGGGGAACGATACCACAAGCGCACCTTACGATTCTCTGCCCAGCAGGTTGATACTGTATCAAGTAAGTCTACAAAATCGGCATTAAATGGCTGGTCACTGATCGCGTCAGCGGTACGGCTGATGTAATCGGCTAATGGGTCGGGGAAAGCAGTCGCGAGTTTATTGAGAGCAGCGACGACATGGGGGTTACGCTCGTCGGCATGACGGAAAAGCAGTCGGGCAGCAATGTACAGGGCAACGGCTTCACTGAACTTCAATCGAACTGTTGCCAGGTATTGGTCGCGGATAATTCCGTAGCGGCCATTGTGCTGCCAGATCGGAACGCCCGCCTCGCTCAACAGATCAATGTCGCGGTAAATGGTGCGCCGGTCAACCCCGCAGCCTTCCGCAATCTCAATGACTCGCATTCCCTGGGGATTGCGGAAAAGCAGGCTTTCGACCTGGCGTAGGCGTCCCATCCGGCTGATTGGACGGCTCATGATTCTTCTCCAATTGCGCTAAATTCAACCCGTAATTGCCCAGCCTGATCGTACCAGTAGCGGGCGAAGAAGGGCAGCTCGCCGGGATGCATCTTCAAAACACGAGACAACAGCATAGGCAGATCGGGAACCATAGATTGTGGTTTCAGCGTATGCCAGTCTACCCATTCAAGGCCGCCCTCCCTGGAGATAACAACTTCATTTGTGGCACTGACGGCGGTAAAAACGAACAGCATAATACCAATGTTGGTGTCATTGGCATCGATAGCCGTCACTCCGCGGAGCTGTAATTCCTCCACGTTTTTCAGGCCGGTTTCCTCTAATATTTCACGGCGGGCAGCTTGATCAATAGTCTCGCCGCGTTCGACATGCCCACCTATACCATTATACAGGTTAGGCCAGACACGTTTATCCGCCGCTCCTTTGATCAGCAAGACTTTGTCTCCATGTGTTATAAACACCAGCACCCTGGGAATCATTTGATAACGATGTCGGGATGCGGCTACTCCTTGCTCTTCTGCACCCATGTAGTTCATTCACCTCATAAGCATAATGTGGATACCAGCCTATGATATGGAAGGGTAGTCACTTTTGCAAAAGTTCTCATCATACTATAATCAAATCACATGGAACCTGGTGTGTGTGTATACGTAGTAATTTATGCATATTTATCCTTCAAGTGCATACTCTAATTTGACGAGTAGGTGAAGGCACTCATGGAACTCCGCCTGCGATCCTGGGCAACTGCCCTGGTATTGTTGATGGCAATAACAATTATCCCCTCGGCAAAGGCTCAAAGCGATACACTCATCTGGCGACGGTGGGATGTCAACATAGAAATTAACGCTGATGGCTCGTTCACCGTACAGGAAATCTACGAAATTGAGTTTTTAGATGACACTTTCACCTATGGATTTCGCAACATTCCCATTTATAAATTCGACAGTTTAGGCAAGATCAGCGTCCGTGAAGGTGACACGTTGTACCAGGAATCGAGCGAGCGGGAGGAAAATACCTACTACTTTGAAAAAGGTAGTGATGAGTACATTATTAACTTCTTTTACCCACCCACAAGCAACGATACCCGCACCTTCACGGTTGAATACACGGTCATTGGTGGCCTGTATATTGGCATGGATAGTGACCAGCTTTACTGGAATGCCATTGGTCCCGATCATACAGTTGACATTGAAGAGTCAACCGTAATTGTCGAACTGCCACCAGACGCTATAGGTGATCTGAATTCCGAGTCGGTCGCATTTGGTCCGGATGCAGCTTATTCTATAAGTGACGACCTAACCACCATTACCTATACAGCCTCCGACATCTCCGCCGGAACGAATTTTGAAATAGGTGTATATTTCTCACATGGATCGGTTTCCGCTTCAAAGCCAGTATGGCAAGAAGAAGAGGAGAAATCGGGACCATTAAGCACAATATGTGCACCTGGAATGATAATTGCAGCAGGCATGATTTCTCGATTTAAGATGGTGAAATAAACAAGGAAGAAAAAATGAGGCGTTCTTTAACCCGTTGGTTCAGTATATTGATTCTGCTGTTTATCGCAGCTTCTATTTTTGTTTTACCGGCTGAGGCCCAGAGCAAAACACTGATCTGGCATCGCTGGGATGCAGATATCCAGATCAACACAGACGGCACATTCACCGTCAAAGAGGTCTATGAGCTTGAGTTTATCGGTGGCCCGTTTACCTTTGGCTTCCGAAACATCCCCATCGAAAAATTCTCGGAGCTGGTCAACTTTAGTGTACGCGAGGGGGGTACTGAGTACGCGGAAGAGTACAGTGAATCACCCAACACTTATTATGTAACAAAGAACAGTGACGAGTATGTCGTCAACTTCTTCTACCCCTCCACGACTAATGAAACCCGGGTGTTTACCGTTGAATACACGGTCATCGATGGGATTTTTATCAGCGATACCAAAGGAGATCGGATCACCTGGAAAGCAGTGGGGCCGGAGCACGTATTTGCAATTGGTTCTTCAACGGTGGTGGTTCACCTCCCTGGCAATGCAGTTGTTGACACTAGTTACGCCGAACCTGATACGTTTGGCACCGATGGCACATATACCGTTGCTGACGATAATCGCTCGGTGACATTCCAGGCGAACAACATTCCGGTTAATCGGGAGTTTGAGGTTGGTGTGAGTTTTACGCACGGGGTTGTTCCGACTACCACACCCTCCTGGCAAGCTCAGTTTGAAAAGGAACTTGAATGGAAATCCCAGAAGCAGCTTTATAACCTCCTGATCGGTGGCGCTTCGATCCTGTTATTGATCGGTGGGCTGCTGGGAATTTACTTCTTGTGGCTGTTTGCCGGGAGAGACCCAAAAATTGGGGTGGTTCCAAGCTACCTGACTGAGCCACCATCTGATCTGCCACCCGGATTAGTTGGAACACTGGTCGATGAAAAAGCCGATCTCCAGGATATCATGGCGACGGTGGTTGACCTGGCCCGACGTGGGGCCATCGAAATGGAGGAGAAAGAGAAAAAGCTCTTTGGTCTGACAACCTCCACCGAGTTTACCTTCCGCCGGATACCCGATTATGACGGCGAACTGAGAAGCTATGAAGAACTGCTCATCAAAGAAATGTTTGGTTCCCGCAAGGAAATCGACCTGGATGACCTGCGAGAGAAATTCTACTCCTCTATCCCCAAACTCCAGAGCGGATTATACAAAGAGGCCGTCTCAGAGGGCCTGTTCCCGAAAAGTCCCAAGGCTGTCCGAGGGCGTTATCTGGGCATGGGCATTGCCGGGATCGTGCTGTCGATGGGAGTGGGCTTCTGTGTGTCAGGGGCATTTATCAACCGTATCGAAGCACTCATCTGCCCCTTCATTTCGATGGGTATTGTCTCGGTGGTACTGCTTGTGATTGGCCGGGTCATGCCCGCTAAATCACAGAAAGGCGCTGAAGAAGCAGCCAAATGGAAGGCTTTTAAGACCTATCTAAAAAGCGCCGAACGGTATAACGACCTGGAAGAAGTAACCGACCAGTTTGATCGCTATCTCCCCTATGCGATTGCCTTTGGATTGGAGCGAACATGGGTTAATAAATTCTCTAAGGTCAAAGGGACTCCGATGCCGGGCTGGTATATCCCGGTTGGCATGCCACGTTATGGGGTTGGCGGTATGCCTCACATGTCGTCAGGCGGCATGGAAGGCGGTAGCGCTATTCCGCGATCAGGCGGCCTGGGTGGTAGTGGCCGGGACTTGCGGGCCGATCAGGTGCGGCCTGCGCCGTCGTTGGATGGCATGAGTGACAGCATGTTTGGTGGCCTGGGCAGTATGTCAAGCGGCCTGTTTTCCATGTTGAACTCAGCATCCAGGGCCATGACCAGTGTACCGCATTCGTCTGGTTCAGGATCAAGCGGTGGCTTTGGCGGCTTTAGCGGCGGCGGTGGATTCAGTGGTGGTGGCGGTTTCAGCGGCGGCGGTGGCGGCGGCGGCGGAGCCGGGTTTGGTTAAACAATCAAGCAATCAGCCATCGAGCAGACAGGTAGGTAATCTATGACACGTACAGTTGGTATCATCTTAATTGCGGTATCGGTGGGCATTTGTCTGCTAAGTGCAGCTCTACTGGGATCAGGGTTGGCTAGCGGCAGCCTTCAAACCAGCGGCGCGATACTGGGCTTTGGTCTGGTATTCCTGTTCCTGGTTGCTCCACTGGCCGGTGGAGGAATCTTTTCCCTGGTTAAGGGAAAGAAGGAGCAAGCTGAGCAAACCAGCGCCGATGCCCAGCGTAAAATATTGGATATGGTCAAATCGAAGGGAGAGGTTGATATTTCTGAACTGATCATTGAGTTGAATTCCGATCTCGATACGGTTCAGGACATGATACATAAATTGGTAGGTATGGGCGTGTTTAGTGGGTATATCAATTGGGATACAGGTGTACTTTATTCCTCAGAAGCCTCAGCATTGCATGACCTTCAGCAGTGCAAACACTGCGGCGGCACGGTGCAGTTTGCAGGCAAGGGTGTGTTACGGTGCCCACATTGTGGCACAGAGTATTTCCTGGCTACGTAGTAATGAGCAAAAGGGGATTATGATGACCGACTTTTATCAAAAAATCACAGATATGCAGGGTACAGTCGAAGACCTGGTTCGCAAAGTGCCTGGGTTCAAAGGGTACTTCGAGATGCAGGATCGCCGGGCAGCAGACCGGCTGCTGCGTGAGCACCTGGTTACCGTATTTGAGCAGGAATTGAACGAGTTTGTAAGGCTTCAGAAGGAACTGCTGGATATTCCCGGTGGTATCAGCTTGATGGAGCGTGTTCAGAGCATCCAAACCAAGATGCAAACCTTCATTGACCGGATCAGGACGGCGGCAGAAGGGTATTCAGGCGTACTTGACGCGGCCAAGATCGATCAGGCTGCGCTTGATCGGGTATATGCATTTGATAATACGCTGCTGGTTTACCAACAGCAGTTTTCAACCGGCTTAGAAGCGTTAAATAACGCAATAACCGGCGAGCAAGAGGGCGCAGAAATCAAGAATGTCCTGCGGCAGCTTGATGATATTGTGACTGAAGCCAACAATACGTTTAAGGTGCGGACCGAGGCAATGCGCGGTCTTCAAGAATCGGTCTGAGTGTAAAAGGAATATAGGAGAGAAAAACCATGGCAAAGAGATTCCTGGATTTAATTGAACACCCGAACGTTCGTAAGGATGAAATGGCCTACCGGGAGCCACAGGGTGGCAGCGGCGATTTTCGGATCGGGTCACAGGTCATCGTTCGAGAGAATCAGGCAGCCGTCTTTGTGCGGGACGGTAAAGCGCTTGATGTATTAGGCCCTGGTCAGCACACTATCACGACGGCGAATATCCCGATGGTAGTGGATTTGATCGGCAAGGCTTTTGGTGGGGAAACCCCCTTCAAGGCCGAAGTGTATTTCATGAACCTGGCGGATTTCCCCCAGGAAGGTTGGGGAACTTCACAGCCGCTGGCATTGGAAACCCCTGGAAAAGGTCTGGGCTGGCTGCTTCTCCAGGGTCATGGCGTTATGGATGTTAGTATCAGCGATCCCCAACGGTTTGCCACGCAATATGCTATCGGGAAACCCATCGTTCGGATGAGCGACATCAAAGAGCGCTTGCTGACTATGGTACTGGGTGAGCTGCAAGACATTATCGCAACCCATGCACCGGGTGACCTGATGGGGCTCAACCGCCTGATCAGCGAAATAGAAGCGGCAGCCCTGGCTCAGCTAAAGGACAAGTTTGAGCAGGTCGGTCTGACACTTAAAGCCTTCGAGATGAAACCGCTTTCGGCTTCTAAGACGACGGCTGAAGATCTGCGCAATATGGGCTTGCTCGATCTGGCGACCTACCAGGGCCTTCAGGCCGCAGACGCTATGCGCGATGCGGCTCAAAATCCTGGCGGGGTTGCAGGAACCGGCGTTGGAATCGGGGCTGGACTTGGTCTTGGTCAGATGATGGCTGGTGCAATGCAAGCCGGTCAACAACAACAGCAACAAGCCCAGCAGCAGAACAATGTACCTGCTACGCCTAAAACCAAGGATGAGATCGAGGCATTCCTGGACAATCTCGACATGCGCCTGGCAAGTGGCGAGATCAGCGAGGCTACCTATGAGCGTCTTTCATCCAAGTGGCAGAAAAAGCTCGATGAGATGAGCTAGCACACAGTCATACCCACAATTACAGGAGGCTTGCAATGCAAGCCTCATTTGCTTTATACAGGTAATAATGATAAAAATGGTCATAGAACTATTAAGAATTGATTAGTTCCCTTTTTATCTATATGGGAGCGAATACGTGGCAGATCTGCTAATAGTGGACGATGAGGTAGCTCTTGTAGAAGCCATGGAGATGCTTCTGACCGATATAGGGCATCAGGTGCAGGCGGTTAATTCTGCAAGAGAAGCCCTAGATAGGCTTGAAGAGTCGGCAGATATTCCTGATCTGATCCTGGCGGATGTACTCATGCCGAAAATGAACGGCTTCGAGTTTATCAGAGCTGTGCGAGAAAACCCCAGATTACAGCATATCCCCGTCTTGTTTGTCAGCGCCAGTACGACTATGGAGATGGAAATACGGATGGGAGAGCTGGGAAGAGCCGGTTTCTTACGCAAGCCATTTGAGATAGAGAAGTTGTTTGAGGCTATTGATTCGATACTTCAGGAATAGTTACGGTCAATAAGATCGCCCCATCAGGCTCTCCCTGCGGAATTATATCTTTGATCGGAAAGCGTTCATTGGTAACAGGGTCGTAGAACCCAACGGTGATCGTGTAATCGCCGGGTGGTGCATGCAGTGGAATGTCGAGGGTGTATATGTCTCTGAACAGCCGTCCCTTTTCCCAGGTTTGCGTAGAGATTCGTCCATTCTGGGGCGGTTGATCGGCTTGCGCCCAGAGTGGGGAGCCGTCAGCATTAAGTGGCCCCAACAGGTGAACGAACACCGTCAGGTCCCGGTCGATCTGGTTAACCGGTTCCCAGAATAATTCAATAGTGGCGGTTGCCCCTGGCTGCCATATTGGATTAGTTAGCCGGTAGCCTTTTAGCTCTGTCAGATTGTCAAATGAGATGCTGGCAGGGTTTGTTATTTGCCCCTCTTTTACTTCCCACGAGCTGTATTGAATTAAGTGTGTCGAGCCAATCCATTGGTCAGTTATGTGTTGAGTTTCATGGTTAAGCCAGGTTGCAACTATCTGTTGGCCGTCCCATGCAGCACTTGGAACAGGGAAGAACCAGAGATAGTTGTACTGGCTAGAAAGTTGAGATAACTGTTCTCCGACGGCTACCTGGGATGCGTTTTCTCGGTCGGGTAAGATGGTGTGCTCGGTCTCTCCCTGGTAATAGTAATCAAAGGCTGGGTCGGGGAAGTTGCGGATAATGAGGTCATCAGGGCCGGTTTGTGCATATAATGTTTCGACAATGGTGTGCCAGTCGGGCGATTTGGCATATTGGAAGCGGTAATTCCACACCCCTATTAAGCTAAGCACAAAGAAGCCAGAGACAATAAATGAGCCTAAATACTTCAGTTTTGTCGTAATTTGTTCGGCTATAATGACGGCTATCAGAATAATTAACGGCACAGAGCTTGCACCTACATAACGAGGGCGAAAATAGCCATTCCCTGTAGCCAGTGACAGAATCGCAAGGCAGGTCATCGGGATGAACGCGAGTAGAAGCAGAAACAGTGTTCGGTGTCTGGGTAGTCTTCTCCAGGCAATGATCGATCCGGTGATGACCAGCAAAATCGAAATGATAGAGGCCGGACTGATGCTTTGGTGGAATGGTTGGACGAGGGTGTATTGCAGCCACTGAGGGAGCGCGATACCCAAGATCAGTTCGTGAATCGCTGCGGGAATATCAGGTAGACCGGCAGTAGGTTGGTAACCGCTGTTTCTCAATGCAGGGCGGAGAAACCAGGCAGCCAGGAGTAAGCCTATTGCCAGTTGACTGCCAAGCCAGGGGATCATTGAGCGAAGTTTGCCTTTGTTCTTGAAGAGCACGTATAGATTATGGGCGAGCAGTACAAAACCTTCCAGGTAGAAGGTGTAAATGCTGATCGCAGCCGTCAGTACGTAGAGCAGCCAGAGCGTCCACTTTTGAGCTTTATCGGTGATGACTAGCACCAGCCAAGAGGCCACAGCACTACCGGACATCCATAAGGCATAGTTGCGAACATCCTGGGCATGCCAGAGCTGGAATGGATTGACGGCGCACAGAAGGGCAGCTATGACGGCTGCTTTTTTGTCCGCAACTCGGCGGCTGATGCCGTAGGCAGCAGCAATAGTGATAGTGCTGGCAAGTACAGATAGCATCCGGCTGGCAAATTCCGTGTCACCTACCAATCTGACCCACCCATAAAGTGACAGCAGCGCAATAGGGGGTTGCGGATCAATAAGCGCAATGTGGTTGAATAAATAATCCAGGGAAGCATGGGTCCAGTTAACGATGCTAAAAGCCTCGTCGCCATTAAAGGCATGGCCGTCCAACTGATAGATTCTCAGGGCGAATCCAAGCAGCAATATAAGTATGATTGCGAGCCGGTGTTTCCTGGCCGTCATTCGGAAATATTTAACACTTCTTCGAGCTGGTCAATCTGCTCAGGTGTCAGAGTTGGATATGACTGCTCGCGAATGTAAGCCTTAAGAGATGGTGTTCGCTTATCCGAGTAGGTGATCGGTATAGGCGGGGCATTGATGACCTCGAACTCTGCTTTGGGATTAGTAAGGACGATTACGGGGTGAACGGATATGCCATGATCGGGTAGGTTTTTATCCAGCCAATCTTGTGCGCGTTGAGCCTCTCCCAGTGCCTGGCGAATCGGAAGATTGAGAGTGTCCTGGCTAAATGATTTGATCAGCCGTCCAAAGAATGGCGTTCTGGATTTAATGGTCTCTCCATCAACACTGACAGACACATTCACCGGCTGGGTGGATAGGATGAATACGCCGAAGTCGGAGATCAAGAGATGATTGGCAGGCTTGTAATACTGGTAAAGTCTGGCTTTCTTTCCAAAACCCTTAAGTCCGGCAGGGATGGCTTCATGTGGGGGTGGTTCTTGAACCCAGCGTTTCACCATGTGAGTACCGAGTATCGCAAAGATTAACCCAATGGATAGGGACGGTAGATAGGCAATACTTCCGGGACGTGTAAATGAGAGGAAGGTCGATGTAGCCAGCATAGCCAGGCCAGAAAAGTTTAGAGATGTAGCGACTATTGACATCCATTTGATGCGGCGATCATTTGAGTAGATTTTCATGGTGTTGGATTGTACTGTAGAAGTTGATTTTTAAACACAGCTAATCATCGCCGTCTTGACGGCTCTCAATGAAATTCAAGTAACGTTTGGTCGTCGCGGGATCAACATGGCGAGACAGGCTCCGTGCAGTGTCAAGGTTACCGGTTTGTGACAACATGGTATAGACAAAATAATGGCGGAAAGTATGAGGTGTTATGCGCTGCCCATTAGCCTCAAGAGATTGGAGTGCATCTGAATCGAGTGCATAGGTAGTCCAATCTTCGACGATGTTTGCGCCGGTCCAGCGTGAAATCGGCAAAACCTTATTACCGACTCGTTTATCGTGACGCGAAAAGAGCGGTAGAAATTCTGGGCTTTGTGGTTGTTCTTCATCAAGGCTTCTTCTTTCTGACAGATAACTCGCCAGAAAACGATGTGTTGTATTGGAAAGTTCAATAGGAAGTACGGGATTCAGCATAATCCGTGCACGTGGCAGGGATATATGATGACGGCGGAGATTGCAGATTTCTGAAATACGCAGACCGGTTTCTGCTAACAGAGGCAGGAAAGCCTTATCACGGAGAAGGCGGAGACGCTCCCGTTGGGTTGTGTCATTCTTGGGGGGGAGTGGGGTGCGCTTAACACATTGCAATACCTGTTCAATTGCCTGGAAAGGGATGTCTGGTGCCTCATGTTTTTTCTGGCGTCGATTTTGGGTGAAGTAAGTCGAGAGGTCGTCAAGTTCTAACTCCGCCCACTCGCGGCGAACCGCCTCCTGGTAAAAGTGAAGGATGGCGCGGGAATATAGATGTTCGGTTTCAATTGATCGGGTGTCTTGAAGATGTGTCAGGAATTCGCAGGCCCAACTTGTTGATAGATCGCCAGGAGGAACGATGGAGAGGCGGACATCTAATTCGTCCTGTGCAAATTGACGGAATAAGTGCAATGCCTGGCTGTAGGCTGTGCTGGTTTGAGGAGAATAGGAACGCCCCAACCAGGTCAGGTAATCTTCAATGGCCTCAGCCAACGTATCCGGCGATTTATGTAGATTCATCTCTTTTGTCCGTTCTTTCTACCTACAGAGTTCGCTATCTCGATAGGTTTGGGGGCCAGATTTTACATTCTACATACCACAGATGCGAAATAGAATTGCGATGTAACACATGTAGTATCACTACGGCGAAGCAAAATTTCGTGTAGCCTATATAATAGTCAAGGAAAACTTTTTACTTCCCCCTATTTGGATTTTCTTGATGACTACACGAAACACTTTCGCTCCCCTACCCTGTCAGGTATATTGCTATCAAAACTACCCTAACTGTCAAAACTATCAAGAAAGTTGACCCCTGTTTTCCGGCTTTCCCTGATGTAAATTTAATATCCTTATCTCGAATTCGGCTTAATGACTACACGAAGCAAGTTTTTGCGTAACTTTTCCTGGCAAAAGCCTAATCGAGCTTTGATAGTGTGGTGAGTCATTTGCAAACAAGCCAATCAACTCATACTTATATCACTTCCCTTGAACATTTTTCTTTTCCAACCTATTTCAAAAGCTTGATGACTACACGAAATGCGATTCTATCCTCTGATCTGTCGAAATAGACCGGCACAACGCCGCTATATCCCGGCCAACAAGCAAATCTTTTTCGGTTACGACCCCCGACCAGTAGTCCCAGGGTGTCAGGTCAAAATAGCGGTTTTCCACTGTAACAGCCGCGGGAACATCCTCCCACACCTCGGAGTGTGGATGATCGGTTATAGGTGGCAGGCCAAGACGGGAAGGCCAAATTTTAGTTTGATCTGCCAGAACGTAAGCAGGAATCTTCAAAGTATGGGCAGCAACTGCCACCAATGCTGTACCGGTTTTATTCACGACACCCTGATCTGTCAGACTGTCCGCACCCGCTATAAACAGATCGGAACGCAGCAAGCCATCATAAGCAGCAGCATCCACTATAACAGATGTATCTAAACCCTGATCGCTTAACCAGGCAGCCAGAGCCCGCCCTTCATAATTTGGGCGCGACTCAAGACATATCACCCGCAAATGGTGTCCCTGCCGAACCGCATAGACCAAGGCGCTGGCAACTGCCGCACTGCGGCTCAACGTTATTACCATTCCATCCTGAGGAAAAATATGTAACGCCGTTTCAGTTATGCGCCGAGCTAGCTGCTGGCCCTCTGACAAATAATCTGCTGCATATTCCCTCAGTTGTTGGCAAGTTGTCGCCGGGTCTATTGAAGCATCTGCAAACAATAATGCCTGGTTCAGGACTCCCACAACCGGAGCCATTGAAGGCTGACCGGTTAATATGTCGCGGGCCATCTCCCATAAATCATCGTTGAGCTGAGAATTAGAGTCCGGCTGTTCTTGCTCCAGGTAAGTGATCAGAACCTGGGCACAATCACGGGCAATCTGGCTGGCCCCAGATTCGCGGTCTGTCGCAATCTGGCGAATCTGCTCACGCCATGACAGCATATCACTCTTCCGAATCGACGAGGTAGGGTTGATAGGATGGCATATGTTGAGGTGGCAGCGAACCAATCAGGCGCGTGTGCTCAGCTTCGTGAATTTCCTCATCAACAATACCAACTTCGTGAAAGAGCGCGATTAAACGCCCCTCCCGATAAGGAATCCGAACTTCAACATGGTGCAACTGGGACTCCAGAACTTGTTCGATGGCATCTATCAGCCCATCGATTCCCGTGCCTCGCAACGCGGAGATTCCAATCGCATCAGGGTAACGTATCCACAAATCTTCCAGATGCTGTGAATCGCCCTCTTCTTCCAGGATGTCACACTTGTTTAAGACCATCAAGGTAGGAACATCCTCAATCCCCAGATCATCGGCCAGGGTTCGCTCAACAGCTTCGATTTGCTCATAAGCATTTGGATGAGAAGCATCGACAACATGTAGAAGCAGTGATGCCTCGTTGATTTCTTCGAGCGTGGCCCGAAAGGCAGCAACCAGCATAGTTGGCAGCTTTTGAATAAAACCAACCGTATCGGTAAACAAAATCGGTTGGCCTCCGGGTAGTTCAATCCGGCGGGTGGTTGGATCCAGCGTTGCGAACAGTTGATCGGCAACATAAACTGATGCGCCGCTCAACCTGTTCAGCAAGGTAGACTTGCCAGCATTGGTATAGCCAACCAGCGCAACAACTGGCACACCTGAGCGTCGGCGACGCGCCCGATAACGCTCACGGTGGGCACGGACATCTTCTAATTCTCGCTTCAATGACG
>JBNKDD010000113.1:0-16844 GCA_050288085.1 Anaerolineae bacterium
CATCGTCCGCTAATTCCCGGTCAAAGGAAGTCCGCAGCAAGTCTAATAGATCGGGCACGGTCATGAAAACAGCCTTCTGCCCGATCCTGATCTGCTCGTTGGCGATGGCGGCAGCCAGATGCGTTTTTCCGCTGCCATGTTCACCGGTAAATAACAGCCAGCCCACCGGGTTTTGCGCATACTCTGAAGCGCGGCTGTAGGCCCGCTGTAAGTTTTCCCGGTGCATGGGGATCAATCCGGGGCGGTCGGCATTAAAGGTATCGAAGGTTTTATCAGCCAGGTATTCCAAGCCACCAACCCGCCTGAGATACTGCTGGCGCTCGACTTCGGCCTCCGATCTCCGGCACTCGCAATCGACGATCTTACCGAACATCGGATGGCCTTCTGGCACATCATAGCGGATATAGCCCAACCCTTCACAAATCGGGCAGTCCGGGTCACCGGCCCCATAATTCCGGTCTGACAGGCTCATCGCTCAACCTCGTCTTGATACTTGCCGCTCAACGGCTCCGATCCGTTACGTGGCTGTGAAACATCATCCTCGGAACGGCCATCCCGCTGCCAGCGGTTGAGGATACCCTCCACATAGGACAGCTTACGGGCGTTGCGGGTAACGGCAATCTCGATAGCTTCCTCGATCCATTCGGTGGGGAATTCTTCATCCAGATCGCGCAGGTGGTCGGCGATCATCGGAGTCAGGGGGCCGATATTCTGTTCGTACAGGGTAAAGATGTTGGGGCGCTCGACGGTCAGATCCAGCTCTGGGTCGGGGATGTGATCAGGATGCCATTTGCCCTGCTTGATCCCCTCGACGGCAGCCCTCCCCCGCGGCGTGTTCACAAAGTACAGATCCTCGCTGTACTTATCATCACGGGTCACCTGGACGTGAAGCAGCGTACCACGCGTTACAGCCCGTTCTAAGCCGTCCTGGAGGGCCTCTCTGCACTCGTCGTCACGCGCTCCAAGACCGCTCAAGAAGATCGGGTCGGCGGAAAGTTCGCGCCCGGTCAGGTAGACTAACTGCCCTTCCTTCTGCTGTAACCGCCAGAAGCAGTACAGGGTAACTTTCAACTCCGGCAGCGAGTCGATCTGGGGGAGCAGGTCACTGAAGAACAACCCCGGAATTTTCGTCAACCGTCCCTTCTGCGGGAAACCGCCAAAGCCCTTCATCGTCATGATCAGTTCATCTCGTCCAGGTCATAGCGCTGAGTGACAGCATTTTTGAATTGGGTCAGTTCCGGGACAAAAACGAGGTCAACGGTACCGGTCGGGCCGTTGCGGTGCTTGGCGATGTGGATTTCAGCTTTGTTGCCGTCCGGGCTGTCCGGGTTGTAATAAATATCGCGGTAGATGAACATCACCACGTCGCTGTCCTGCTCAATTGATCCCGACTCACGCAGGTCTGAGAGCAGCGGGCGCTTATCGTTGCGGCTCTCCACTGCGCGGGATAACTGGGCCGCCGACACAACCGGCACGTTCAACTCACGGGCAAGCTGTTTCAACGACCGCGAAATGAATGAGATTTCCTGGACGCGGTTTTCGCTCCGGTAGGGGGTGGTCATCAATTGCAGGTAGTCGATGATGATCAGGTCAAGGCCGTATTCGAGGTGTAAACGCCGGGCCTTAGTCCTCAGTTCGTGGGTGCTCAGGGCGGGGGTGTCATCCAGGTGGATCGGCAGGGTGCTGATCCGCTCTGTGGCAACGACGAACTGCGCCCAATCCCGGTCATCGAGTTTACCTTCACGCAGCTTGTGCGAAGGGATGCGGGTCTCCTGGCTGACGAGCCGCTGTACCAACTGCTCGTTGCTCATCTCCAGGCTGAACAAGGCCACCCGCTGATCCTGCGCTGCCGCGTTCAGGACGACGGTGTTTAATAAGCTGGTTTTTCCCATGCCGGGACGGGCGGCGATGATCAGCAGGTCGGATTTTTGCAAACCGCCCAGCAGGGTATCCAGGTCAATAAACCCGGTTGGGACACCCATCACGTCTTCTTGATGGCGGGCCAGGAAACTGACGTGGTCGAAATAATCGCTGACCACATCCTTGATCGGGGCCAGGTCGCGAGCCAACCGCCGCTCGGTGACCTCAAAAATGGCCTGCTCCGACCGGTTGACGACCTCGTCGATTTCGGTTTCTTCGGAGTGGGCAACCCGTGCAATCTGCCCGGCAGCATCGATCAGGCGGCGGCGGAGGGACATCCGCTCGATGATCCGCCCATAGCCTTCGACGTTCAGGGCCGAGGGGGTCTTGTTGATCAGGCTCAAGACGTAAGCCGCCCCGCCGATTTCCGAGAGGTGGCCCACCTGCTCCAACTCGTTGACCAGGGTCAGGTAGTCAATCGGGTCGCGGCGCTCGTGGAGGGCCATGACCGCCTGGTAAACCCAGGCATGGCGCATCAAGAAAAAGTCGTCCGGGCGCAGGAACGCCAGCACTTCGAATAAGGCGTCCGGGTTGATCAGGATCGATCCAAGGACGGCCTCTTCAGCCTCGATGCTATGCGGTGCAAGCTGATCGGTTTGGGGGGACGACTGTGCCATGATTAACCTACAAGCGGGGTATAAAACCCCGCTCGTTAATAAGCCTCATTAGTTTGATCGAGTCTATCGAATTTTAATCAGTCGGTGTCCAGATTATCCAGGTCAAGCGTATCCAGAAAATCCTTAAACGGCCCCAGGTCTTCCTCTGATCCAGGTGCTTCACTCTGCGGTTTGGATTCACCGGCTTCCGACTCCTCAGTGGAGATTTCCTCCTCCGGCTCAATGGCAGCCTTTGCCATCACCGACTGGGCTACGTAGATCGGAACCTTGAACCGGACACCCAGGGCAATCGCATCACTGGGTCGCGAGTCTACTTCGATGGTCTTACCATCAACTTTGACACTCAGGCGGGCGTAGAAAACATCGTCGCGCAAGTCATTAACAACTACGTTCTCAACCTCAGCCCCTAACTGCTCAATCACTGATTTGAGCAAATCGTGAGTCAGCGGGCGGGTAACTTCCACCCCCTGTAATTCCACACGAATGGCCTCAGCCTCAAACGGCCCGATCCAGATCGGCAGGTAACGTTCCGTCCGCTGATCTTTCAGGACAACAACCCGATCCTGCGACATCAGGCTCACGCGTATGCTATCGATTTCTACTTGTACCAGATCCATCCCCGCCACTCCTGGTGAGGTCTCTATCTCACTTGTGTTTCGTTTATGCTAGTTAGTATATGGATTATAACACAGCACACAAATGAAAACCCGCCTAATCGCGATTTGGCTGTGGCTAGCATTCGGCGATGTAGCATTACCCCCCATCGCATGAGCGCGCTCACGCGATTCGCCCCCCTTAGCAAAGCGGTGGCAGGGGGTTAGCAGCAATTATCTATCCTCAGGATTTGCCGATGCGGATGCTCAGCACCTCGCTCCAGGGGCCAGCCTGATCTTCTGCGGTGGCGCGAATCCGGTAGAACAATCTGCCGGATCGCCGGGTACGGGGATTCCACTGGGTGGAATCGGCCTTGACCCGGTGTGCTTTCGCATCGCGGAAGTCAGGGAGAGAGGCTTCTTCCAGTTCATAATCCCTGGCATCCGGGCTTTCTGACCAGACCAGATGCGGGCGGTTCCGCACATCGATATGGCTGAGGTCAAGCACCGGTTTAAACAGCCTTAGACGCGGCTCAGGTGGCGGCGGGTCGAAGTGTTCTTCGTAGCTGTCGTCCTCTGGCTCTTCCCAGGAACTATCCTCAACAACCGGCTGCTCATAATCAGGCAGACTGATCGGTTGATGCCGGGCCGTTGGTTCCGGTTCGGGTTCGGGTTCCGGTTCAGGCTCAGGCATCTTAATTCTGAGCGGTTCTCGCGACGGTGTCGAACGCCGGTTTACTACTGACGACATATCGAGGGGACGCCATTCAGCGACCGGGCCATCCGCAGATGGGGTTTGTGGCGGGGCCTGAATAGGCGCAGGCCGCGGCGGCGCGGGCGGTGGCGAGACTTCCACCACCGGGGGCGGCGAAACAACCTCAGCGGCTGCTGGCTCGTCACTTTCATCCTCAAGGACGGGGGCAGGGCTCTCCACCGGTTCGGGTTCCGGTTCCGGTTCTGGCGCGGGCACAAACGGCCTGGGCGCGGCGTCCTGCATCTTGGCCGGAATCGAGATCGGCTGCCAGTCGCTGACGACTTCGGAAAGCTCCTCTTCCCGGAAAATCTTGCTGATCACTTCCTGCCAGGCTTTAAGCGGGGGGCATTCCTCCAATGTATCGGAGAACCAGGCCCGATCAAACAAATCGGCCAGCGGTTCACCATGTACGGGGTGGATATCCGACAGCACATCCCGCATCAACTGGTAGCGGGGGCTGTCCTGCTGCATCTCATTAGCCCCGAAATAGTGTTCTTCGTCGGCCTTCTTGCGGATTTCTGGGATGTACCAGGCGGCCATTTCTGCCATTAAGACCGCACCGGCGAAACGGTCGGCAGTTGGTTTCCACAGACCGGTTGAAGCGGTGTGATGATCGTAGCCGGGAGTACCCGCCGGGAGTGCGCTCGGTGGTTCGAAGTCGGCGACGTATAAGTCTTCAATGTCGATCAGGTGGGCCGTCCCAGCAGCCGGGTTAATGATGATGTTCGGAGCGGCAATGTCGCAGTGGGCTAATCCTGCTTCTTCAAGCGCAGATAACACCTGGGCGGTAGCATTGGCAAAGGTCAGGGCGGACAGCCGGTTGAGCGGCTTCTCGCCGATCACCACGTCATACCAGGTTGAACCCGAAATCCAGGGCATCAGGACGGCAAATTCCAGGTCAGGGAACTGGGCCAAAGCATCGTCATGGCGGCCAAAGTGAAGGCACTGCCGGGCACAGACTTCTAATCCCTTCCACTGGGAGAAGCGGGCCAGGTCATCGCAGATTTTCACCAGCTCCGGTACACGGAAAGCTTCTTTGAACTTCTTGATGGCATACAGGCCCTTGCCATTGCTGGCCGATAATTGGAAGACAAACGCCTTCCGGCCCTCCTGCCCAAAAGCAAAAGTCGGGACAGCCGGGTGCGGCATGACTTTATAGGTCTGCCCACTGATAACAATGTGTTCATTGGGTGATGGATTAAACTCGCTCATTTCTGTTTCTAGCTACACATCCCTGTTATGTCGATATCCGTAAATCTCTGTAGGGGCGCAGCAAGCTGCGCCCTTTGTCAAGTCAGGCCTGAGTTAATCCGATATTTAGCCCTCACCCCCTAGCCCCTCTCCCTCATGGAGAGGGGAGTCAGGTTCAAAGTCAAGATGCGGATTCTTCTCTTGTGGCCTGAAATCCTCTTAAACCGATGGCTTTGGGTGCGCCCCTACAAGCAAATTTTACGTTAGTTAATAACTTCTACCGTTAAAGCTTCGCTCCATGCGCTGGGCTGATCGGCTTCATCAACCGCCCGCACACGGTAATGGTACTGTCCGGCTGGATAGCCTGGAACGGCGGCTTTCTGCCCTGGATGAAATACCCTGATCGACCGGACTTTACCGGCTTTGAACGCACCATCTCGCGATTCCTGAAGCTCGTAGTATGACGATCCGGGCACACCCGTCCACGATATCTCGAAGATGTTGTGGGCTTTGACCGGGTCAAGCGGCCACAGGCGCGGGGCGGCCATCTGGCTGGCCTCATAGGTGATCACGTTGCTGGGTGGGCCTTGCTGCGTATCGCGGTAGGCCCGCACCCGGAAGTAATAACGACCACCAGCGGGCGGACGGAAACCGGCTTTCGGCTGATCAACCTGAACCGTCCGAGGGCTGGTGAAATGCTCATCCCGTGCGACTTCCAGAATGTAGTGACTGGCCCCATCGACCGGTTCCCAATTCAGGGTCAGTTCGCCCTGTTCGCCCGATTTCGGCAGTTCCAGCTTGGGAATCCCCAGAACCGGCTGGATATAGATCGGGTCGCTTGCCTGCCAATCGCTCTCAACACCGGAGACTTCAGCCCGCACCCGGAAGGTCAGATTGTCACCTGCCGGGACGTTCATCTTGAACTGGGTGTCTTCGCCGTGATATATTTCGGCGTAAGCTTCGCCCTGGAGCTGTTCCAGGCGATAGTCAGGATGACCACCCACCGCGCCCCAGGCCAGACTGACCTGTCGCTTATCCTCGGATAGATCAACCTCGATCCAGGCCGGAGGGTTGGGAACCAGGCTTAAGGAGGCAACATTGCTCCAGGGGCCATCACCACCGGCATTGGTGGCACAGACGCGGACGTAGGTCATGCCCGGTTCGCGGCGCACCAGTTCAAGCGTGGTGGACTGCTGGGTATAAACCCGCGCGTTATTGAAGTCCGCTTCTTCCGAAACTTCGACAATGTAAAGCGCAGCCTCCTCGATCTCATCCCATTCGAGGATGAGCAGATCATTTTGATCCGGCCCATCGAGGGTGAGTTCCGGCGCGTGGGCAGGAGCCTGCGGCGAGATGATGACCAACTGCTCGTTGCTCCACTCGCTGCACCCGTAATCATGGCAGGCGCGTACCCGATAAACATAATTACCGACAGACTGCCCCTCGACCCGGTAGTTTTCCTCCGTCAGATCGAAGACCTCCGCTTCCTCGCTGTCCTGGTTCAGTTCTTCCAGTTCGTAGCGGGTCGCGCCGGGAACCGGCTGCCAGCGCAGTTGATAAGACGTGACATCGGCGTAATCATGGCTGGCCGATCCCAGATGCGGTTTAGGCGGCGGCGGCAGGGTGATCTCCACTTCCTGGACTTTACTCCAGGGGCCGGAACCACCATCAGAGATGGCCCGCACGCGGTAATAGGTTACACCCGGCGTCCTATCGGCGACGGTCCAGTTGGTTCCCCGCCCGGTATAAACAACCTGCGGCTGTTCGAATTCAGGGGTGGCGGACTTCTCAAGCTCGTAATCCAGCGCCTCACCCTCTTCTGACCAATTCAACCCGGCAGCGCGGCCCGGTTCAGTTGCTTCGAGTTTTGGCGCAGGCGGCGGAGGATAAGCAACCCTGGTCTGACGCAGTTCGCTCCAGGGTGAAACGATCCCCCGGCGGTTGATGGCACGAACCCGGTAATAATAATGGCCGGGCTTTTGCTCCTGCGACGGCTTCCAACTCAGGTCACTGCCCATCGGGATATCGATCACGCGGGCATCGGCCAGGGCTGGATTGGTGGCCTCTTGAAGCATAAACCGCGCTTTGGGATGGCCGGGCCAATTCCAACGCAGTTCATAAGCAGGGGCCCCGGTTGGGTTCCAGATTTGCTCCAGGTGGGGGCGCTCCGCCGTAAAGTCAGGCATGTCGGGGTCGGCATAACCTTCATAGCGGGCAGTGCGGATAACCACGTCAATAAATGACACGTCGTCACTGGTGGGCAGACGCGATCCGGCCCGTATCTCGCGGTCCAGTTTATCGTCAGAATAATCGAGCAGCCTGTCCGTGTGGGCTGATAAGCCATCGCTGAAGGCAACGATCCGTCCCACCCCTTTGAGTGATTCCATCCAGGCGCTCATACTGCCGCGCACACCCTGAACGGTTGACCAGCGGTTGGCGTTCTCCCAGCTTCCGCCCAGTTCAAAGGGCTGGCCGGTTTCATCCAGGACACGCACCCGTGTATCCCCCATCCAGAAGACGGAGATCAATCCCTCCGGGATGGTCGGGCTGGGGTGATCGATCCGGGCAGCGACAAAAATAGCCTCGCTGCCGTAAGCACGCTGCGATTCGAGTGCCTGCCGCACCAACCCTGAGATCGTATCGGGGATTTCGTAGTCCTCGACTTCGAGTTGGGCCTCGCGTTGGATGCGCTGCAAATAGCTGGTCGCCGTCTCCATCAGTGCACCGGCCCCACCCATGCGGGGGACTTCAGCCAGCCACAGCCATTCGAGCAGCCTATCACCCAGGATGCGAGCAGCCAGGTTGCCGCAAAACGACGATCCAACCCCATCGCAGACTACGAATACCAACCGTTGATCGTTGTGTTGAAAGCACAGGTAATCCTGGCCTTCGATCTGGCTGGCCATGCTGTCACTGGAACGGGCATAGGCATAGCGCACATAACCACCCGGCACCTGAACAAAGGTAACCGGGGTTTCGATAGTCTGCGGCACCCGCTGGGTGCGGATAGGGACAACTTCAGTTTCAGATCGTCTAAATTCCATAATCGTCAATCACCGTATGATTCGGTCGAATATATAATTCGGTCGAATCATTGCAAGATTCGGTCGAATATATCAAAGATTTCGGGTGCTGCGCTGACCTGCGCCGCTAAAACAGTGGCATAGCAGCACAGCAGCGATAACACCAATGAGATGACAACAAACCGGCGGCAGCCTTTCCGATCACGCCGGGGTTTCTGTCGTCCTGACAGATCAGGGACAGGAATACCCGCGCTCGTTCTGGCGGGTTCGGGTTCCGGCTCGGCGAACTCCTCCGGGTTGATCGGCGCCCATTCCGCGACCGGGTCGCGGGGCAGGCTGTCTAATAAATCGTACCACGTTTTTATCGTGGGACATTCGTCCAATGAACTGGATCGCCAGGCCTGCTCAAATGCCTCGGCAAAACCGGGGTCGTAGACCCGCAGGACTTCCCGCAGCATCTCGTAACGTTCGTTATCGACCTGGAGTTCGTTGGGAGCGAAATAGCTCTCGCCGTGCGCCATCTCCCGGACTTTAGGGTGCGCCCAACCGAGCATCTCCGCAACCAGAACGGCCCCCGAAAAACGGTCACCCAGCGGCCCCCACTGCCCCTTATCCGGCACATCCCGGTGCTGGTAGCCCATTGTACCGGCGGGAACCATCGGGGGCGGATTCAGGAAGGGGCTGTACAGGTCCTCCACGTCAACCAGTTGAACGGTGTTCTTTTTCGGGTCAACGATCACGTTGCCGCTTGAGAGGTCACAGTGAGCAAGGCGGTTCAATTCGAGCGCATACAATACCCAGGCGGTGCTTTCGGCTAATCCCCGGCTCTCATCCAGGGATACCCGCCGCCTCGAATGCAAAATATCAAACCAGGTCAGGCCCTCGATCCAGGGCATCAGCATTGAATAATCCAGATCCTCATACTGATTGACCAGTTCCGGGTGGGTTTCCTGGGTGATGACCGTCTGCCTGCATACGCGCATCCCCGGCAGTTCATGCGCCCACATCAGCGCCTCTGCCGATTCGAGCAGACCGGGGTGACGGAAGACCGGGCGGAAAACTTTCAGCGCGTAAGCGTCGCCGTTGTTCTGCAAGCGGAAGACAATCGCATGGCGGCCTTCCTGCCCCCAGACGAGGGTCGGTACAACCGGGTGCGGCGAGAATTTATAAGCCTGGTTATCAATAACCAGTTGTGTGTCCAGAGTTGGGTTAAACATACCGGACTACCTGCTACCTACTCCAATTTGTGTTTTCTATAAAACCCTAAAATAAATGGTTTGTCTGTAGGGGCGAGATATATCTCGCCCCTACGAGCGATGTTTTTTGACGCTAAGAAGAATTACCAGCATCATCGGTGCGTTGTTGTTCCAATAAACGTTCCATCATCAACATGGCCAGGGCGGCGCTGGTCAGGCCCAGTAAGGCGGCCTGCTGCCACATTTCGATCTGCTTGGCGGTGATGTCGCTGACACCCTTTATATCAAGTTCTGGCGCGGCCTTCTCCGGCTGCTCGCTTAATGGCTGCCAGCTATCTACCGCCGAACTATCCTTCGCCTCTGCCTTAATCGGCTCGACTCCGGCCACCGGCGACCGCTTATCGGCTTCCACCATAATCGGCTTGGTTGGCTCACCCGAAGTTTTGACCTGCCCCGGAATCTCAATCGGACGGGCGGGCACTTCGACTTCGCCAGTCGTGGCCGGGCTGGGAGCCAGACGCACATCGAACAGCGATGCATCATCGCCGGGTGGATCGTTTCGCCAGGTTTTCATCAGGCGCACCAGGTCGGCATCGACCGGTACGCCGTTGATGCCCAGACCATCGGTGTACCCGGCTACACGGGCCACCTGTTTGGCGCTGCCAACCCAGGTATGAACCGTCCCTTTGATCCCGGTGGTGGCGTTCCAGCGCTCGGAGGTGTGGCCCTTCGGACCCAGGTCTACCAGCTTGCCATCAATATCGATTGCGGCGACGGGCGAATCACCCAGCCAGCAGATCGCCACCCAGGGTTCGGAGCTGTCCAGGTGAATCCGGCCTGCTACGAACATCGATTCGCTGCCGTATTGACGCTGCATCTCTAATGCCTGCTTGACAATCGGCGGCAGGTGTTCGGGCAGTTTAAAATCGGTGACCTGTTGGGCGCTGGATTCGGTCAGTTCGTTGAGGGCTTCAGCCGCCGTCTCGGAAAATTCCTCGGCGGTCATCGGGCGCTTGATGTCCCACAGCCAATCAACCAGCCCATTACCCAGCACGCGGGCGGCCAGGTCGCCCATAAACGATTGGCCGACCCCGTCGCAGACGGCGAAGGTCAGGTTGGCATCGTCATATCGAAATGCCACGTAATCCTGACCGACCGTCCCGGCGCTGACGCTGTCCCCGGAACGAGCATAAAGATAGAGCACCGTTCCAAAAGGCGTCGCCAAGGTGGTGAGCGGCGTTTCGGCATCCTGGCGAAGTTGAGTTATTTGACGTTTTGCCATATAGAATGTTGGCCTCGGTATTCAGATCGAGCGGGCTGGATGTACTATCATCATCTGGCCCGCCCGTTTATATTATACCTGATACTTTACCGTGTTACGGAGAAACCGGCGTGACCGGGGTCGCCCCGCTCATGGCGAAGCCTAACTCAACGATTTCAGGTGTATTGCCGGGGAAGAGCATCCGTGCGCCTGGTGACAGGCGATAGCCCATCTCGGCCATCACGCTGGCATAGGTCGGCGGAATCTGTGAAGACATGCGCATCAGGGTTTCGGCATAGGGCGAGGCCAACGGGGTCTCGTCATTGATGCCGTCCCAGCCCTTCGGGTCGGTGATCGGGGTGGTCAGGGCCTTGTCGGTGACAAAGATATTCTCGACCAGCACGTTACCATCCGGCACAGACATCTGCATGATCTGCTTGGCGATCACTTCGGGGTCGCCGCCGCTGTTATATTCGCCGTCGGTCATGTGACAGACAAGCGGAGCGGGGCAGTCCTGGAGATTGCCGATCTGTGACTTGAGCAGGCTTTCTGCTTCGCGGAAGGCGGCGGCGGTGTCGGTCGCATCCATAGGCTGGAGGCGCGGCACGCCCATCTGGGCCAACTCGGCGACGGTCTTGATCCCGCCGAGCAGGTCGGTTACCTGTGAACTGTAAGCGAACATTGCGATGTTGTAGCGCGGGGCAACGGTCGTGCCCTTGGTGCTGCGCTGAACCATGCGGACGGCAACCTGGTGCAGAGCGTCTGAGACGATCTCGATCTTCGGCTTGCCGCCGATTTCTTCGCCCATTGAGCCGCTCACATCGAGCAGATAGATGATTAACGCGGGAGTCTTGCTTGTCGCGGGTACTGTATATGCCATGATTACCAAACCTCTCTTTGCAGTTTATTGATTATCCAACTATCACTTTTCTTTACGTAGAATGTGTGAGATGGTTGCAGCAAAGTTGGTCACCCCCTAGAAATTAGGAGGTGAGTACTGGTGGGAACTCATCGATAAACTGATTATACACCTTCCTGCCACCATTGGCGCAGTGGTGGCGGAGCCAGTTAAACCTCAATGACGCTCCTGCCGCTTGGCAGAGTAAGCACCTATGGATAACATATCATATAGGAAAACCATTCCAGGGGAGAAACCCATGCGACAGCGTGCATCTACCATCTTAACCTTCAGCCTCATATTGATCTTAACCGGCTGCCAGGTGTTCAATCTGGGGGAGTCTTCAGCCGCCTCCAATCAAGTCACGCAGACTCCTACCCACCCTGCCCCGACTCTCGACGTTCCGGCCACCCAACCACCCGACGAAGAAACCCTGGATACGCAGTCGCAAGGCTCGGAAGAAGTTGTCCTGACGGTCTGGACGGTCGAAGGATTGGCCCCAACCAGCGAGACTCCCGGCGGCGAGGTGCTGTCCGAGCAGCTCACCGAGTTTGACGAAACTTACCCCAATATCCGGGTTGAGGTGCTGGTCAAACGGGTCAGCGGGCCGGGGAGCATCCTGGCTTATCTGCGCAGTGCACCGCCAGTCGCACCCGGAATCCTGCCCGACCTGGCGATCATGGATCGCGAGACAATGATTCAGGCCGCCCATGAAGGGTTGATCGTCCCGATTGGAGAGCGCCTCGATCCTGCCATCCAGGCAGAACTCTACCCGGTTGCCGAGGAATTAGGCACGATTGACGGCGTATTGGTCGGTTTGCCCTACACCCTGGAAGTCCAGCATACTGTTTACCGGGATGCCACCTTTACGGAGAAAGTACCCAATTCGTTTGAGGCGCTGATGAACAGTCCCTCTCCCTTCAGCTTCCCGGCAGCGGCGCTGAGCAACGTGAATCACACCGTGCTGCTCCAATACCTGGCTGCCGGTGGGACGCTGGTCAATGAAGATGGGCAGCCATTCCTCGATCCGATCGCCTTACAGGATGTACTGGCCTTTTATTCCATCGTCCATGAAAAAGGTAGGGTGGACACTGCCATGTTTCAGATCGCAGACCCGGCGGAAACCTGGGCGATGTATCGCGACCGGTTAAGCAACCTGGCGGTGGTTACGTCTACACTGTATCTCTCCAACCGTGAAGAAGTGCGGAATACCAGCCTGGCCTGGATACCGACCCCCAACGGTGATCCCTACGCCCTGGCAACCGGCTGGTCATGGGTCCTTGTGACTCAAGACCCCGACCGCGAAGACGCCGCGATGCGACTGGTTAACTTCCTGATGAATCCGACCAATCACGGGACGTATACCCAGGCCGCTTTCCGGCTGCCCTCACAGCCCGCCGCGTTGGCCGTATGGGGCGATACCGATTCTTACGTCACCTTCGGCGATGAACTGCTGGTCAATGCCCATGCCTTACCCGATCAATCCGAACAAGCCGAGGTTGGAACGGCTATCCAGGATGCATTCGAAGCCGTTTTGCTGAACAACGTCTTACCGGCCCAGGCGGCCAATCAGGCTGCTCAAGTAGTTAATCCACCTGAATCCGAGTGATAGCACGCTATAATCTAATATAGAACTTCCCAACCGGCAGTATTTTTTGCACTTTCCGGTCGGGTGTTTCTACCTTTTTTCATCCAAACGAATCTTGGAGAGATTCTATTTAACACACATACAGGAGTATAGGATGGAATCAGCAAAACTTATCCTAGACGGTCAGGAATACGAATTTCCGGTCGTCGTTGGCTCAGAAGGCGAGGTGGGGATCGACTTCACCACACTCAGAGCCGCTACCGGGGCCGTGTCGCTTGATCCGGCCTATGGGAACACCGGCTCCTGCCAGAGCAGTATTACCTTCATCAATGGGGAGGAAGGTATTCTGCGTTATCGTGGCTACCCGATTGAGCAGCTCGCCGAGCAGTCCAGCTTTCTCGAAGTCTGTTATCTGCTGATCTACGGCTACTTACCCGGCAAAGAAGAGTTCGAGGCGTTTAAATATAAACTGACCCGGCACACGATGATCCACGAGGATATGAAAAAGTTCTTCGAGATGTATCCTCGCATGGCCCACCCAATGGCGATCATGTCGGCCATGATGGTCTCGCTCTCAGCCTTCTACCCAGACTGCGAAGACCCAGCCTGCCTGGACCTGAACATCATCCGGCTGTTAGCCAAGGTCAAGACACTGGCGGCTTTTTCCTATAAGATGTCTATCGGCCAGCCCTACATCTACCCGCGCAACGATCTGAGCTACGCCGCCGACTTCTTACACATGATGCACGCCGTACCCCCGGAGGCTTACGAGGTCCCGGATGTGGTGGAGCGAGCATTAGACCTGCTGCTGGTCTTGCATGCCGATCACGAGCAGAATTGCAGCACCTCGACCGTCCGCATGGTAGGCAGCAGCCAGGCCAACCTGTTTGCCTCGGTCGGAGCCGGGGTGAGCGCTCTATGGGGCGCACTGCATGGCGGCGCTAACCAGCGTGTGATCCAGATGCTGGAGATGATCCAGGCTGACGGCGGCGACTACAAGAAATACATGGACATGGCGAAGGATAAATCCTCCGGCTTCCGGCTGATGGGCTTCGGCCACCGGGTGTATAAGAACTTCGATCCGCGTGCCCGGATCCTCAAGAATTCTGCGGACGAGGTACTGGACGAACTGGGTGTCCAGGATCCACTGCTAGGCATCGCCAAGAATCTTGAGCGGATCGCCCTGGAAGATGATTACTTTGTCGAGCGGAAGCTGTACCCCAACGTGGACTTCTACAGCGGGATCATCTACCGGGCGCTCGGTATCCCGACCAACATGTTCACCGTGATGTTCGCAATGGGGCGGCTGCCCGGCTGGATCGCCCAGTGGAAAGAAATGCGCGAAGACCCCTCATCACGTATCAACCGCCCGCGCCAGATTTATACCGGCGAAACGGCCCGTGACTATGTGCCACTTGACCAGCGATAGGACCACCTGCACTACCCCTCCCACCGGAGGGGTTTTTTGATCACGGGAGCTTCGACCATCCTAGTCGCCTGGGCCTGGCCCAATAATCTCACCGGTTGCAGCATCCATCCACCACAGGCCAACGTCCTGTTCACGCAGCACCACTCTATCAGCCTCTGTCCAGGACTCCGTGCGAAACAGCCTATCCACATGGTCGATCAGGATGTGCTGGGTGAGCGACGGGACATCCACCCGGATAATCGACCGAGCTGTATCCGGGCCACAACCGTTGTGATCGACGGTCAACATCAGCGATTGTCCATCGGGTGACCAGACCAGTTCGCCCGCACCCCAGAAATCGTCACCAATGTCCAAGGGGGCTGTGCGCAGCTCACCGGTTGCCAGATCGTGGATGGTGATTTGAGGGGCGTCCCGGCCACCGGTTACATAGGCGGCGTATCCCCCATCAGGGGAAAGCGCAGCCAGCGATCCAGCCTCGATGGGTATTTCGGTCACGCTCCCGTCTTCGAGCGAGAGCCGCCGGATGTGAAGGTCAACGCCGAATAGGCCACAGCCATCCGCCACGCCGTAGTTAGAAAAGTAAAACGCCTGTGGCGACCAGCCAACAATACGTGGGGAGGTGGCCCCCAGCGCCCACAGCGACCATTCGTCGATGAGCACCCAGGTTATCGAACCGTCAAGGCGACGGATAGTGAGTGACTGATAATAATCTGGTACCTGCCCCTCGGTTGGGTATGCCAGGATGATCTCGGCTATCCACGCACCGTCTGGCGATGTCGAAGTCTCGGTGCTCACTTCCAGTTCTGCATAGTCAGGTGTAGCTGTGCCGGTGTCGAGAATGGGTGTAAGTGTCGGCAGCTCGCCTGGAATGGGGGTCGATGTCACCTCGGTGTTGTCCGTAGTAGGAGAGGTGGTTATGAGCACCTCGGCAGGTTCAAGTGTGAGAACCGCTGATGGGCTGGCTTCAACCGTTGCCATCTCAGCAATGTCTCCGGGCCCCACGCAGGCAATCACCGGTAAAATCAGTCCGACCAGGATGGCAGTTAGTTGTCTGTTCCTCATCATCACCCCCATTGATTATGTGCAAACCATAAGTACAGTACATACACGGGATCGTCATAGTTTCTAGCCTGTACTGGATTTTCTTGACAGTCATTATAGTTGCTTTTCGGAGGAGCGAGAACTGCTGGCGAATCATCTTGTTTTTCGAGCATGATACGAAAAACGACCAGTGATCAACTATTCTGCTAAGATTAATATTTCGGCATCCTGGGTGAATATCGTTAATTTGAAGGCTGGTTTCACTTTTGATTATTAGTTATTATTTTTCTATCATGAAACAATCGTTGACCATAGGGTTCAAACAATGATAGGATATTCTACAGATGACCAGCTAGACGATCTGGACAAAGCCATCCTTGACGAATTGCAGCACGATGGACGGATCAGCAATGCGGAGTTGGCCCGCCGGATCAACCTATCACCACCCGCTACCCACACCCGGATCAGGCAGCTTGAGCAGCGAGGCTATATCCGCCAGTACGTAACTTTGCTGGATCGCGAGCGAGTCGGCTATGACATGCTGTGCTTTGTCAATGTCAGTCTGGCGAGGCATCAGAGCGAGGATGTAGACCGGTTCCGAAATGCCGTCGCCGATATGCCAGAGGTATTGGAGTGCCATCACATCACCGGGGAATTCGATTATATCCTCAAGGTGGTGGTGCATAATCGCCAGGGGTTGGAAGATTTCCTGGTGAACCGCCTGACTCCGATCCCCGGCCTGGCCCGCATCTACACCAGCCTGGTGCTTAACGAAGTGAAATCGATCACCGCTTTGCCTCTTGAGTAATTATCCTATGGAGGACCTATGACCGAAGAACCCCCCAAAACGATGGGACAGCAGTTTGGACGGCGCTCCTGGGCCGAACCCTGGAAGATCAAAATGGTCGAGCCGATCAGCATGATCAGCCGGGAGGAGCGAGAAAGAGCCGCTAAAGAAGCGGGCTACAATACCTTCTTGCTGCGCTCGGCGGATGTGTACATCGATCTGCTGACCGACAGCGGAACCAGCGCCATGAGCGACCGCCAATGGGCGGGGATCATGCTGGGGGATGAGGCTTACGCCGGGAGCCGGAACTTCTACCACCTTGAAGAAGCGATCCAGACTTATTATGGCTACAAGTATATCGTCCCTACCCACCAGGGGCGCGGTGCGGAACACCTGATCAGCCAGGTGACGATCAAAGCGGGTGATTACATTCCGGGCAATATGTACTTCACCACCACCCGACTGCACCAGGAATTAGCCGGGGGAACCTTCGTTGATGTGATCATCGACGAGGCGCACGATCCGGCGGATCTGCACCCCTTCAAG
>JBNKDD010000114.1:0-16540 GCA_050288085.1 Anaerolineae bacterium
CGCAACAGAGTTGAAGAGTGAAGATATTGAAAACTCTGCTGGAATTATTGTATATGCAGCGTTTGGCACAGCCAGTTTCAATATGCACGCTTTACACGATGTGGATAAGGCAGCTTCTTCTGGAATATTTATGTCTGCTCATGAGAGGGGCATTCCGGAGCCATGGGATGAAGTTATGGAATTCAGAAAATGGCAGATACAACGCGCTCAGGCGATATTAGATGGCCTCTATGATCAGGAGTAGTTGGGGCTAGAGATGGATGAATATCATCGACTTCATAGGGTTATGTTTGATTTAGTGTACAAGATGAGCAGCCGCCAGCAAC
The DNA here is from genome assembly GCA_050288085.1 of Anaerolineae bacterium. Taxonomy (GTDB): domain Bacteria; phylum Chloroflexota; class Anaerolineae; order Aggregatilineales; family UBA3940; genus JBNKDD01. The sequence goes on from JBNKDD010000114.1 coordinate 327, forward strand.
GATTATTTGCTTGTGATTGCGCGGAGTATGTGTTGCCTATTTTCGAAAATCACTACCCTGGTGAAGATCGTCCTCGAAAGCTAATCGAGGCGATGAGGCAATCCGCGAATCACAAAACTTCTGAAGATGAAATAGACCAATTGATAAGCATTGTTGAGTCTGTGGAAACTGAGTGTGAAATTCAATCCGCAAAATTTGCTGTTGGGGCAGCACTTCATGCAAACTTTCCCGATTTATACGCAGTAACCGAAACGAACACGGTAGCGATTTCTGCTGTTTTTGCGTCGGCAAGAGAGAAGGGCATTCTGGAACCCATTGATGAGTTAGTGGAATTCAAAAAATGGCAGGCTCAACGTGCCCAGGCGATATTAGATGGCCTCTATGACCAGGAGTGAAAAAGGTAAATCCGGACTGGATGAAGCAAACCGGAGCTGATACCCGCTCAGTCAACCGTCAGAGTCTTGCTCAAATTGCGCGGAAAGTCGGGATCAAAGCCTCGCGCCACGCTCATCCGGTAGGAGAGTACCTGGAGCGGCAGCGTCGCCAGGATCGGGTTGATCTGCGGGTTGGTCGTGGGCAGCACGATCAGGTCGTTGGCGTTGGCCCGGAGTTGGGCATCCTCTTCGCCGATCACGATCGCCCGCGCACCCCGGCAGGTCACCTCATTGATACCACTGACGAGCAGCGGAACGTTGTCCGGCCCGGCTATAAAGATCACCGGATAGCCATCATCCACCGCCGACAGCGGCCCATGCTTGAACTCAGTCGATAGCATCCCTTCGCAGTGCGCGTAGGTGACTTCTTTGAGCTTGAGTGCGCCCTCCATCGCGATCGGGTAGGTGAGCCCATAGCCCAGGCAGTAGAGGTCGTTCCGGCCTTCCAGAACCGGATCAAGCGTCGCCACCTGTGGCTCGACCGCCGCCAGTGTCTCTTCGATCAGATCGGGCAGGCGATCCAGTTCTTTTGTCTCATGTTTGCCCATGCGTATCGCCAGATAGAGGAAGGCGATCACCTGGTTCAAAAAGGTCTTGGTGGCGGGAACGCTGATCTCGTAACCACAGGCCAGCGGCAGGTAACACTCACTGACGTGGGTCAGGGTCGAGCCGAGGACATTGACCAGCCCCAATATGCCCATCCCACGTGCCTGGGCTGCTTCGATGGCGTTCAGCACGTCTTTGGTTTCGCCGCTTTGGCTGACGAAAATACCCACGTCATCAGGCCCCACTGCCGGGCCGTACTGGGCGATAAACTGGGGTGCCAGGACAGGAATGGCAGCACGACCAGCAAGTCTTGCCAGATAGACCGCACCGCTCACACAGGCGTGATAGCTGGTGCCGCAGCCTACCAGATAGAGGTGATTTGCCGCAGCCATGCGCTCGATCATCGGTTCAACATGGGGTGAAGCCTCCAACAGGTGAAGCAGTTCACCAGCGACTTGGGGCTGCTCGTGGATCTCTTTGAGCATGAAATGGGGATAGCCGCCTTTTTCGGCTGCCTCCATGCTGGTGGTCACCTGCTCCGGCTCCCGCTCGATGGGCTGACCATCCGCCACCCCGCGCAGTTCAATCCCATCGGCGCACAGGATCACGATCTCGCCATCCTCCAGCCGCAAGATCGTGCGGGTGAGCGGCAGGATCGAGGGCAGGTCTGACGAGACACAGGTGAATCCATCGCCGATACCGGCCACCAGACCTGATCCCTTTTTAATGGCATACAGGCAGTCCTCGCCGACGCGGCCAATGACGAATGAGTAATCACCGGCCAGATCGTCATAGGCCCGCCGGATCGCATCGACCATATCGTGTCCCTGCTCGACATACCGCTCGACGGCGTGGACACATGACTCGCCATCGTTTGTTGAGCGGACGGTCATCCCTTCGTCGATAAACATCTGGCGCAGTTCAACGTTGTTGACCACGTTGCCGTTGTGAGCGCCAACCAGGTCACCATCCGAGTCAAGATGCGGCTGGGCGTTCACCTGCGAGGGCGCGCCAAAAGTCGCCCAGCGGAGTTGGGTCATGCCACGGCTGCCGATCATGGCGGCGAAATCGTGGCGCTCGGCGACCTCCTTGACCGGGCCAACATCCTTGCGCAGGTCAATGGTGCCATCGGCGTGAAGCGTGGCGCTGCCGACCGAATCATATCCCCGGTAGGAGAGTCTCTGTGCTGCCTCGATGAGAATGTCTCCTAGAAGTTGGTCTTGACGAACGACGATGCCGAAAATTCCACACATAGATAGCCTCTAGCCTCTCTCAAATCGGTCGAGCGTCCAGTCATTGTAGTCAGAGCGGGGGCGTTGTCAAGATCGTTTTTGTGCTATGCTAGAGATGTACATACGAGAAATAAAGGCTCATATCTAACAAGCCGCCGCGAATAAACTTCGCGGCTCCCCAGGGTGAGCATAAACTGAAGTAAAAGGACAAAGACTCCTATGGCAAAATCAATCGGTATCTTAACCGCCGGGGGAGACAGCCCCGGATTGAATGCCGCGATCCGGGGAGTGGGCAAAGCAGCCCAAACCACCTACGGTATGCACGTGATCGGGTTCAGGGATGGTTTCCGCGGGCTGATGGAAAATCGCAGTGTGCGTCTGGGGAAGGAAGAATTATCAGGCATCCTGACCGTCGGCGGGACGATCCTGGGAACCAGCCGGGCTAAACCGCACAAGATGCCGATCGGCGACAAAGAACTCGATATGACCGAGCTGATCGTGGATAACTATCGCAAACATCAACTGAGCGCCTTGATCTGCCTGGGGGGCGGCGGCACCCAGAAGAACGCCTACCGGCTGGTCAAAAAAGGTTTGAATGTCATCACCCTGCCGAAAACTATCGACAATGATGTCTATGGGACGGATTACACTTTTGGGTTTGATACCGCCCTGGAGATCGCCACCGAGGCCATCGACCGGTTACACAGTACCGCGCACAGCCATCACCGGATCATTGTGTGCGAGGTGATGGGACATAACACCGGCTGGCTGGCCCTGGGAGCCGGTTTAGCCGGGGGCGCGGATGTGATCTTGATCCCTGAGATTCCCTATGAGGTGGAGAAGGTTGCCGAAGCGATCCGCAATCGATACCGGGGCGGGAAAGCGTTCAGCATTGTGGCTATCTCTGAGGGGGCAATGCCGGTTGACCTGGCAGCGAAATTCCGCGAGGCGGAAGATAATCGTCAGCAGGCTAAAACGGATGAGGACAAAGACCTGGCCCGTGAGCAGTTGAAAGAGATCGAGAGTGAACGCGGTCAGAATACCCTGCGCTTAACCCAGCAGCTTGAAGAACTGACCGGGCTTGAATCCCGGTTGACGATACTGGGGCATGTGCAGCGCGGGGGAACGCCCTCGCCCTTTGACCGGGTGCTGGCTACCCAGCTTGGGACGGCTGCCGCCCGCTGCGCCTATGAGGGTACATACAATGTGATGGTAGCGGCTCGAAACGGCACGGTTGAGACGGTGCCGCTAGAGGAGGTCGTTGGGAAGCGGAAGACCGTACCACTGGATCATCCCTGGATACAAAGTGTTCATGACCTGGGGGTGAGCCTGGGGGCGGATGTGGAGGCTCTCCGGGCGAGGGGGTGATTCGAGTCGGTGGGCGAGTAAACCGCCTGATGATTAATCATCAGGCTCAAGTTGATATGTCGAATGAATTCGACCCGGAAGACGCGTTTGTGTTGGATCTGTTTCAACAGACGTATCATTTGTAGCAGCGGAATTGATTCCGCTGTGGGGCTGGGGGGAAGGATGAGCGACATATTAAGCCAGGTGGGTGAAGACCTGGCGACAATGGTCAGAGAAAAGAACTTGCCAACTACTGAGTTAGATATTGATAATCCCAAGATCGGTGAGAAGTATAGATTTATCGATGGTATATTGGCCTGGCTCGTTACGCCTTTCAATTCCCACATATTTGTTGGTGATAGCCTCGATTATACAAATGCGTACATAAATGCCTTAGCCTTGCTTATGGGTGACAAGGAAAAGTTTAGACGTGAGTTTCATGTTCATTCGATACGAAGTGGTGGTGATCCTGAAGAACGGTTTAGTAAGTATCACAAGCGTCTAATTGGAAAACGCCTTCACACCTTGCAAGTCGAGCAACTGCTTTCACTGGGTCATGATTATGAGAACTGGAAAGAATTGTTTTCAAAGCTCCTGGAAGAGGCTCGTGAAAAGGATTATTTCCTGGTTATCGATGACTTGCCGACACTGCTGCAAGCGGATAGGGGGGAGCTAATAATTGGTCGTTGGGGGCATTTCATTTTTTCAGTTAAGCTGCGACAACTTACTTTTATAACCGGCCTGACCTGGCCTGATTTTGCGAATGGTGTTGAGCAAGTGAATCCGGGACTCCTTCGGTTTAGTCAGGCAATGTTATTCTCATCACGACCACCAGATTTACCTTTGACACCGATTGAATGGTTAATGCCTGATCCCAGTTTCACTTTTGAAGGCTAGTGGACCGATCAATTGCCTTCTCATCGATCATCCTTTTAGTGTTGATCTGCCCACCGTGTGATTTGGCTAACTGCCGGGTAATCGCCCCCACAGATCCCACCTAAAAATGCACCCTCACCTTTTAGGGTTTTCTCCTGTAAATGAGTAGACAAAATGAGAAAGCACGGTAAGCTAATAACCTGACCATCGGGAAAGGTCAAATGAGGGGAACACACAACCGACAGCACATCATCAACTTCCTGGTTTGACTGATTCCACAAATCTAGGTCTCAAGGACAATATCATGCTAGCGAAACGTATTATTCCCTGCCTCGATGTACACGAAGGGCGGGTCGTCAAGGGTATCAACTTCGTCAATATTCGCGATGCAGGCGATCCGGTTGAACATGCCAAAGTCTACGACCTGGAAGGCGCGGACGAACTGTGCTTCCTGGACATCACCGCCACGCATGAGGATCGGGCCACCATGCTGGACGTGGTGCGCCGGGTCGCCGACTCGATCTTCATCCCCTTCAGCGTGGGGGGCGGGCTGCGCAGCATCGACGATATGCGCGATACGCTGCTGGCCGGAGCCGATAAAACGACGATCAACAGTTCTGCCGTCCGCACGCCTGATCTGATCACCGAGGGGGCGGAGAAGTTTGGTAGCCAGTGTATTGTCGTGGCGATTGATGCCCGGTGGCAGGGCAGCATGTGGGAAGTGGTGATCAGCGGTGGGCGCATCCCAACCGGTCTGAACGCGGTCGAGTGGGCGCAGGAGGTCGAGCAGCGGGGAGCGGGGGAAATCCTGCTGACCAGCATGGATCGGGATGGGACCCGCGAGGGCTACGATCTCAAGCTGACTCGCGCCATCGCCGATGCGGTGTCGATCCCGGTGATTGCCTCCGGCGGTGCGGGCGAGAAGCAGCACTTCCTCGAAGCCCTGACTGAGGGCGGTGCGGATGCGGCCTTAGCTGCCAGCCTGTTCCACTTCCGAGAATTGAGCATCGGCGATCTGAAGGATTACCTGGCTGAGGGGGGCGTGCCAGTACGTCCCTTGCAGGAGGTCAGCCTGGATGGATGATCATGATCTCAAGTGGAACGCTGACGGGTTGATCCCGGCTATCGTTCAGGACAGCGAAACCGGGCAGGTCTTGATGATGGCCTGGATGAACGCCGAGTCGCTGCGGCTGACTCAGCAAACCGGGGAGACGCATTTCTGGAGTCGCAGCCGCCAGGAGTTGTGGCACAAGGGCGCGACCAGCGGCAATGTGCAGGAGGTGGTCGGTATCTGGGCCGATTGTGATAGCGACACCCTGCTGGTGAAGGTGCGACCCGCCGGACCTGCCTGTCATACGGGGGCGGTGTCCTGTTTTTTTCAGCCGTATGGATGATTAAGATGATTAACTAAATTTTATCGGGGGTGACGGGTGCAGATGCTGCGCCCGTCTATTCTATACAATCGGCGAAAGGGACGGAGGAGCAGAGTGGACATTATTGATCGGGTATTCAACATCATTATCGACCGGAAACAGAATCCCAAAGAGGGGTCTTATACCAATCAGCTGTTTGAGGCGGGTGAGGATGAGATCGTCAAGAAGGTCGGGGAGGAAGCGATTGAGGTTATCGTTGCGACGAAGGGGCAAAGCGACGAGCGTCTGGTCAGCGAACTGGCCGATCTGACCTATCACTGCCTGGTGCTGCTGGCCTCGAAGGGGTTATCACCGGCAGACGTAAAAGCGGAATTAGAAAGGCGGCACCAGCCATGAGAGCTTTATTGAGTGTATCTGATAAGAGCGGCCTGGTTGATTTTGCAAAAGGCTTGATTGAAGAGCGGTTTGAACTGGTGGCTTCCGGCGGGACGGGAAGCACCTTGCGTGATGCTGAACTGCTTATCTTGACCGTCGAAGAGCTGACCGGATTCCCCGGCGTGCTGGGGGGGCGTGTCAAGACGCTGCATCCGGCGATTCATGGCGGCATCCTGGCGCGGGATACCTCGGATGATCGGGCTACCCTTGAAGCCTGGGACTGGGAGTACATCGACCTGGTGGTGGTTAACCTGTATCCCTTCGTCGAGACGGTTGCCCGCGAGGGTGTTACGATGGCCGAGGCGATTGAGAAGATCGATATTGGCGGGGTGGCGTTGATCCGGGCAGCGGCGAAAAATTATGACCGCGTGACGGTGATCACCGATCCATCCGATTATGAGCCGGTGCTGGCGGAAATTAAGGCTGAGGGCAACACGTCACCGGAGACTCGTCTGCGGCTGGCACAAAAAGCCTTTGGTGTGACAGCAGCCTATGATACGGCAATCGCCAGTTACTTTTCGGCTCAATCCGAATCGGCGCTTCCGGCGACTCTATCGAGTGTGCTGCCGCAGAGTCAACTGCTCCGGTATGGCGAAAATCCACACCAGGAAGCGATCCTGTATGCGCCGCCCGGTGTTGGGCCGCTGGGTGGGGAACTGCTCCAGGGTAAGCCGCTTTCCTACAATAACCTGCTTGATATCGATGCTGCCTGGAGTGCGGCGGATGACTTTACCGATCAAACTGTGGTGATCGTCAAACACCTCAGCCCGTGTGGGATCGCGATCGGCGGCGATCAGGCGGCGGCGTTCAAAGCGGCACTGGCCTCCGATCCGGTGTCGGCTTTTGGCGGGGTGATCGCCTGCAACCGGCCCTTCGATGGGGCAACTGCCGAGGCGCTCGGTGATCTGTTTGTCGAGGCGATTGCGGCCCCGGACTTCACCGATCAGGCCCGCGAGGTGCTGAAATCGCGCAAGAACTGCCGCCTGCTCAAGATGGGGCCGGTGTCCGATCCGGGCTACCGGTTCAGGTCGGTGCGCGGCGGTGTGCTGGCTCAGACCGATGATCAGAGCGTTGACGACGATTGGAAGGTCGTTTCCCAGCGCCAACCAACCGCTGAAGAACTGGAAGCGCTGCGGTTTGCGTGGCAGGCGGTCAAGCATGTGAAGAGTAATGCGATTGTCCTGGCGAAGGATTCCGCAACGGTCGGGATTGGCGGAGGGCTGCCCAGCCGCGTCGATGCGGTCAAGCTGGCGGCCACCAAAGCCGGGGATCAGGCCGGCGGGGCGGTGCTGGCATCGGATGCCTACTTCCCGTTCCCGGATGGCCCGGAAGCCGCCGCCGAAGCCGGTGTATGCGCTATTGTGCAGCCGGGCGGATCGGTGCGCGATGAACTGGTGATCGCTGCTGCCGACCGGTTGGGGATTGTCATGTGCTTCACGGGCGTGCGGCATTTCAAGCATTGAGTAATTGTCTCATAGCTCGAATTTTGAACCCCCCATCCTCGCCCGACCTGCGGTCGTCGCGCTCGGATTCGCCCCCCTTTGCGAAGGGGGGCCATACTACGGCAGTAGTCTACCGCCTTTAGCGGTAGCAGGGGGGTAGATCATATCAGAAATCAAAAGAGCCGCGAATGAATTTCGCGGCTCTTTATTTGTGCAGTTCATGCACGTTTAGACAATGGGCTTAAGCCCATTGTCCTCTCACTCTGATTTTCTTTTAGACTTTTTCTGCTCGTTTTGCCCGGTCTTGTATCGCGAACCAGACTATCCCAACGACAACGACTGCCAGCACAATCACCATCAACTGGCCGAGCCATGCCCATGAATGCAGCGGGCTGCCTCCGGTCGGTGGGAGGGCATCGGGGGAGATCATGATACAGGCGGTCGCAATGATTGACCCTATGTAGGCCGAGTTACAAATCTCACCGGCCTGGGCCTGACTGTTGGCAATGGTTACGATGGTGATAGTCGCCGATTCGCCCGGTTGGAATACACCCAGGTCGGCCACCACATTGTTTCCATTGACCGTGACATTGTTCCGTGTGGTAGGTGTTACATCCACACTCACAATATCGAACATCCCTGGAATTGGGTCCTGGATGGTGACATTGGCGGTTGGATAGGGGCCGGGATTGCTGACCAGAACTGTCCAGACGACCCTCTCGCCAACGACCGCGTTGAGGGGTGATCCGTTCTTGGTGATTACCGGGTCGCTGATCAGCACCTGTCCGCCGCCACCGCCACCGCCGCCCGCTGCCGGTGGAACCGGTACAACAACATTGACGGTGGTCGTTGTGTTAACGGTATTATCAGCCGTGTTTACTTCTCCGGCCTGTACCGGCACGCTTGCCGAGTGATTTAATATAGTCCCCGATGCACTACCGACATCGTCCGCCGTGAATGTCCAACTTGCCGTCCCACCACTGGCTAATGCTGCCGCCGTTGTGCAGGTGATAGCAGGGAGTGCGCCCGCGCATCCGGCAGGCAAAGCGCCCAGATTAACCAGGGTGCCATCCAGATTTGCCGTGACATTGAGACCGCCAGCAACCGTCGTCCCGCCGTTGTTGATGACGGTCAACGTGAAGCTGATTGTGCCATTGGGGGCAACCGGGTCAGGTGTATCGGTCAGCGTCACCGCTATATCGGTGAGGCCGAGGCGCTCATAAGCACCGATATCGCAGACCGCACCGGGCGTCGCATCGCCATCCTGCGGGCGGGTGACGGTGCGCTGTTCGGTGGCCTGACAATTTCCGCCTTCATCAATGCCCCGGCTACCGGCGTTCAGGGCATGGGTAGGGGTGAGGCCGGGGGCGTTCAAGGCCAACCCGCCTAATGTGGGGCTTACGCCGGGAAGGTCAGAGGCCACAGCGATGTTTGCTCCCCATGTTCCGGCGGCACCACCATCACAGCGTGTGGGGTCAAGGCCGATCATATTATAACCACCGGTCGCTAATGTGGCCCCTCCGGCACAGTCATTTTCTCCGAGGTTAGGATCATTATTCCCGGCAATGATCGTATTGGTGGCGGTATACGTCCCGCCAGTAATCAGGTAAACACCGCCGCCGCCATCCCCGGCCCCGGCAGCGCCGCTGTTGCCGGTGATGGTCACATCATTCAAGATCATGGTTGCGGCACTCGGATTAAGAATGCCACCACCGCCAACACTGCTGCGGTTCCCGCTGATGGTACTGTTAGTCAGCCTCAGGGTTGCGCCGTTGGAGTTGTTGATGCCACCGCCTGCGCTGTTCCCTGCGCCTCCATTGTTGTCAATTGTGCTGCGGTTGATGGTCAGGTTCGCGGCAGCGTCCCGGTTGCTAATGCCGCCACCGGAACCGGCAGCGTTGGTATTGTTGCCGGTGACGCGGACATCGTTTAGCACCATGGTGGCTTCGTTCCGAATGCCGCCGCCAAAATCAGACGTGTTATTCTGGACATTGACCCGGTTCAGGGTGGTATTTCCCAGGTTCAGAATACCGCCGCCGCTGCCACCGGCAATATTTCCATTGGCGATCGTCACATCATTGATGACGGTGTTGCCCGACCCGGCAGCGATATTAAAGACACGGTCTATCCCGCCACCGCTAATGGTCAATGTGCCGGAGCCCGGCCCGTTGATTGTCAGTCCGCCTGCACCGGTTACATTGAGGTCGCCACCGCCTCCGGCTGTTAACGTGATCGTTCCGAACATCCCGGTCAAGTCGATTACATCAGCGCCATAGGCACCGGCGCCGACGCACTCATTCACATCGGCATTGGTGTTCGCGGCCTGGAGTGCTTCACGCAGGGTGCATTGACCATCAACTGCAACGGTATCTCCCAGGCCTGTGACGGTTAAAGTCGCTGCGTAAGCCGGTTGGATCGGTTGGGCGGCAAGCATAAGCGTGGCAATCAGTAAAGCGACCCAACGGAAAGAATGTTTATTGCCAGAGGACATTTTTGCTCTCAGCTTTCGTTAAAGATGCCATGTGTGATGAATGCTTTCATGAATTCTGACGCTAAATTTGATAGATGAGAGCTATTGGTGGAGGGCGAATTTAGCTTCAGAACGGCTGTACTTGAGCACAAACTTGGCGGGCTTGATGTCTTCAAACTTTACTCCCCATTATGCTCACCGCCCTTGCATTCGTGGAGGGTATGTATAGAGTTGATTTTAGATTAATTACGGACGTCGATATCGTAGCATGGCGAATGACTAATGTCAAACGAAACTGGGACAGGATATGCGCGAACAGGTACATAGCGTTCCTACAATTTGAAGGTTTTGCATATAATAAAGGAGCACCTGCGCTGTAGGGTGAAAGGGAACAAAAAGTTTGCCGGACTCGTTCCAACAGAGACGTACTTACGCATAAATTGGGTGTACTGGGATGACAACATGACTCGCATATTATCCTTTATTGGAATCATCGGCTTGACTGTGGCACTGATCGGGGCGGCACTGCTCGGCACACGGGCTTTTCCCCGTGCCGATCTGACTACCCGGATCGGCAGTGAGGCGCTGCAAGCTCGGACGGCTGAGGTGGAGGCTGTCACGGCTCAACCTGATGCAGCCGCCGGGCCTACCACTTTCAGGGATACGCTTGCCGACGACAGCCTGATCTTAACCGGGTTGGCGCTGGCGGCGGCGTTCGGGATTGCGCTCCTGGCGTCAATCGTCAAGACGGCTTTTGTTACCCGCGCTGGCCGGATTGGTTGTTTCCTGTCTGCCGGGATTGGAGCCCTGGTGCTGGTGCTGGGGGCAGTCGGCGGGATGTTGTGGTTGATGTCCAATCTGGCCCCGATGGGGGCGGCTCCTGCTTCGGGAGATATGGCGGCTGAGGAACCTGCCGAAGAGGAACCTGCCGCCGAAGAGGAAGTTGCTGCTGAAGAACCCGCTGAAGAAGTGGAATATGAGACAACAGCACCGACGCAGGCCGCCATCACGGCGACTGCCGCCCCGGCTCCAACTGAACCGGCGGCTTCACCGACCCAGCCTGTAGAAGAATCATTCCAGACGGTGATCGAAGTAGAGTGGCCGGTGCAGATGGAAATCGACCGCTCGGACACGGTGCGGATCGCGTTGGTGCGGGTCAGTGATGGGCTGTATGTGCCGACTGCCGAGGTCGCGGGGAACGTCGTAGAAGCGGCTACGCCGATCCCGGTGGGGACGCCCGGATCACCCATTGAAGAGGCTTTTGGTGGCGACTACCAGGCATTCGCTACGGCTTCGCTGGTCGGTACGACCTTTAATATCGAACGAGGTTCGCTGGCACGTCGTTCGCTGGCGGGTGACCGGATTGTCTGGGATTGGAACCTGACACCCACCGCCAAAGGCCCCCAGATACTCAGCGCCAATATCGTTATCGAGTGGGAGCCGGTTAACGGTGGGGCGGTTATCGAGCGGCAGATCTGGCAGGCCCGCCTGGATACCGAGGTCAAGAAGCGGATCGTCCCGACTCGAAACGCCGGGCTGATAACGGCTTTCAGCAGTGTGATTGGTTCCGTGTTTAGCATCCCCTGGATATTTGACCGGATGCAAGATTTTGTGTTTGGCCGGATTCAGGATTGGCTCTATGACCGGGCGAAGACAGGCGTTCAACGGCGGGCGGCGCGGCGGCGTAAAAAACGCCAGTCTAAGACCAATAGGTGATATACTGGTGTCCTTATCTGTGCTATGCTGAGGATGCATGATGGAAGTGAGGTAGGGGAAAATCAGGATAGAGTGAAAAGACCAGGATATTGTTAATTTATTTTTTTATCATTTATTAATTCGGAGTAGAGGTTCATGTCTAACTTAATCCGAGTTCTTATTGCCGATGATATTCCACAGGTTCGAGTCAGTATCAGGCGCTTAATAGAATTCGAAGGGATGGTGGAAGTTGTTGGTGAGGCCGAAAACGGACAGGAAGCGGTTGCCTTAGCCCTGAAGCATCGTCCGCAAGTCATCCTCATGGATCTGAGGATGCCGGTTATGGATGGTCTGACCGCCACAGAAATTATTAAGAAGAACTTACCGGCGACTCAGATCATCATCATTTCGGTGCAAGATGAGTCTGATCATGATGATGAGGCTTTCAACCGGGGGGCATCCCATGTGGTGCCTAAGTCTATCACGGCCAAAGAACTCAACCGGATTGTTAAAAGTGCTTATTACGCTTTTCTGGAATACCGGCGGATCACCGGCCCGCTGCCGCCACTGCCGCCCCTCCCGACTGCTAACGGGTGCGCTATCAGCGTTCTCAGTTTGAAGGGGGGCGTCGGTAAAACGACCGTCGCCGTCAACCTGGCGGTGGGGCTTTCACGGGTATTCAAAGATAAGAAAACGGTTGTGGTCGATAGCAATATCCGGGCGGGCGACGTCGGGATTTTTCTCAACACCAGCAGTGATAACGATACAACCAGATTGGCAAGCATGGCGACCGACATTGCTAATATCGATGGGACGGCTATGCTGAAAAGCCTCATCAAGCTTGATAACGGCCTCAGATTGATCACGGCCCCCAAGCATGCGGCAGGAAAAACCGTCACCTTCGGGCAGATGGAGAACTTGCTGACGTTCTTGAAAGAAAATTTTGACTATGTGATCACCGATACCTCTGTTGTCATTGATGATGCACATCACGCTGTGATCGATAACTCTGATCTGTTTATCGTGGTAACCGAGCCGACCATGCCCTCGCTCAAGGATGCCCGTGTGCTGCTGACCGAACTCCAGGAAACCAGGGTGGATAAGGGGAAAATCCTGCTGGTTATCAATCACTCCAGCAGCGATAATCAGATCACAACCGAGCATATCTCCCGGTTCCTTGATATCCCGGTGAGCGTGGTCATACCATCTGATCCGGTCGCCAGTGAGTCGGTTAACCGGGGTATCCCCCTGATTTCGCAGGATATCCATCATGCGTTGGCTGTCCGCCCGCTGTTTGAATTGGTCAAACTGGTAGGGCAGACGGCCCAGGTTATGGTCAAATAGGCTATGCCACGCAGACAGCTATTAACCGGCCTGGGGATATTGGTGCCGGGCCTTATTGTGCTGATGGGAGCAGCCATTGTCGAGTCGGTGATGGCTGCTCCGGTGCAATCGGCGGTCAAATCCTGTGAGGGGTTTGCGCAGCGTGTAGTGCTCCCGGAAGAGGTCAATACCGAGGAGGATCATCACGCAGGCGAGAGCTTATGCGCACCGGATAATGTCTGGACGTTTGTCAGCAGCGAGTGGAATGATCCGTTGGTGCTTGACCTGGAACGGATCGTTGATGGGAAAGGCCCCGACCTGATCTACTACGAGTATTTCAATAACACGCAGGTTAACTCGGATTTTCACTCGGTTTACCTTGACCGGCTGTCTGTTGAAGTTGCACCGGATGATGGCAGTGGTCAGCCCGGTGAGTTTGTGCGGGTGTTTGCCTGGGGGGATGGCGATCCGTCGAATAATGCCAGTCTGGATGAATCCTGCTTTATCGATTATGAGGTCGAAACGGGGCAGGTGGCGGATGAAGAAGAAGACCTGTATGTCAATCCGACCTGCCTGTATAACCGGTCAGGCATTAAGATCGATATCGGGCAGGATGATGGGGTGGTCTATCGCTTTGTGCGGGTCAGCCCGACCAACCCCGACTCCGACTCGGTGATCCAGGTTGATGCGGTTGGGCTGCCGGGAGCGGCGATCTCCAGCCCGATCGGGATTGTGGTGACGGTGGCGTTCTGGCTGGGGATGGCTGCCTGCCTGATCGGTGGGGGGATAACGCTGTCTTTCCTGTGGAATCTGCCGGGTAAGGCGGACGGGTGATTTAGGGGAAGGCTCATAGAGCCAAGATCAGGTAATAAATCAAGGACAGCCATAATGGTAAAGTTCCTGGACTCTCCCGGAGGTCAATCACGACATTGTCCCAGCTAAGTACAATTGTCTTATCGTCTTCCCACGAAATCGGGGTTTCCGCATCGAAAGCAATTGACTTCCCAGATTTATAAACGTCTCGTCTGACGGCTGGAAAGTCCTCATAGTATACATACACATAGTTACACGCTCCGAATCCTGCCGGACCCAGGCCACTATAAAATCTGGCGATCTTCGTTTCATCTGGCGAAACCGCTTCATGTACCAGGCTGCCACAGCCTGCTCCCAAAATTATTCCAGGCCAACCGACAAGAAAGCAAGCAATTGCCGCTATTCCGCTTACCAGCGATGGAAGCATAGGCCCACCGATGAGCCAGAGAAGCTTTTTGCGCATTTGAGGCGATTGTCTTGTTTTTCGCACAATGCCCCCAATCGTTGATGTGTGGATAAGAACAACCAGTGGAGGGAGAAGAAGTTCCAAATAACCACGCAAGCTGTACTCGGTGAATTGGAAAAATAACAGGCACGTCCCTGCGCATAGATTAACAACAATAATGATGAGATAAAGCAGTATTCTGAGAATTGGTTTTGCGACAAATTGTGCTGATTTCTCTTTGTCTTTCACTCGATTATTCCGCAAACTACAATAAGACAAAAGGCTCCCTATAAAAATCTACTTTTGCCCTGGATAGATGTGATCATATGTTCACATAGCGAATCGGATGTTGGCCACCTGTACCCACTGAAAATCCAACATACTCATCACGAACCTCATGAGCAATAGTGCCTGAAAACTCCCATCTTCCAGTGACATTGAAACCTGATGAATCTCTCGTCTGGTAGTCAAGCGTGCCTGCCGGATACCATTGCTCTACTGAATAGACTTCGCGAACAATGCCCTGATAGACTGCCATCACGTATTCTGCCTTTTCCCTACGCTCCCCCACAACCCATGTTCCTCGTGTGGCTTCATAGAGTTCAAGGTCTGTCATATCACTGCAATACAGTTGGTTGATTGTGATAAGTATGGCTTTGTGACGAACTTCTACCGGTTTGGCTTCAAGCATCATAATAAGCTCCTGTGATGTAATCCGACCTAAACTGTGTCCATGGAATCCAGAGACTTGATTGCAGAGGTTTTCTTTACCAATCAGGTCTATCGCAGCAGCCTCTACCAGAGCAGCCTCTGAGTCGGAGAGACCATAGCGCAAAATATCAATTTGTGGTTCCTCTCCGTTTTGTCTAATAAGAGCAATTCGGGCAACTTTATCTGTTTCGGACTGATCATCAAGATGAGCAAATAAGCGGTTTCCTTTTCCTTTTCCAATATAGAAGCACTCCCCATTTCGAGGATCAATATATACATAGACATATGACTTAAGTGTGTTGGCTATGTCGTCGGTGATCTTCATATTCCTTCAATCTCATATACACATACAACGATTGAGACAATTGTCATTCGGGCACTATCGCCCGCTAACTGTGTGACTGCTCACACGGTCGCTCATACATCATCTAAACTCTAGCAGCTATCTGGGTTTCGAGCCTTAAAAGAGTGAGCGGTGCCACACAGAGGTTGGCGCTCCTGAGTACAGGATTCTGTCCTGACGCCCCGGGGCATTGACCTTATCCCGGTATTTGGACCCGTGGTCACCGCTCACTTTCATGATAACATGACAGGTCAATAGTTAAAGTTATAGGCATAAACATGCTCGTGGTCAAGTCCGAAAATTCCTGTAAAAGCATGGGCGTGAATACAGGCTAGGCGATGGCTTCTACAGGTGAATGGTTTGCGATTAGATCAGGTTGAGCATTCTCCTTATCCAATTGGAGTTCGCGACGCAGATGGTCAAGCAGTTTGCACTCGACAGCCGACATACACACGTTCTGCCAGCGTTCACTGGCCTGCCAGAGCGTGGCAAAAACCAGCTTCAAGCAGCTCTTCTCATTGAAGAAGCGCGGGATAGTTTTGGTGCGTCGGCGCTGCTCGGCAAAAGCCCGCTCCAGCAGATTGGTGGTGCGAATCCGGCTGTGGTGGATGGCCGGGCACTTCAAGAACGCCAGACAGGCTTCGAGATCATCGGTGAAGCAGGACACCGCCGACGGGAAGCGTTTGCTGTAGGTATCCAGGAAGTGCTCGATGAACAGGTCAGCCACCG
>JBNKDD010000115.1:0-16527 GCA_050288085.1 Anaerolineae bacterium
TTGCAGCCGCATCTTGATCCGTCCTTCACTTTTTGACAGATCTTATCCTATTTTGTCCCCATTTTTGGAACGGTCACGAAAAATGAGACAAGAATCCTATCAGGAAAAACACTATGTCTTATAAGAATCTTCGAATTACAGGCGAAACGGTTTTAGCGTTATACTTCCCCACCAATTTCAGATAGGTAAGTTGGGCCAGGCAATAGATTTTAAATCAAATGGCCCCACTATATAGGACTGGATCATGGTTTGAAAAAACCTCGTCTGGTTCCACTTAAGAGGAGTATCTCGTTTTGCCCCCCCATCCAGGTATTGAAGAGACAGTATCAGGTTTACCGGCCCAATCGTTGATGGATACGCTGTTCCAGCACAAGATGTTTGGCGCATTCAAGCACTACAACTTCCGCGTCTACTTTGCCGGGCTGCTCATATCGATGACAGGTGTCTGGGCACAGAATGTCGCCCAGAACTGGTTGGTATATGACCTGACCAACTCAGCATTGGTACTGGGGCAGGTTTCCTTTATGCTGGCGATCCCGGTCTGGATTCTGAGTCCCTGGGCTGGTGTGGTCATTGACCGGTCATCTCGCCGGACGATCCTGCTGATTACCCAATCCGTTTTTATGATCCAGGCTTTTACCCTTGCCTTTTTGGATTTTAGTGACAGGATAGCAATCTGGCAGATCGTCTTGTTATCCCTGGTGCAGGGGGCCGGTAATGCCTTCGACGCTCCATCTCGGCAGTCTATCATCGTCGAGCTGGTTGGCAAAGAAGACCTGTCAAGCGGCATCGCCTTAAACTCAACGATGTTTAGCATGGCCCGCACCTTTGGCCCGGCAATCGGCGGATTGATCGTCGGGACACTGGGGACAGCCTGGGGTTTTACCGTGAACGGGGCAACTTACCTTGCTATCCTGATCAGCCTGTTCCTGCTGCGCCTGGGAAAACCGGTTGTCCAACCGAAAGATCACACCCCGCTTGAAGACTTATTAGGCGGCCTGCGCTTTATCTGGCGCACCAAGTCTATTTTGGCTTTGATAGCCATTGCAATGGCGGTAGCGTTTTCACTGGCTGCTATCACGGTGTTGATGCCGGTTGTGGCAGTGGAAGTCCTGGGTAAAGGAGAGGTCGGATATGGGATGTTAAGCGGGGCCACCGGTTTGGGATCAGTTGGTGGGGCTTTGCTGATCGCTTATCTTAGTTCGCAGCCAGGGCGAGGACGCTTCCTGACGATAATCAATATCCTGTATCCACTTACCCTGATAGGTTTTGCCCTGTCACAATCATACCACCTATCCTTACTGGTGCTGGTGGCGGTCGGTGCAACGATGATCCCGCAGTTATCGTTATGCAATATCCTGATCCAGTCTAACATCCCTGACGAATTTCGCGGGCGGGTGATGAGCGTCTATACGCTGTTTATTTTTGGAATGTATCCGATTGGTGGATTGGTTTTTGGCGGGTTAGCTGAGAAGCTCGGTGCGCCACCGGCAATTGCAATTGGTGCGGGTTTCGTTTTGTTGATGGCCTTCTCTACCCGGATATTGGTTCCCGAATTAAGAAGGCTGGACTAGCCGGTCACACAGGTGATTTGCAAACCCTTACAAAGCGCTGGTATATTTAATTTGTAAATATTCTCAACGTACATATAAGTAAAATTTTCTCGCTCAGATTAGAAAAGCAAAGCCGGGAGCATATTTTGGTTGATACGACACATAGTGGTTTTGGCAGCTATCCATTGGATCAGGTGGCACTTGGGCTGCTCATGCCGGGGCCAAAACACGGCTACGGATTGTACCAAGACTTTGTAGAAGGATTTGGTACGGGCGATTCCTATGGCGCAATCTGGAAGGCCGGGCAAACCAAGTTTTATGTAACCCTGACCACACTTGAAAAAGAGGGTTACCTTGAATCCAGCATGGACCCTCAGGAAGGCCGCCCTCCGCGTAAGGTCTACAACCTGACCGATGAAGGCCGGACACATTTCCTTGATTGGCTGCGCCGCCCCGTCCACTCGATGCGGGCGATCCGGGTGGAGTTTATCGCCAAGCTCCGCTTCTTCGATCTGCTCAACCTGCCGGATGCAGGTGATTTACTCGATGCGCAGACCGAGGTGTTCCACGCCATCCTTGACGAGTGGGAAAACGCTGCTCCAGTTGATGAGGCCGATCCATTCTTCGAGATTGTCGTTGACTTCCGTAAGCGGCAGGTTGCTTTTCTACTTGAGTGGTTAGCAGCCTGTAAAAGCCGGGTGACACCTGATTAAATCCATAAACTAAAAAACGTCGGTCGTAGGAGCGCTTAGAAAAGCACCTCTGCGGTGATTCACGGATTGATACTAAATTAAACAATCCTGCATCCTGCGCTCGTTCAATTCATCATGTTATATGAGGAGAATTTACGCCATATGAAGAACACCTATCGCATCCTGTTCGTTGTGATGGTTCTGGCTGCTCTTCTCACTGCCTGCGGAGGGTCTCAGCCAGCCGTCGAAGAACCCGCAGCTGAAGAGGAGATGGCCGAAGAAGAATCAGCCGGTGAATCTCAGCGCCTCATTCTCGCCACCACCACCAGCACCTATGACTCCGGTTTGTTAGACTTCATTCTGCCAGACTTCGAAGAGAAATTCGGAGTTGAGGTTGAGGTGGTAGCCGTTGGAACAGGGCAGGCGCTTGCGCTTGGTGAGTCCGGGGACGCCGACGTTTTGCTGGTGCATGCCCGCGCCCGCGAAGATGCCTTTGTCGAATCAGGGAACGGCACTGCCCGCTACGACGTGATGTACAATGACTTTGTGATCGTCGGCCCGGCGGACGACCCGGCAGGCATCAAGGGGATGGTAAGAGCCTCGGAAGCCCTGGCAAAGATTGCCGAAAGCGAGGCGACCTTTGTCTCTCGTGGTGATGACAGCGGCACCCATACCAAGGAAAAAGCTATCTGGGCCGAGGCCGGGATCGAACCGTCAGGCGATTGGTACCAGGCCGCCGGTCAGGGCATGGGAGCCGTTTTGACCATGTCCGATGAGCAGCAGGCTTATACCATCAGCGATCGGGCAACCTATCTAGCCCGCCAGGCTGAAGGGCTGGGACTCGAAGTGCTGGTTGAGGGCGATCCAATCCTGTTTAATCCCTACGGTGTGATTCCCGTCAACCCGGAAGTTCACCCCAATGTAAACTTCGAGATGGCACAGAATTTTGTTGACTGGCTGACTTCTGTGGAAACGCAGGAAATGATCGGCAGCTACGAGCGGAATGGCAGTCCCCTGTTCACCCCCGACTCGGAACAGTGGCGCACCGCGAATCAATAATGAGATAATCATAGGAGGGCGGCTGACCGGTCGCCCTCCTCAATAATCCCCTCGCCGTTTGGCGCATTGCCCCACAAGTGGTATGCTTTCTGCCAAATATCTTGACCCTTGATGGGTACGCAATTATCCTAACCCCTTTATTCCGGTTTCCTACATGAGCAAAAAACTACGCGCACGACATCTAATGCTAGCTGCCTTGCTGCTTACGGCGATGTTTGGATTGGCAGTAGGGAGTTCAGCGCAAAAATCACCGACTTTTGACGAAGGTTTTTATATCTCACGTGGCTGGGCTTTTTTGAAGACAGGCCATCTGCTGCCCCTGGGACATCCCCCCTTCACCAATTTGTTGAGCGGCGCGGGCGTCCTGCTCGAACCCGATCTGACTGATCCAACCACCCTCGATGGGTGGGCGGACAATGATCCGGAAGCCTTCAGCGAGGATTTCCTATGGCATCAGGGTATCAATACCAACCGGGTAGTTTTCCTGGCACGACTGCCTCTGATCTATCTGGGCCTGCTGCTGGGAACCGTGATCTGGCGCTGGGCAAGGGAAGATTACGGTCGGTGGTGCGCGGTACTGGCCCTGACCCTTTACACGTTCTCGCCCAACATACTGGCACATACTCGATTGGCCGCTACCGATCTGGGGATAGCCGCCTTCTATGTGGGAACTCTTTACGCCTGGACACGCTATTGGCGGGCACGTAGTTGGCGCTGGCTGATTATCAGCGGGGTGATGTTTGGGCTGGCCCAGGCATCGAAATTTTCGGGACTGTTCCTGCTGCCAACACTGGGGCTCATGACCGTGTGGTATGCCGCCAGAAAACAAAAAAACCTGCTCCCGAAAAAATCTGGTGAACCAACCCACGAACACAAAGCTCCCCTGGTGTGGTTGTGGTCATCCCTGGCAGCTTTGATCATAATGGGGTTGATCGGGATAGTCACGCTGTGGGCAACTAATCTGTTCGGTGTGCGGCCTTATCCGCTCAGTGGTTATGTCAGCGAACTCATGCACTTTTTCGACCTGGCGGCGGAAGGTCACCGGGCCTATCTGTTGGGGCACTTTTCTCAAACCGGTTGGTGGTACTATCACCCGCTGACACTGGCCTTGAAGATGCCCCTGCCCTCATTGATCATGCTGCTGCTGGCCGCCCTGTTAGCAGTAGGCCGTGAG
Organism: Anaerolineae bacterium; assembly: GCA_050288085.1. Classification (GTDB taxonomy): domain Bacteria; phylum Chloroflexota; class Anaerolineae; order Aggregatilineales; family UBA3940; genus JBNKDD01. The sequence goes on from JBNKDD010000115.1 coordinate 4,479, forward strand.
ATAAAAGGCTACGAGTGGGAGATTATCTTCCCAACACTGGTGTACCTGGGAATTACGATGTTCGGCTCATTGAACGTCGGGATACGTTACCTGCTGCCTATCCTGCCGCTGTTGTTTATTTTCTCCTCGCGGATCGGGTCAGGTCCCCTACGAAGTGGCTGGCTGCGGTATGGTGTGTTGTTTCCCCTCACCATGTGGGTGATCGCGTCGGGGCTGTGGAGTTATCCACATTACATCTCGTTTTTCAATCTGGCATCGGGTGGGCCGAACCGGGGTTATCAGCTCCTGTCCGACTCAAATGTCGATTGGGGGCAGGATTTACCCGGATTGGCAGCCTGGCTGGAGGATCGCGGGGCGGGTCAGATTTACCTGAGCTACTTTGGACAGGCCGATCCCAGCTATTATGGGATCGACTATATCGCCTTACCCGGTTGGCCCCCGCCTGAACCCGACCCGGATCGACCGGTCTTCAACCCTATGAACCCGGAGCCGGGGCTGTATGCTATCAGCGCATCGAATCTGGTAGGGGTGCAGTTATACGAACCGGACACCTTTGGCTATTTCCGGGCCAGGGAGCCAATCGCCCAGGTTGGACACAGCATCCTGATTTACCAGGTTGATCCCAAAGAGAAAGAACCGGGCGGCTGGTTTGCTCAATGTGCGGCCCCTGATTCATATGAGACCGAGGCCAAACTCGAAGAGTTGACCGGCATTGAAGAATTGAATCACATCTACTTCGACTGTCAGCAAACGCTGCCTTTCCCCAATACACCCGGCTGGCTGCTGCTCCCGGCAGATATTTCCCCGGTGATCGACATTGGGGAGCCGGATTACCTGGCCCGTCTTGAGGATGGAACCCTGCGTTATCGGGTGTGGATGGTGAACAAAGCACCACCATCTCCTCCCCAATCGATAATTGAATTCCCGCAGGTGAAGCTGCCTTTACCGATTGCCGGGTATGTTGAACTGCTGGGGTATCAGGTTGAGCAAGGCACATTTGCCCCCGGTGAAACATTAACGCTAACGGCCTGGTGGAGCGTACGAGAACCACCGCCACCGCCCGTATCGATTTTTGCACATCTGCTAGCCCCCGATGGCTCGTTGATCCAGGCGGCTGATGCCCTGGGTATCCCCGCCGAAGATTGGGAGCGAGGAATGGTCATCATCCAGCAGCACCGGTTCGTGATCCCGGAGGATGCGCCACCGGGCAGCGCGGCATTAACGGTCGGGCTTTACTCGCTTAGCACGGGCGAACGGTTCCCGATCTCCCAATCCGGTGAGCGGGTGGTGGATCGCGTGGTGCTGCGCAATGTGACGATCGGGGAGTAACCATGTCAAAAGTCGCATTAGTGACGGGCAGCGCTCACCGGGTCGGGAAGGTGATTGCCCTGACGTTGGCCGAGCGCGGGATGCATGTCATGGTGCATTACCATCAGAGCCAAGCGGAAGCCGCCAAGACCGCCGAAGAGATTAGTAATCTCGGTGTAGAAGCGGAAGCGATACAAGCCGATCTAGGTGATCCTGCTGCCATCGAGCGATTGTTCAACAGCTTGAAATCACGCTTTGGGCGGTTGGATGTGCTGGTCAACAGTGCCTCAGCTTTCCAGGCCAAAGCCCTGCTGGACATTACGGTCGAGGACTGGGATCACACCATGAATGTAAATCTGCGTGCGCCCTTCCTATGCAGCCAACAGGCCGCCCGATTGATGCACCCCGGCGGGGTGATTATCAATATTGCCGATGTGATCGGGCAGACTCCCTGGGCGCGTTTTCCTCATCACAGTGTGAGCAAAGCCGGGCTGATCATGCTCACCAAAGTCCTGGCGCAGGCCCTGGCCCCGGATATCCGGGTCAATGCGGTTGTGCCGGGGCCGGTTCTGAAACCTGAATCGATGCCGCCTGAGCGCTGGGAGCAGCTTGGCGCGGAACTTCCTCTATCACGTACAGGCCGCCCGGAGAATGTCGCCCAGGCGGTGCAGGCCCTGATTGACAATGACTTCACGACGGGGACGATCTTCAATGTGGATGGCGGCGGATCCTAGGATACCCGATTCGATCTGCTGGCAGGGATTCGTTATACTCGCCTGCTGTTTGAACAAATCCATAAATTAAAAAAATGCTTGTAGGGGCAAGGCATGCCTTGCCTAGGGCGACTGGCCGGTCGCCCCTACAAGGATTTACATAGATAGGGGAATAACATTGACGCAGCAAAAAGGGTTTACCTTGTGGATGACGGGTCTTTCTGGCGCAGGCAAGACGACTATCGCCAAGATCATTGAAGCAAAATTGCAGGGACGTGGTATCAAGATCGAGCGCCTTGATGGTGACGTTGTACGCCAATCTCTGACCCGTGACCTGGGTTTCAGCAAAGAAGATCGCGATAAGAATATCGAACGGGTGACGTTCGTTGCCAAGCTGCTATCACGGAATGAAGTCGGCGTGATCGCCAGTTTCATCTCACCTTACCAGGCGACCCGCGACATGATCCGGCGTGAGACTACTAACTTTATTGAGGTGTTTGTGCATGCCCCGTTAGAGGTTTGTGCCGACCGGGATGTCAAGGGGATGTACGCCAAAGCCTTTGCCGGTGAGATCGAAAACTTCACCGGGGTGTCCGATCCTTACGAGGAGCCGGTCAATCCTGACATTGTGGTACATACCCACGAAGAAACACCCGAAGAGAGCGCCCAAAAGCTGATCGCCTACCTCGAAGAAAAGGGACTTATCCCGGTCGCGGAAGCAGGCTGATCAATCCGGGGAATTGACATCTCCCCGCACGTTTTCCTCGAAAAACGCCAGATTGCGCTGCATAAGAGTCTCAAAGCCCTGCCCGGCGAGGGAGTGTGTCCCTCCAGGGTAGGGCCAGAATGTTACGTCTACACCGGCATCTTCCATCAGGTGCCACATCTCTTCTGACCACCAATAAGGCACCGATTCATCTTGCGTGCCATGATGGATCATAACCGGCATCCGGATTCGGTCGAAGTAGTTGATGGGAGAAATCGAGGCGTAACCTTCCGGGTTATCGGCAGGCTCACCGTAGACCAGAGCCAGGGCCTCCATCGACTCGCGCTGGAACGGCCAGTATTTAATCCGGTGCTCCCAGTTACGGGCCGAATCGCCGCTCATTGAGGCATAAAGCACCACGGCATCGACCTCATCGCTGATGATCATCGGCCACATGCTGACCTCCCCTCCCATGCTGTGCCCGATGATTCCGATCTGTTCGGGGATCGCCTGGGAGAGCGAATCAACCTGGGCAATAAGGTTCATAACATCAATGGCGAAACCGATCCGAAATGGATTTGGGCCGGTATCCGACCCTGCGTAATTACGGTAGTCCGGCATCAGGGCGATGTATCCGTGCTGGGCCAGCCAATCGGCCATCCGCCAGCTGTCAAAACCGGATTGGTATTCTTCCGGGCGCAGGTAGCCGTGATTGACAAGAATAACCGGGAATGGCCCCTCCCCGGCAGGGATATCTACCAACCCGGTGATCGTCAGGCCGTCGCTGTCAAAGGTCATGGCGTACTGAGTAAAGGTTGTTTCGACCTTGACCACATTGCCAATTATGATCCCGGAGCCGCCATATTCGCGGGCGGCCAGATCATCCATCCGCAGCCCATTAAAGGGATCAGAAGGTTCAATTGAAACCGTCGGAACCGGGATAGCTGTCGCCGCCGGGATGGTCGATGTCGGAAGCGGGGTCAGGCTGGGAAGGGCGGTGGCGGTTGGCAGCGCAACAGCCGCAGCTCGCTCTGAAGCACATCCCACCACCAATAAACTTACCGTAACCGTAATCGCAAAAAATCCAATAAGCGTGTTATTTTTTAGGGCCAATCGTCTTTCTCATATCCTTCAAATAATGGCAGAATACCCATCTCGCGCAGCGCATTCAACAGGTTTTGCAGATTTTCTCGTTTGACAACATGGGCATGCGGGCCGACTTGCTGTTCTAGCCACCGGCTAACCGGCTGGTGGCTGCGAAGCCGCTGATCAATACCCAGGTCTTTAGCGGTGATGATCACCACATCCTCAACAACTACCTCGCGCGGTTGGGCCTGCCAGTTAGTGAGCATCTGTAAAACTTTAGGAGACAGGCCATCCTCAGACAGGCGGTTCAGAAAAGGGATCACATGTGTATCGAGCTTAATTCTCTCCTGGGCAGCCCTGGTCAGCGACTGTGGAGTCAGGCGGTACTGGTAGACACCATCGTCCCAGGGCGGGTCAGACGGTGTATTGGTGGTTGGCGAAGGAGTGCTCACCCAGGCGGAAAAACGAGCGATTTGCAGCCGGTCGTAGCGGCTCAGATGGACGGGGATGCTAATCGTTCCCTGGTCATCTACCCGGATGTGGGTATCAGGGTCAGGCGTTGAGGGCCAACTTTCCTGCCCCAGCAGGGCACGACCTAGAGGCGTGAGCAAAAAAGCACCCCGCCCGCTGTGTACCAGCCCTAACCAGCGCATTGGCCCTTTTACGATAAATCGAATCAGCGCCCCTTCAATGTAATCCCAATACTGGAAGCCCTGGAGAATTTCTCCGGTGTACCTGTCACGCAGATACCATGCACCACCTGCCCGCTGAAAATCGGGATTATGCTGCTTGACGTGTTCAACCAGGCCGTCGAGGCTCCACCAGATTTCTGCCGGGACCTGCTGCAAGGCAGCAAGTATAGCCTGACGCGCCAGCCGGGGATCGTTAGGCCATTCGTCGGCTTCAAGACCGGGGGTACAGGCCAGATCATTCCAGGAGGTGGAAGCCAGCCAGGTTTCAGCCAATGATCGCAGTTGGTGGACTCGCGGAGCCTCTAACCAGGGTCGCACCGATTCCTTGTTCACCTTGGTGGCGACATGGGTGAGAATCGCCTCGTCGTAAATAAGCTCCAGGTCGTACAGCAGGTGGGTGAGAAATGCACGGTACTTCGACCTGGAACGTCGTAAGTGGCGGTCGATAGACTTGTCAGGCTGGGTTTCTAACCAGGGTTGGGCGTGAACATCACGGATCCGCAGGTAGGCCAACAGGGTCGCCACGTCATCCGCCGCGATGCCGTGCCCACCCCTAAATTTTCGGGGTGGGGCAACCGGATATCCCGGTGCTGGCAGCACACTATCCCGCTCCGGCTGTGGGAGCAGGTCGGCCAGATCGCTAGGGATGACGATATAAGCCTGCGCCCCGGCGATGGTGCGTTCAAATGCGCGGGTGATCAGCCCTTTATAATAGAGCGCCTCGGTGACCCCATCCGGCTTCAACCAGGGCTTTTCCCGTTCCCGGCGGGCAGGCCCCATCGGGCGGATATCGCCATACAAACGGGTGAAATGGGTAAAGGGCATCCGGCCCTCCTGCGCTTGCAAGGTAAAGAGAGCCTGCTGCTCATCCTCACCTAGACGCACCCAAGTGGCGTTGACGGCCTCTGGTTGGGCCATCGCCTCGGCCAGTTCCTCAGCCAGGAGTTCCCGGCTGCCCACTGGCAGATCAATATCCCACTGCGCGGCAATAATTTGCAGCAGGTCGGCTTCATAATCTATCAGGGCACGGGCCAGAGTCAACATACTTATATTATACCGCCTGACTTTTTGGCGAGTAGTATTCCGCCCGATACAATCGGTAGCTGAACACAGCAAACTGAGGAGGTGTTCAATAATGACAAGTTCATATCATCAACTTAAGACAAAGCTCGAGCTGCAACGAGATACGCTGAAAGCAGCCCTAGCCCGGATCGATTCTATTCCTGATGCAGGCATGGGATATACTAACCATCAGGCGGATGATGCGAGTGAAGCCTTTGAACAGGCTGCCAATCTTGCCCTACGCACCAACGAAAAGGATTTGCTGTACCAGGTGGAACGAGCCTTATACCGCATGGAGCAGGGGACATATGGGACCTGCCAGAAGTGTGGGGCAAAGATCGATCTGGCGCGGCTGACGGCCATACCACATACACGTTATTGTGTGGAATGTGCCAGCCACCAAGAGGTTTAGGTGCCCGAACCACATATCGTTTCCCTGACGGCTTCTGATGCTGATCAGCGCCTCGATCAGTTCTTAACCGCGTCTATTCCCGATCTGACCCGCAGTGAGGCTCAACGGCTGATCAAAGCCGGTGAGGTGCTGGTTAACGATAAACCCTCCAAGCCCGCTTACCGGTTGGCAGTGGATGACCAGATTCAGATCGCCATTCCCCCGGCGGAAAAAGAAATTATCGAGGCGGAACAAATTCCGCTCGATGTGCTGTACGAAGATTCCGATCTGGTGGCCGTCAACAAACCGGCGGGGATGGTCGTTCATCCGGCGTTTGGCAACATGAGCGGCACGTTAGTCAATGCGGCCCTGGCCCGCTGGCCGGAGATGGAATCGGTCGGCGGGATCGAGCGGGCGGGCATTGTTCACCGGCTGGATAAAGATACGTCAGGGGTGATCGTCCTGGCGAAGACTCCCCAGGCGTTGGAAACACTTCAGGCCCAGTTCAAAGCCCGGACGGTCAGCAAACGCTATCTTGCCCTGGTTGAAGGCGTTCCCCCCAGCAGCACCGGCCTGATTGAAGCCCCGATTGGACGCGACCCCAAACAGCGCAAGCGGATGGCGGTAGTCAGGAATGGACGGGAAGCGACAACACGCTACAATCTGTTGGAGGATTTCGACAGCTTTTCGCTGCTCGAACTTGAATTACTGACCGGTCGGACACACCAGATCAGGGTGCATCTGGCCTGGTTGGGGCATCCGGTGGTGGGGGATAGTGTGTATGGTTTCCGCAAGCAGCGGATCAAAATGAAACGACTGTTTTTGCATGCCGCCAACCTCCAGATAGATTCCCCCTCTAACGGAGAACGTCTTGAATTTGAAGCGCCGCTGCCGGTAGGTTTGGAAGATATCCTCGCCAAACTGCGGCGCGGGCAGCGGAGTTGATAGTTTTATAGTGCGATATGGCACAACAACGCCGCCCTAAATATCAATTCACCCCCCGCGCAAAAGGGACTTCACCACAGCAGCAGGCAGATTGGCGCGCCCGCAATGTCCAGCCTATTGACCTGGAAGAGGAAGCCGAACACTTCCTGGCCTACCTTGAGGCGATCAAAGCGGCTGAGACTTTCGACAGCGCTTTTTTTAACCGGCTGGCACGGCGATTAGCCCGTGAAGGCCATCCCATGATCGGGAAGACTCGGCTCCGGCGGGGTTACCTCGCGCTGGTTGAGGCCGGTCTGATGGAACCCGATCAAAGATTGCTCCAACGATTGACCCTCAAACCAACCCGGACTCTGAGCGGAGTCGCCCCGGTGACGGTGCTGACCAAACCACATCCCTGCCCCGGACGCTGTATCTTCTGCCCGGACGACGTGCGGATGCCCAAGAGCTATCTGAGCAATGAGCCGGGCGCGATGCGGGCCTTGATGCTGGACTTCGATCCCTTTATCCAGACAGATGAGCGGCTCCGGGTGATGCAGCGTAACGGTCACACCACCGACAAAGTTGAGCTGTTGATTCTCGGTGGGACATGGTCGAGCTACCCGACTGATTACCGGGAGTGGTTTATCCGGCGCTGCTTCGATGCGATGAATGAAGCCGATTCACAAACGCTCGAAGAAGCCCACCGGATCAATGAGCAGGCCGCTCACCGCAACACCGGGATCGTGATCGAAACCCGGCCCGATCACATCACACCTGAAGAAGTACACCATTTGCGGCGGCTGGGCGTGACACGGGTCCAATTAGGGGTGCAAACGCTAAACGATCAGATTTCGGCGCTCAACAAGCGTGGAGAGACAAGCGTCGACGTGCGGCGGGCGATTCGATTGCTGCGCAGTGCCGGGTTTAAGATTGCGCTGCATTGGATGCCTAATTTGCTCGGCGCAACTCCAGAATCCGATCTTGAGGATTTCCGGCGGTTCTGGACCGATCCGGCCCTCCGTCCTGATGAGATGAAGCTCTACCCGACCGGGCTGCTGCGTGGCACGGAGTTATACGAGCACTACCAGCGCGGGGACTATCGCCCCTACACTGAGGGCGAATTAAGCGATCTGCTGGTGGCCTGCAAAAGGCTTGTGCCGGAATACTGCCGCCTCAACCGGGTAATGCGTGATATCCCCGCCCCGGAGATCGCCGAAGGGGTGACAACCTCCAACCTGCGTCAGCTTGTGCAGCAGCGGCTCAAGGCTGCGGGGACTCCTTGCCGGTGTATTCGCTGCCGGGAAGTGCGCCGTGAAACGGTTGACCCTGACACAGTCCGGTTTGACTCGCTGACCTATGACACTGATCACAGCCGCGAGTTGTTCCTCAGTGCGGTGACCCCGGAGGATAAATTAGCGGGTTTTCTGCGATTGTCACTGCCGACCGAATCTGCCCTGATAGAAGAAATCGATGGGCAGGCGATGATCCGGCAGGTGCAGGTTTACGGGTTGGCGATGGCGCTATCAGACAGCGAAGATGGCCGGGCACAGCATCAAGGGCTTGGTAAACAGTTGGTCGAAAAAGCAATCGATACGGCAAGACAGGCAGGCTTTGACCGGATCGCCGTGATCGCAGCGGTTGGTACGCGGGATTACTATCGCAAGCATGGGTTTGAATTGGGCAGGCTCTACATGAGCAAGGCGATCTAAAGATGGAATCTCTTTCCACCGAGCGGTTGAAGGCCGCGTTATCCGGGTTGGAGATCGGCCCGTTTGGAGAGAATCTGCATTATCTGGCTCAAACTGGATCAACCAACGATCTGGCCCGCCAGCTTGCCGAGGAACATGCGCCCGAAGGAACCGTCGTGATCACCGATCAGCAGATCGCCGGGAGAGGCCGAGCTGGTCGGACATGGTCAGCGCCAGCCAATACCAGCCTGTTAATGACGATTCTGTTTCGCCCAAACATTCCCGCCGAACAGGTTAACCGGCTGGTAATGGTAGTTGGGCTGGCAATTGCCGAGGCGGTCGAATCACTGATTCCCTGCCGGGTGGATGTAAAATGGCCTAACGATCTACAAATCGGCGGGAAAAAGTTCACCGGGATTTTACCGGAAAGCAGCCTGATTGGTGATATGCTAGAATGGGTTCTCGTTGGTGCGGGGATCAACGTCAACCAGCGCTTTGATTCGGATGATCCGCTGGCTGAAACGGCGACGAGTTTATTCCTTGCAGCCAGTGAAGAACTTGACCGGGAGGTTTTGTTTGCCCGGATCATGCAGCAGCTATACCTCCAGTATGTGCAAATAGGGAAAAACAACTTGGTCAATACCTGGCGGGAGCGGTGTATCACCCTCAACCAGCGTATCCAGGTTACAATTCCCGGCGAAACGGTGATTGGCCTGGCGGAAGACATCGACGCGAACGGAGCGCTTCTCTTACGTGATGATCAGGGCCAGCTTCACCGGTTAACGATTGGCGAGGCACACACCCTTCGCGCTGCTGACTGACACACCAGGGATGATTTATGGCCCGAATCGGCATTGATGCCCGGCTGACTTATTATCAGCAAGGCGGCATATCTCAATACATCCAATACCTGATTCGTGAACTGCCTCAGATCGATCAGGCCAACCAGTATTTGATTCTGCACAGCCGTAAGGATCGGCGGAATCTGGCCGAAGGAGCCAATCAGCAGCGGGTGAGCTGCTGGACACCAGCCCATCACCGGATCGAACGGTTGGCGCTGGCCGTTGAGGCTGCTCCCCGGCGGCTTGATCTACTCCACAGCCCGGACTTTATCCCGCCCTATAAGGTGGGCTACCGGTCGGTGAACACGATCCATGATCTGACCTTTCTACACTACCCCGACTTCCTCACGGCAGAGAGCCGCCGCTACTACAACGACCAGATCGAAGTGGCGGTTAGGTACGCCGATCACATCATGACCGATTCGGAAGCCACCCGCACCGATGTGATCGAGCTGCTGGGTGTCCCACCAGACAGGGTCACAACGGTGCTGTTGGGGATCAGTGAGCATTTCAAACCGACCTCCACAGCAGAAATAGAGCGGGTGCGGGTGGCGCATCAACTGCCCGCCGAGTACATCCTGTTTGTGGGAACTTTTGAACCACGCAAGAATCTGGCCGGGTTGCTGCGGGCTTATGCCCAACTCCGCGCCGATCTGAAAGATGCGCCTGCCCTGGTGATTGCCGGGCGGCGAGGCTGGCTCTACGAAGAGATATTCGCACTGAGTAAGGAATTAAAACTCGGTGATCATCTGGCCTGGGTGGAGAATGTACCGTTCGCCGATTTGCCCGCCCTATACAGCGGGGCACATGTGCTTTGCCTGCCGTCATTCTATGAAGGTTTTGGCTTCCCCCCGTTGGAAGCGATGGCCTGCGGAACGCCCACCGTCGTCGCAGATCGGGCATCACTGCCAGAGGTAGTCGGCGAAGCGGGCGTGCTGATCAACCCGGATGATCCGGCCAGCATTGCCGATGGGGTATGCCGCGTGATCACCGATACGGGATACGCGGAACAACTGCGCCAGCGTGGTTTCAAACAGGCAGCGACATTTAACTGGCGCGAAACGGCCCAGCAAGTATTGACCATTTACCAACAAGTATTGGGAATCTCATGACCAAGCGAATCTTGTTTTTGACACCACAACTACCGTATCCACCCAATCAAGGCGCAGCGCTGCGTAACTTCGGATTGATCAATGGTTTGGCCGGGCGAGGGCATCAGGTTGGGCTGTTATCCTTCCATGAGCCCGATCAACCGGCATTAGAGGAAACGCCGCTGAACGATCTCTGTTCGCCAGCGGTGACGGTCGAGGTGTCCCCCCGGAGCAAGCTGCGCCGCCTACGCGATCTGATCGCCGGGCATGCGGATATGGCTCGCCGCCTGTGGTCGGATGCCTTTGCTGATAAACTGGGAACGCTGTTGATGCAGAACCCTTTCAACGTAATCCACCTGGAGGGGATCGAGATGGCCCCCTATCTGCCGGTCATCAAGCAATATGCGCCATCGGCTAAGGTGATCTACGATGCCCATAACGCTGAATATGCTTTGCAACGCCGGATCGCCGCTCGCGACTCAAAGAACCTTTCGCAGTTCTGGGCTGCCATTTATTCAATAATCCAGGCCCGCCGCCTGACTCGCTTTGAAACTGATATCTGCCAGGATGTCGATCATATATTTGCCTGCTCTGAGGCTGACGCCGAATTGCTCAGTGATCTCCGCCACCAGACCCCGGTCACCGTCATTCCAAACGCCATACAGGTAAAGTCTTATCAAGATGAGGCTTTGCCAACCGTAGAACTCAAACGGCCTGCGCTGGTTTTCACGGGCAAGATGGATTTCCGGCCTAACATCGACGCAGTGCTGTGGTTTGTGGACGACATCCTCCCCCTGATCCACGAAGAGATTCCTGAGGTACATTTCACCGTGGTTGGACAGCGTCCACACAATCGGCTCGACGTGCTGCGTAACCGGCCTGACGTGACGCTGACCGGCTTTGTGCCGGATGTTCGCCCCTACTATCGGCAGGCTGATGTCTATGTCGCGCCCCTGCGAATGGGCAGCGGCACGCGTTTTAAACTGCTAGAGGCAATGGCAATGGAATGCGCAGTAGTCAGCACCCGGTTGGGAGCCGAAGGGATCAATGTGGAACATGGGCGGGATATGCTGTTGGCCGATAAGCCTGAAGGCTTTGCCAGGGCAGTGATCAGCTTACTGAAGGATGACAAGCGCCGAGCAGAATTAGGAACCAATGCTGCGAAGGTTGTCCATGCGACTTACGATTGGGAAGCAATCATCCCGCGTGCCGAAGCCGCTTATGCGATTTCATAATTTTGTCGCCAGGTTGATCGATGCGTGATATAATTATCAGCATTGAGCCCCCATAGCTCAGTGGATAGAGTGCGGCCCTCCGGAGGCTGAGGCCCAGGTTCAAATCCTGGTGGGGGTACCTAAGCGGACCTGTGTCGAACCATGCCCGTGAGGAGATGAACTTCGCGGGCACTTTGTTTGTATCGACGTGAGGTATGTAAATGGTGAGTGCAAATCATAGTCAATGATCTCACCGCTGGCATCTACTATAATCTGCCTCGCCAGGATTTGCAAGAGCGTCCGGCGCTGCGACTCAAAATCAACTGGTCATA
>JBNKDD010000116.1:0-16347 GCA_050288085.1 Anaerolineae bacterium
CTCCCTCCCCCTCTCCAATTTGGAGAGGGGGCAGATCGACCGCAGGGAGATCGGGAGTGAGGTCGGAAAAAGTCTCTGTGCAACCGTCCAGGTAGTGCTATACTTCCCGGAGAATAAGGTGAGGAAGATACTTTGAACCACTTGAAACACACCGGTTGGATGATATTGGTGGCTCTGTTACTCTTTGGCTGTGGCACGAGCGAGGCTGAAGACCCCTTTATGGAAGCGCCCACCCCCACGCCGCCGCCGATCCCAACAGCGGTGGTCCAGCCGGTTGAACCGACCCTGTCCATCGAACCCCTGGAAGAACTGGTGATCGCAGAGGAAGAGATCGAGGACTTCACCAGCATCATCGATGAGGCCCCAACCGTTACGCTTGAAGTTGATCTGACCTATTACGAGCGCTGGATGAAAGTCCGGCAGGTGGTTGAGGTCGTTAACCGCTCCTCCGATCCCTGGGACGAGGTGGTGTTCAATGTGCCGCTGCATTACAACCTGGATGCCTTTCATCTCGATACGGTCAGTGTTACGGTCGGCGGCGACGTGCTGAACGATTACCCGACCTTCACCGATCAGGAGACGATTCTGCGTGTCCCCTTGCCCCGACCGGCTGAACCTGACGAAACCGTTCGGGTTGAATTTGCCTACCGGATCGTGGTTCCGCCCGTGTCCGCGACCGATTGGCCGCCCAGGGGCACAACCGGTTGGCGCTACGATCAGAGCTTCGACCTGATCCAGGTGGGGGAGTGGTACCCGGCGCTGGTTCCTTACATTGATGGGGAAGGGTGGTATACCTGGCGTTATCACCCGGTCGGCGATCCGACCGTGTATCCGATCGCTAACTATCGCCTGGATATCACCGCAGAGGAGGGCGTGACCATCGCCAGCGGGGGATTACTTTCTCAAGAGGGCGGCACCTGGCATTTTGCGATCAACGGTGGGCGGGGGATTGCCTTCATTGCCAGCGATGATTACGAACTTGTCGAGCAGGAGATTGGCGGGGTTCCCGTTCGCAGCTACTACCTGACCGGGCATGCCGAGGCCGGTCAGCAGGCGCTTGACGTGGCGGCCAAATCGCTGATGCTGTTCAGTGCCTTGTATGGCCCCTATCCCTACGACAGCCTGACCGTTGCCGAAAATGGCTTCTTCGGCGGGATGGAGTATTCAGGTTTTGCCAGCATCACCGATTATGCCTATATGACCTATATCGGTCAGCCTGCCTCCGTCCTGACCGCGCTGGTTGCGCATGAGGTGGCCCATCAATGGTGGTACGGGGCGGTCGGCAACGATCAGGCCAACGAACCCTGGATCGATGAATCGCTGGCTTTTTACAGCGAACAACTGTACTTCGAGCATTATCACCCAGATTTTGTAAGTTGGTGGTGGCAGAAGCGGGTTGATCAATATGATCCGCAGGGGCCGGTTGATGTATCGATCTACAAGTACAATCAAAGCTCGGACTTTATCCTGTGGATGTACGGCCAGGCTGCCCGGTTCATCCGCGATCTACGGGAATCGATGGGGGATGAGGCGTTCTTCGCCTTCCTGAAAGATTATTACCGGGAATACTATGGGCAGATCGTGACCGGGCAGGATTTCTACATGGCGGCCCAGAGTCACGCCCCCTATGATCTGAAGCCCGTTTTCGAGAAATACTTTACTGACACTGAAGCTTTGATTGCGGAAGTGGAAGAGGAAGAGTAGGCTGGTCAGGGGTAAGGTCTATCCTTGGGTACATTAATGAACATTCGCGGTATATCACTTTTCACAAGAATCATAGGCGATGGCTGCCCGATCCTGATGATGCATGGTGGGCCGGGAGCCGATCACATTACATTGCTGCCCCTCAAACCCCTGTCCGACACTTACCGGCTGATCTATTATGATCACCGCTGCAATGGGCGCTCAACCGGTCCCCCGGTGGAATCGATGACCTGGGAAAACCTGATTGCTGATGCAGATGCTTTGCGGCAGCAGTTGGGGATCGATCGGTGGGTGGTGTTCGGTCACTCCTTCGGTGGGATGGTGGCCCAGGAATATGCGCTCCGATATCCGGACAGCCTGTCCGGCCTGATACTGGCCGATACCTGTTCTGATATTAGCTGGGTGCAGGAGGGTGCGCCTCAACGACTGGAAAAGGACGGCTACTCGCCGCGAGCAGTCGAGGCCGCCCGCCGTTTCTTTAACGGTGATTTATCCCCCAACCAGGCTTTCCGCTTTATGATGCGCTTTGGCAAAGCCTATTCTTATACCTACAAGCCTCTCGAACAACTGGCGATGATGCGAGTCAAGTTCCGCCCAGAGCCGCTCGTTTTTGGATTCAAGCATCTGCTGCGGGGCTGGAACATCATGGATCGATTGGGGGAGATTTCTACACCAACGCTGGTTATGGCAGGCAGGCACGATTTTCAATTTCCGCCGCCGCATCAAGAGGCGATGTGCGAAGCGCTCCCCAATGCAAGGTTGGAGATCATTGAAGAGGCCGGGCACAATGCCCCGATGGAACGGCCAGCGGTGGCTGTTGAGAAGATCCGGGATTTTCTAAGCTATGTTGGCATTTGAGTTCAGAACCCCCCATCGCCGCTCGTACTATTGTGCTCGCCGCGATTCGCCCCCCTTCGCAAAGGGGGGCAGATACCGCTTTAGCGGTAGCAGGGGGTTGAATCAGGCAAACATTCCCAAATGCCAGCAGTACTTAGGCAGTATTGGTCTCTGATGAAGAAGACCATCATCGGCGTGATGGGCGGTGGCGATCAGGCCCCGACAGATGCGATTCAGGAGGCTTACCGGCTGGGCGAACTGATCGCGGAGCAGGGCTGGGTACTGCTCAACGGCGGGCGGAATGTCGGGGTGATGGATGCATCGGCGGCAGGGGCCAGTCAAAAAGGCGGGCTGGTGATCGGCATACTCCCGGATCGGGACTTGGAGCGAGCCTCCACGCATCTCGCTATTCCGATCCTGACCGGCATGGGCGATGCCCGCAACGTGATCAATGTGCTGTCCAGTGACGTGGTGATCGCCTGCGCGGGCGGGGCGGGCACGGTATCGGAGATCGCGTTGGCACTCAAAAACAATAGGCCGGTGATCTTGCTTAACATGGACGTGGGCGATCTGTTTTCGGATAGCCAGCTTTACCGGGCATCGACTCCCGAAGAAGCCATTCACCTGGTGATACAACTGCTTAATCAGCCATAAAGTAAGATTAACGTAGGATATCAGTATTAAATCCGCTATCCGGGGTTGAACTGCGTCAGTCTTTATTTAATTATCTGGAAGTCTTTGACAGTCAGAATGCGGTAAGCTCTAGTTATAGGGAGACTTGATGTTAGATATGCTGCCAAAACACCCAACATTTAAACACGTTAAGACAGCGGATGCTATCATCCGAGCCACCCGGAGTGAGGCATATTTTGCTACCTGGGATCACCTCACGGCTCAATGGTGTGAATCGTTTGGCATTGAGCCGCCGATGTCCCGGCTGTTGGGGGCCAATCTGGGAGTGGGAAATGACTTCCTGTTTGAGCATACCCCCGGCGCTCAGGCGACGCAGGTGTTTGAGGCCATCCAGGAGATGACCGGCATTGAGCACGCCGCACAGCAGCTTGAACGCAAACCGGCGGACTTGCTGGATGCCGTGAAAACCCATGTCGCCCTGATTACCTTCAAGGGGTTTGATTTGTTATCGGATAACGATCTGGCCGAAGACTGGCTGGCCGCCTGGCAGGATACACTTCGCAATCAGAACCAGGCCCAGGTCGATTACGTCAGGACGACCACACAGCCCGATCAGCGTGTCGGGATTGTTTTAGATGTTGATGCAGCCTTTGATGCCTACCTGGAACGGTTTGCGTTGACCGATGCCATAACGGCCTCGGTGATCGCGGCCTTCCCTTTTAGCAGCTTATCATCCGACCGCGCTTTCCTTGATGCGCTGCTGGCCTTAGTCGGTAAATATGCCCGGTATATCCGGTTGGTTGCCGACTATCCCTTTGATGAAACCGAGCCGCTTAACCTCCCGGTATTTGTCACGGCGGCTTCCAGGGATATCAGTTCAGGTGAGGCCCGGCAGCTTTTAATAAATGACCCGGACTTACAGGTCAGCATTAATGACCTTGTTTTGGAACGAGCTAGTGAGTATCTTGAAATTCTTGTTGAGGCAAATCAGGTACAGTGTAAAAACCTATCGAGTGAACAATCTGAGGCACTAACCAGCCTTTTAGATACCGTGCTGGGTATGTGTAGGCGACATATCGAAAGCCAGACTGTTGCCAGATAGATGGATACTGGTAAGCCAGCAATTATCATTTTCGCTTAGGGTCCATCCATAAATCACCGTAGGGGCGGATCGCGATCTGCCCAGGGCGCTTCACGAAGCGCCCCTACAACCGGCGTTTTTGAACTTATGGATAGATACTTGACTAAGTGACGGTTTCCTACAATACCCCGTTCATTCCAGCGTAGCTCCCTAGAATTCTATCACCCCTGCCGGTGGTCAGTTGGTGCCACTTTGCTGTCCTTGCAACATCAACTGGATTTCATGTTACGGCTCGTTACATTTTTGTTAGATATTTTTCACGAAAATTCATAAACCGCCTAACCGTTTCAGTTAAGATGAGTGCATGAATAACTGTCGTGATTTAACTGTCGTCAAATCTGTAAACGAGGAAGAGATGGATATCTGGGAAAATCTTGATCAAATAGTCAGTCGACAGAGGATGCTGCTAGCCTTGTGTAATGGCGATCCACGTGGGCCCTTGTATGCCATTCCTGAACACCCTGATGCAGCACAGTTGCAATTTGAATTCGATACGCTGGCCCAGGATTATTTTTCGCTGGCATCGAGACTCCCCAACCGGAAATTTGCGCGGGCAGCCGAGCAGATGCAGGCGATTTTCAGGCCGGTTAAGGAGATGATGGTTTAGGCTTTTTAAATAAAAAAGCGAGAGCCTTCCTTAGAAAACTCTCGCCGATGGGTTTCGTTTGCCAGCCGGGTTTTTCTACAACACATTCTCTTCGGACAGCTTAAAGAGCGTCAACTCCGCGTCAAAGATCGCCGATACCACCTGATGCAAAGGCACATAGACATTCTTTGAAATCCAGATCAAAGGAATGTTAACCTGATCCTTCATCAGTTCGACGTGCATAAACCACTTAGCCCGTCCCAGGGCATCCACGACCTGTTCATACCGCGACTGCTCAAGATAAGGCAAAACCGCTGCCAACCCGGCTATGATATAAGCCGTTTCTTCGAGGGTGGCATCTTGTTGCCCCCAGCCGCCGCTGTCCTGCTCCCGTTCCAGGATCGCATCAATTAACCGGTCAGTGGCCTTCGGGTAGGTTTCCCGGACGATTCGGATACTCAGCCAACGCTGTGCCCCATAAGTCCAGGAGGCATGCCATTTATCATGGCACATCTGGTCGATGGTTTTGCCGTCCGGCGCGATGTCAAGCAGCAAATCGCGGATATAGCCCTGGTTGCGTTCGTCATTGGCAAAGTCCGGGCCAAGCAGGTCAGAGGCGATTTCCAGGGCCATCAATGCGTGCAGGCTGCCAACCGGTGATGGGTGGGTCTCATGCGGGTAGCAGAAGAAGCTGCCATCCGGTCGCTGGAAGTGTGAGAAGCAGGTGCTCGATTTTTCTTCCAGTTTCACCCCGGCACAGGTCAGCAGGGCATACAGGGCAAAGGTGACGGAGGTATCGTCCAGGTCGGGCAGCTCGGTGTTGAACTCATCCCAGGATACCCGGCCTTTCTGATCCTGCCGGAGATAACGGTACATATCAGCGACCAGGTTTACCACCCGCTCATCCCTCTGGAGAAGCTCGCATAGATTGCCGGACAATATCCAGGGAACCAGGTTCCATAAGCGCTGGGTATGGGCATATGGGAACAGGTCAGGGAAGCCGGTCAGGTCGTAGGTATCGAACATATAGCGAAGATACTCGTACAGACCCTCTGGGACCTCCTGCCCATGCTCACGCAGGGCGACGATAACGGCGGCTGTGGCTGCCGGGGACAATCCGACTGCGCCATTCTCCAGCATGAGTCCCGGTATCTGACGGATATCGTCGTCGGTCAGGGGGACTAATGCCAGGAATTCGGCTGTATAGCTCAGGCTGGCCTGGGGATTAAACCAGCCCGGCCCCTTCGCCATGATTTCCAGCTTCCGGTGACCATCCTTCGCCAGTTCGTTGAGGTACTGCCGGGCCGGATCGCTTAACCGGAATTCTACCCCGTGATCTTCCAGCCAGTTGATCAGCAGCGGAACGATGATCTCAAAAGCGACGGTGTCATGATTAATGTATTCTTTTGATTGCAGAAGGAGTTGATCAACGCGCTGCTCTAACTGGTTGAATTTCGGGATAGGCCGGTTCAGGCGGTAGAGGGCCATCGCCATCGCCAGGGTATCGACCAGGGGCGAATGCGGCATATAGGAAGCATCCCCCCAGGTGCCGTCCTCATTTTGCTCCGCCAACAGCAGAGTCAGGTGGTAGTCCCGTTCCTCTGCCTGGAAGAAGTCTGTACATAACACCCAGGCCGTATCGTAAATTGAGATGTTCCAGTCACCCCCTTTGCTGTCGAGTGCCGACTGCATATGACCGAGAAACAACTCTACATATTTATCGATGTCTGGGGCTTGTGAACGTTCTACAACGTCCCGGAAAAAGGTATATTTTTCTAGATAGGCAAGCATTAATATTTCTCCCTATTCCTCACAATAAAGACAAAACAATACCGAACAAGATAAAAGAACGTTGGAAGGTACGTCCCCCCCCAATTTGAGTATATAGCCATCCTGGATACAATAAACTACGATGCCATTACAAAACAGTTACAATGATCACATGACTTGCATGAGTAATGCGACAAGTAACTATTAATCTAACGGGAAAACACACATGAGCACTCACAAAGAATTATTAAGTACAACTTTTCTGGATCTGTATACTCCCCTGATCGCCGATGCCTGTATGCGCCTGGATATCCCGTTTCGGGTTGCGCCGCCGGGCATCCGACCGATTGCCGCCGGGATGAAAGTCGCCGGGCGAGTGCTGCCGGTGCGTCACTCCGGGAGCGTGGATGTCTTCCTTGAGGCGATGTCCCAGGCCCAACCGGGCGACGTGCTGGTGATCGATAACCAGGGCCGCACCGACGAGGGCTGCATCGGTGACCTGACCGTGCTTGAAGCGCAGGTATCCCGGTTAGAAGGGGTGGTGCTTTGGGGCAGTCACCGCGATACCTATGAATGCATCCGGATCGGTTTTCCGGTTTTCAGCTATGGGTGCTGTCCGGTCGGCCCGCTGCGGCTTGATCCCCGCCCGGACAACGCGCTCGAATCGGCCAACCTGGGGGAGGTGGTCGTTACCCGCGATGACCTGGTGTTTGCCGATGACGACGGTGTGTTGTTTGTCCGGGAGCAGCGTACCGATGCTCTGATCGAGATGGCCCAGACTATCTGGGAAACCGAGCGTCGCCAGGTCAAAGCGATCCACTCAGGGCAGACACTCCGCGAACAGTTCCAGTTTGAGGCTTATCTGGAGAAGCGGGCCGCCGACCCGTCGTATTCGTTCCGGCAGCACTTACGGGTTATCGGTGGGGCAATTGAAGAATAGAATCGCGGCTGCCATGTAAGACTATCATCAGAATTGGCCAAGAACAGTATTAGAATAACATATAGATCATACTCAAGGGGTGATTGTCTGGTATCATATATGTAATGGAAAATCCATTTGTGAGGTGGGATGATGCCTGTTTTTGACACGCCGATCACGACTGATGATCATAGTTTGGAACGTGTCCTGGCGCAGCAGTTGCCGATTGTCTTGCTGCTGTACAATGGCAAGCTGAGTCAGGATTTAGATGATGCCCTGCGTGATGCTGCCCGCGAGCATCGCGGCGAGCTTCTGGTGGTGCGGGTGGACACCAACCAGAACCCTGATACCCGTGAGCGTTATAGTTACCTGTCTATTCCGGCCCTGGTGACGATCACGCCCGGAGCCAGCATCAAATCGGAGGCCGGGCGGATCCGTGCGGCTGACGTGGCGGGACATATCGATCACCTGTTATATGACAAACCCCTGCCGAAAGCACCCCGGACGGAATCCCATGCTGCCCATCATGAAGATACCTACCGGGCAGCCTATAGCGATCAGCCGATTGCGATCAGCGATGCAACCTTCAATCGCGAGGTGCTGGAAAGCGATCTGCCGGTGCTGGTCGATTTCTGGGCGGCGTGGTGTGCACCATGTCGGAGCATCGCGCCCTACATCGACCAGATCGCGAAGCAGTATGCCGGGCGGATCAAGGTGGTCAAGCTGGACACCGAACACAACCCAATGACCTCCCAGCGCTTTGCCATTCAGGCTATCCCGACGTTCATTATGTTTAAGAATGGGCGGGAATTCCACCGGCTGAGTGGGGCGAATCCCGGTGCAATCCAGCAGGTGGTTGAGGCGGCGTTGGCATAAGAGTAACTCATTCATAGAGGGCGGTAGCGTGTTCTAAGCCGCCCTCTATAACAAATTACTCATCGAGCCACTCGACTTCCAGGTCTCCAATATTTGCGAGAAGCGTTTCATAGTCCCAAAACCAATTATCGTATGTTGGTCTTGAATCGATTCTTTCATAATAATACACATAGTAGCTTTCCTTGATTTTCCACTTATGCCTTGTTTTGGTTTTTTTAATGAGAACATACCATCCCTTATATCTACCGTTTAGAATTCTTCCTTTAACACCGATCTTTAGCATTTTCTTTTCTCTTATTGGAACAAGGTCGAGCTCAAGGAGTTGACTTACGCTAATCTACAATCTCAATGCCCTGGTATATCATTTGATTAAAGGGGCCTTTGCCTTCATCAAATTTCCAGGTGGACGGCCAGGGTTCAGGATCGTGTCCGCTGGGACGGACAAATACAGTGGTGTTATCCCCCTCTATCCGTTGTACAGCCACATCAATGATTAGCCATGACAGGTCATTTCCAATATAGAGCTTATCAACTGCTTCATCGATGCTGTGAATCTCGCCCTTTGGTCCTGCATGCAAATCGATCAAGAAATTTCTAGGAATCCTCGAAACCCCTAAATATTCTTCCGCATTAATGGCGGCTTGCTCAAGTGCTGCGACAAACCAATTGGTGAATTGTTCTTTACTGACAGGTATGGTCATGATCTTTCCCTTTTCCTACGGAGAGCAACCAGCCCAGGATCATTGTAGCATAGCTGCCGATGAAAGCGTTATCGCCCATATGCCCATAGGCGATTCTGTCCGTTCAGCTTGCAAAGCCGGGTAATGAGCCCGCCCAGGTGATAAAATCTATCTGCTGGGATCACTCGATCCGCAAGACTTCGTGAGTAGTTTATTGTTATCAACAAAGGACGCGACATGACCAAGGAAGTGGCAACCCTGGCCGGTGGATGTTTCTGGTGCCTGGAGGCCGTCTACGATCAACTCAAGGGGGTGGAGCAAGTCGTCTCCGGTTATGCCGGTGGACATGTCCCCAACCCGACTTACGATCAGGTCTGCACCAAAACGACCGGCCATGCCGAAGTCGTTCAGATTACCTTTGACCCGGCGGTAATTTCTTTCAAAGACCTGCTGGATGTATTCTTCGTGATCCACGATCCGACCACCCTCAACCGGCAGGGTGCGGATGTTGGGTCGCAGTACCGCTCGGCGATCTTTTATCACTCGCCATCCCAACAGGCCGTCGCAGAACAGGCCATCAAAGAGCTGGAGGCCAACGGCCCCTGGGACGATCCGATTGTCACCGAGGTAACTCCCCTCGACGTGTTTTACCCCGCCGAGGCTTATCATCAAAAGTACTTCGAGAACAATCCTTATCAGGGCTACTGCCGGGCGGTGATCGCGCCGAAGGTCGCCAAGTTCCGCAAGTTGTATTTTGAGCGGTTGAAAGCCTGATGCTGCCCGACTGAGGTATATGACCCCCATTGTAAGGGGGTCAACATGACAGTTCTGCGGTAAAGATTTGAAATAGACCTCACCCCTGACCGAGCGCGCTTGAGTGCGCGAGAGCAGGGATGAGGTCAAAAAAAGCACAAAAACGCATTTTCAGACCAGGATAATGTGAACCTCGCCCGGCCCGTGCACCCCCATGACCAGCTCCATTTCAATATCGCCGGTCCGTGATGGCCCGGAAATCAGCACGGTCTGGGAAGCCCGCCGGAAATGCTCTAACCCGGCCTGCCGTTGAGCGGCTAACCAGCTTTCCAGGTCAGGGACGATCCGGTCGGCGGACAGCACAGCCGCATGAACCGGTGGCAGCAGCGATGTCAGGCGCGGTTGGCTGGGGGCGCTGCTGATCACTAGGCTGCCGGTCGCGGCCAGACCCGCATCGGCCCCGCTGATCCCTACCCGGACGGTAGCATCATCCGGGCTGGCAATCGTGATCCCTTCCCTGGTCAAGGTTTTTTCCAGGTTGGGTAGGGGGATGCGGTCAAAGTTCCAGGCTTGCACCGTTTTATCCTTGTAGAGCAGGCGCAGCAGCAAGTCAATCGCTTCGCGCTCGCCAGCCGGTTGGTGAACCCGACAGGCCAGCGTGGTCGCTTCCTGGATGAACCGCTCCCTGAGCCCCTGCGGCGAGGCATCACCACGCGGCACAACCAGCAGGTATGAGCCGGTTGGCGGCACTTCAGTAAATGGCTGATCGGCAACACGGAGTTTAGCCAGGATGATCTCACGACTGAGTGACATGGTTCACTCCCTTTTCTTTCCGGCGTTCGTTCCATAACTGGCGGAAGGGTTTCTCCGCAAACCGGGGGAATTCCCGGTACTTTGTCCAACCGTCGAGCGGCCCCGGTAAGCGTTTGGATGTCAGGCCGTTAAAGAGCGAGGCCAGCCTGCTCCCGATCCCGAATAACAGCGGGAACTGGTTAAGCACCGACCAGCCCCAGATGCCCAGATTCCAGATCAGCCCGCCACGCCGCTCCTGGATCAGGTCCCAGCGCAGATCGAGCAGCATTCGCGGTAGGTCGATATCAACCGGGCAGACCTGCTTACACAGCCCGCACAGGCTGCTGGCGTAAGGCAGCGGGACGGCATTCTTCAGGCCGATCAGCAGGGGGGTGATCACCGATCCGACCGGGCCGGGATAGACCCAACCATAGGCATGTCCCCCGGCGATCTTGTAGACCGGGCAGGCGTTCAGGCAGGCCCCACATCGCAGACAGGCCAGGATTTCGGCGTAGCTGGTTGAGTAGATGTCGCTGCGCCCGTTATCGACGAAGATCACGTACATGTGCTCTGGGCCATCGATTTCACCCTGGCGGCGCGGGCCGTTGATCATGTGGGTGTAGACCGGCATGGTTTGCCCGGTGGCGCTGCGGGTTAAGACCTGGACGAGCGTGGCGTAATCTTCAATCGTTGCTGCGATCTTCTCAATGCCGACCAGCGCGACGTGTATCTTCGGCAGTGAGGTAACCATCCGCCCGTTTCCCTCGTTGGTGACCAGGCAGACGGTGCCCGTTTCGGCGATGACGAAGTTCCCACCGGAGATGCCCATATCGGCGGACAGGAAAATCTGGCGGAGCTGCTTCCGGGCAAATTTGGTCATCTCTGCGGCGTCGTTGGTCGGCTCCATACCTAATTTATCGACAAACAACTCGCCGATGGTTTCCTTCGATTTGTGGATAGCCGGGCCGACAATGTGACTGGGAGTCTCCCCGCTCAACTGGATGATGTATTCGCCGAGGTCGGTTTCGACAACCTCGATCCCGGCTCCCTCCAGGGCGTGGTTAAGACCAAGCTCCTCACTGACCATGGTCTTGCTTTTGACAACAGTCTGGACTCTGTGCCGCCGGGCAATGTCCAGTACATATTGGTTGGCCTCGTTCGCATCGAGCGCCCAGAGAACCTCGGCCCCGTTGGCGATCAGGTTGGCTTCGGCCTGCTCCAATAGATCGGGCAGTTGGCTTAATGCCCGCCGTTTGGCAGCGGCTGCCGCCGGAGGGCTTCGCCGTGCTCCTTGCCATAGGCGAACATTTTTGCCTGCCGCCCACTGTCAGAATGGTGGGTCGCATGAGTGACCGCTGCCTGTAGTGCGGGGTCGGCAATCGATATCTGTACCGCCGGGATGAAATCATTGGATTTAGCTTCCATCGCTCTTGCCTCGCAGTCCTTCCGCCAGCACATCGGCGATGTGTCGCACCTGCTTTGATGACCCCTGCCGCGCCAATCCACCGTTCATGTGTGACAGGCAGCTTACATCGCCGCATAGAATGGTATCCGCTTCACAGGCGTTGATGTTGTCCATCTTTTTCTGGAGCATCGCCCCGCTGACATCCGCCATCTTGACCGCAAACAGCCCGCCAAACCCACAGCATTGATCGTTGTCGGTCAGGTCGTGGACGCTGGCATTTTCGATCCCGTCTACCAACTTGCGGGCGGCATCGCCCAGGCCAAGCATCCGCAAGCCGTGACACGAATCATGGAAGGCAAAGCTGGCCGGTTCAGACAGCCGGAGGTTCAGGTCTTCGATCCCCAGGCCATCGACGATGAACTCGGTCAGTTCCCAGGTGATTGCGGCGGCGCGGTCGGCTAAGGGCTGCCACTGCGGATCACCCGCAAACAGGGTCGGGTATTCGTGGCGAACCATCGCCGCACACGATCCAGACGGTGTGACGATCACCTCGGCATCCTTGAAGGCTTTCAAAAATTGGATCGCGACCCGCCGGGCTTCTTTGCGATAGCCGCCGTTATAGGCAGGTTGGCCGCAGCAGGTTTGCCGTTTCGGGAAGTCAACTTCGACGCCCAGGTGCTCCAGTATCTCGATGGCAGATAAGCCGGTGTCGGGGTAGAGCATATCCACCATACAGGTGACGAAAAAGGATACCCGCTTACCGGCGGGTGATTCCCGTTCAGAGAGAGCCATGGTGATAAATCCTTAAATAACCTATAGGACTTACGCAAAACCAATCGATTTTGTGCTTGGGCAAGGGGCTTAAGCCCCTTGTCTGCCTGCTCAACTGCGTAAGTCCTGACCTATAAAGGAAGGATGGTGGGCGATTGTTTAGCCGCCTTTTGGATATGGGTAGCGCTTGATATCCGATACATCGACCGGCAAATCGTCAAAGTGCTTTTGCATATGTCCCAGATAGTCGGTGGCGATTTCCTTTAATGTCCAGGGCTCACCGGCAATGATACAGGCTGTCTCCAGCTTCTCTTCTGGAATACATTCAATGATGCCTGCTAGATGCAGGTTATAGGCTTCCCAGAGTGTGAGGAGGTGATCCCATTCCCTGGTTTGATAGGCTTGTAAGCCCACCCAATTATCCTGTTCGTAACCGGGGAAGGTGTGAGGCTCTTCCCGCTGGGCACGGACAAAGCGCTGGTGATTGTTTGCTGCGGAGTCGATCAGGTGGCCGATGATCTCTTTGTTTGACCATTCTCCCGGTGCGGGGCGGACAGCGGCGGTCTGATCGTCAACCTGGCGCAACTGTGCAGCGGCCTTCGTGACAACTGCTAGCAAATCCTGGGCCAGTTGTTTCATACACTCTCCTCCTAAGTGATTATCCCTTCAACTATAGTGTATTTATGCGAACATGCAAAAGTTAGTTGGTGACAAACGCTCCTTTAACGTTCTCCTCACAATCTGCGAATGAGAAACCCCATAAAGTCTTGACGAAAAGATGCTGCGTACTGTACAATGGCCCTTAGTTGGTTGGTGCAACAAAAAAATCTACAGAGCAACATCAAACCAAAAAACGAGGCCCATCAATGGCAAATTTAGATCGCCTCCGCACAGGTGATCAGGCGCTGGTGAGAGAGATCAACCTCTCCCTTATTATGCATCAATTGCATAGACATGCTCCAATTTCACGAGCGGCGCTGGCAGAAATCACCGGGTTGAACAAAACGACCGTTTCAAGTCTGGTACATGAGTTGATCGAACACCAGTTTGTTTACGAGGTTGGTTACGATACTTCGGGAGTCGGACGCCCAGCGATCCTCTTACAGTTGAATCCAGATGCAGGCTGCATCATCAGTTGCGAGGTCGGTGTGGATTTTGTCGCGGCGATCATCTCCAACTTTGCCGCCGAGATTTTCTATACGGAGCGATTGGAGATACCAACCGACCTGGATCAGCAGGAGATGTTGGATCGGGTGTTGGCGCTGCTGCACAAATTGGAGGAACAGGCCCAGGCTACCACCAACGGGCTGTTGGGCCTGACGGTCGGCGTACCCGGCCTGGTTGATCATGAAACCGGTAATCTACTATTTGCCCCTAACCTCGGCTGGCACGACATCCCCCTGGGTGACATCTTGCGCAAGCAGTTCGATGTCCCGGTGTTTGTCGATAATGAGGCTAACATGGCAGCCCTGGGTGAATATCTCTTTGGCGCGGCTCAGGGCTACGATGAGGTGTTGTACATTAGTGTCGGGGTTGGGTTAGGCGGGGGCATCGTTCGCCAGGGGTCTTTATTCAGGGGCCGGGCCGGATATGCAGGTGAGTTCGGCCACATGACCATGATCCCCAAAGGCGAGTTATGCAACTGCGGCAATCATGGCTGCTGGGAGACGGTCGTCAGCCAGGCGGCGCTGTTCCGATTTGTGCAGGAGGCTGTTGAAGAGGAGGGACTATCGAGCGTTTTACTGGAACAGACCGAGAACGACCTGACCCGGTTGACCGTACCACTGGTCGCTGAAGCGGCTTACCAGGGCGATCAGGTTGCCCGGAAGGCTTTTGATCGGGTCTCCTATTACCTGGGGATCGGCATCGCCTCCCTGGTCAATGCGTTGAATCCTGACCTGGTGGTATTTGGCGGAATCCTGAGCAGCGCTTCCGACCTGATGCTGTCCACCGTTCTGGAAGAGCTTAACAAGCGGGCGCTTCAATGGAACGCCAAAGCGGTCGAAGTGGTCTTAACGGCTCATGAGCAGGATGCCTGTTTAATGGGTGGCATTGCTACCGTATACCAATCGATCTTAAAACAACCCGGCAATATGGCAAAATAGGTTTATAATCATCCTAACATTATGACTTTTGTAGGAGAATACAAATGAGCGAAAAAACCGAATTTGCCACCACAGACGGAGCACCGGAGATCGGCGTAGGAATGCTGGGGTATGCTTTCATGGGGAAAGCTCACACCAATGCCTTCAAGAAACTTCCCTACATGATGTATCCGCCCCCGATGGTTCCCCGGCTGGTTGGTATTGCCGGTCGGAATGAGGCTGCCGTCGCCGGGGCCGCAGAGCGTTACGGGTATGAGTATTACTACACCGACTGGCGCGAGATGCTTGAAAACCCTGACATCAAGCTGTTTGATAACGGCGGCCCCAACAATGCTCATCATGATCCCTGCATCATGGCGGCTGAAGCCGGGATGCATATCTTGTGTGAAAAGCCGTTAGCCCGCACGGCTGAAGAAGCCAGCGCGATGTTGGACGCGGTGAAGAAGGCTAAAGTCAAGCATATGGTCGCCTTCAATTACCGGTTTGTCCCGGCCATTCGCCAGATTCGCCACCTGATCGAAAGCGGTGTGGTCGGCCAGATTTATCACTGGCGGGCCGTCTATCTCCAGGATTGGCTGATGCCGCACTATAACACGGTCAGGCTGTGGCGGATGGATAAATCCGTTGCTGGCAGCGGCGCGATTGGTGACCTGGGTGCGCACATCATCGACCTGGCTCACTACCTGGTCGGCGGGGTCAAGAGCCTGTCGGCCTTCACCAAAACTTTCATCACCGAGCGCCCAATGCCCGGTGATCCGAGCACGATGGGAACAGTTGACGTAGACGATGCCTTTATCGCCACCACCGAATTTGAGAATGGGGCGTTGGGCACCTTCGAGTGTACCCGGCTGGGCGGGGGACACAAGAACTACAACTCCTTCGAGATCAACGGTGAGAAGGCCAGCATTCGTTTCAACCTGGAACGGCTTAATGAATTCGAGATTTACTATGTCGATCAGGAGCCGAAGGAAACCGAAGGCTGGACCAATGTGTTGGTCACGGAGGGCCACCATCCCTGGATCGAAAACTGGTGGCCGCCCGGCCATATTATTGGCTGGGAACACACCTTCGTGCATGAGATCGCTCACCTGCTGGACTGCATCCGGAACGATAAGGAAGTCAGTCCGCACGGGGCGACCTTTGAAGACGGTTACCGCGCTGCGGTAATCAGCGACGCCATCGTCGAATCGGCCCAGTCAAGAAGACAGGTCGATATCAAGTATTAAGGCTGTGTTAGGAGGTTAAGTGGGCTTATGGCATGAGCAATCTAACCGGTGCAGGGATACAACAGGGCACCTGTCCTGACCTGGGCAGGGTTGAGACCTGCATGGTATTTTGCAATTGTCAGAAGCCCACTGGACCCAATAACAAGTCA
>JBNKDD010000117.1:0-16340 GCA_050288085.1 Anaerolineae bacterium
TATTTTGTTTTGATTTATCTATAAGTACGCTGATCGTTATACTTGCTCTGCCAATATGCCCAACTGCTCGACGATCAGTGCTCCGTGCTCATCGAGATATTGATCGACGGCGTCACCATAGGTTCGCAGATAGAAAGTGAGCGCTTCAACCGGCAGGCGATTGTTTTGCATCAGGCCGGAAATCCAGGCGATATCCTCACCGATCAACCCCATGTCACCTAACTTCAAAGCCGCTATGATGTTCTGTGCAAGCGTGGCATTCGCTATTTCAAGATGAGCGGGTTGGATTGGGGCTGAACTCATCATCTGCCAGATCGCCGCTTCTACCTGGGTATGATGCAAGCGGAAACTCTCCAGGGCGGCCACATACTCCGCCGAGGGCAGTTCCACCGGGGGCATTGGTGGCGGTGACACTATCAATTCCTGCACAATCTGAGGAACCTCAACCAGGTCGTCGCCGAGATAATAGCCGGGGATGTGATCGATCAGGGCGGGCACACGGGTAAAGACCAATCCACCGAAGCCCACCATTACCCCTCTATCCCGGACGGCGCGAGCAGCTTCCAGCAAATTTCCGGCAGTGTGAAAAAGCTGGGCTGACATAATAACCAGGTCAGGGTTAATGTCCTGGACGGTTTCTTCTAAGTTCTGAATCGGCACGTTGGCTCCCAGGTAGAGGACATCCCAACCCTGCCGCTTTAAGGTCAGCGCGATCAGGAGCGGGCCAAAGGTGTGATCCTCTCCAGGTGGGCAGGCAACGATAATCCGGCCTGATCGGGTTGGATGGGGGGCCGCTGCTAAAAGTGCCTCGACCCGGCGCATTGCCAGTGCCGAAGCAAAATGCTCCTGCTGGACGCTGGCCGATCCCTGATACCAGTGTTCGCCAATCTCTGATATGCCCTTTTGAAGCACCTCATGAACAACAATTTCGACCGGGTAAGTTCCCAACGCTTCGGTGATAATTCCCTCAGCCCGTAGTTCGTCAAAGCGGAGGCAGGCAGCAACCCAGGTTTCGCGCATTTCGCTCAGGATATCCCGGCTGCCGGATGAGAGGGTAGCCGGTTCCATCATGGTATCCGGCTGGGAAGGCATCGCTGCCAGGGGGTCTTTGTTTTCAGCTTCAAGAGATTGCCACAGCTCGACTGCCCGGCTGATACTCAACCCTTCATGCTGACGGGCGATCAACCACTTCAGAGTAGCGATATCATGCTGGGAATATAAACGATGGCCTCCGGCGGTGCGCTCCGGCTGGGGCAGTCCATACCGCCGTTCCCAGGCGCGGATAGTATCCGGCTTTAAACCGGTTTCCCGGACAACCACCTTTAAATTAAAAGAAGGGACTTCTCGATCAATTGCCATGATGCTTAAGCTTTCAAGTTGTAAATAGATTCCAAAGTCATCTGCGACGAACTCCTTCACAGATTATCATTTCAAATACTATTTGTCAATATTTTGTAGATATTTTGTGATAATTAACGACCTACAAATAGGCGACAAAGGCCATTACCAACTCAATGATTGTAGTTCGTTGGCAAACTTCCGCGCCACACTTGACCAATCATAGCGATCAACGGCAACCCGGCGCAGAACATCTTGATACTGGTCGCCTAATTCAAGCACCTGTGGAGTTTTGGAGACAATATCTGCCACCGTTTGAGCGGAGTCGGCGCTCAGTCGCATCAGGTCAGCATCCCTTGCCGATAGAGCCGGAGCAACCGAGTCGATGCTGGCCGCCATCCCGGCAAAGTAGGTCCCCATCGGAAAGCAGCCTGAAGCCATCGCTTCGAGGAAAACCAACGGCCCAGCTTCGGCGACCACCGACGGGAAGATCGCCGCATCGCAGCAGGGAAACAGATAACGCAGTTCGCGGTGAGTCAGGTAGCCGGTGAAGATAACCCGGTCAGGCCGGATGTGCTTTTGTGCTTTGTCAAAGTAGGAATCCTTTTCCCCCCGATCCTCTAGCCCGACCCAATAGTGTTGAACTTCTTCCAGCGGGCGCTCGGTGAAACCTTCCAACACGCTCCCCCACCGGACAATATTCTCAGCCAATGATCGCTCACCATGTTCCAATGCCCACAGGAAAGCCTCCAACGGCTCTCGCAGGGGGCCATGCCCAACCACCACCAACCGAGTATCCGGCTGTTGATCGAGGATCAGGGGCAAAGCAGCCAAAATAGATTGCAGCCCCTTACTGGCGATAATCCGGCCCACGAACAACAGCACCCGGTCGTTTTCCCAGTCCACCTGATTGAGCTTGCTTTCCGTGTCCACATCAGGTGATTTATTGGCGTAATGGGCCGCCTCATCGACGGCAGTTTGCAGCGCTTCCTGGGACATATCACCTGATAACTTTGTCCGCATGGCCCTTGATAACTCAGGCGATTTTCCACGTGATAACCCGCTGATGCTCTGCTCTAAATTAACGATATTCTCCCGGCGCTGATGGCGCGAAATCGGCTCAAACAGGCTGGTGTCCACCCCCAGATTCAACCCGGCCATTTTACCGTCAAGGTCGGACACCGATGGAAAAACCCGCCTGACCCGTCCCTGTATTTCTGGCCCAATGGTAAATATCCGGCTGGCAGCGGTGAAAGCTTCGTCAGCATACCGGTGAAACCGCTCATCCTTTTTGACGGCATATTCAATAGCGCTGCCATGTGGCATTACAGAAAAAGGAATGGAGGCCGCCTCACTGACCTGCTGGGCTACCACCGACATCAACACCGCGTGGTTGGCATGAATTGCCGTGATACCATGTGTCTGTACGATCTGCTTCACCGCGTTGATGTTCCGCTCCAGGTAATCGTTGATCACCTCGTCGGGGAGTTCCGCCATCGGTACGACGGTCGAGAATTCCTCGTATTTATCCCAGACATAGACCGGCAAAATCTCGCCAAGCTGCGGCTTATGCATGATGCACCGCCCCGGATAAGGGATTTTACGTTCTGCCAGGATCGTCTCTATCGAGCCATCTGGCAAGTAGCGCAAAGCCTGGGAGATAAAGTCATAATGGTCTGGGTGATTTTCCTGGCATACCAGGTGGATGGTTTCGCCTTCGCGACACAATGACCGCGCGATGGCTCGTGTCCACAGATTGCTGCCAGAACCTTCAAGTAAGTAGCCGTGCAGGATGCAGAGCATAGTCAACTCCGGTAGGGGAATGAGCGATATTCCCCAATGTTAACATAGGATGTCCAGGTCTGACCCTTTCAGTTCTATGACAATAACAGAACAAAGAAACCTCACCCCCGACCGCTGGTCTGCCTCATCTCCACCGAGGTTGCAAAACTGACCGGAACGGAAGAGGGAGAACTGCCTTTGAGCAGTTTGGAAGGGGGTGAGGTAAGAAGACTTTTGTTGTACAGCTACTCTTTTGACGATACTCCTGCCTCGTCAAAGGTTGCCATCTCAGAAAGGATTTTGCAGCCCGCCTCGGCCAGTGAAATCCCCAGCGCTGCGCCGGTTCCTTCGCCCAGGCGTAGATCAAGCACCAGCAGCGGATCGAGTCCTAGCCACTCCAGCATAATGCCGTGACCCTGTTCCTGTGAACGGTGGGAGGAAATCAGATAAGGGCGCACATTCGGCGTGATCGCGACAGCAATCATGGCAGCAGCCGTTGAGATGAACCCATCGACCATCACCGGCACGCGATTCGCCGCCGCACCGATCATCACCCCGGCCAACCCGCCGATCTCAAACCCGCCGACTTTCGACAGCACGTCCAACCCATCCTTGGGATCGGGCTGGTTGGTGGCGATGGCTTGCTCAACCGCTTTGATCTTGCGGTTCAGACCGTCATCATCTACACCGGTTCCCCGCCCAACGATGTCGGCAGCCGGTTTTCCGGTCAGCACAGCGGCAATCGCGGCAGACGGGGTCGTATTGCCGATCCCCATATCGCCCGTCCCGACGATATCCAGGCCCTTCGCAACCTCAGCCTGAACCACTTCGATCCCGGTTTCCACTGCCTGAACCGCCTGTTCACGGGTCATGGCCGGTTCGCGGGTCATATTCTTGGTGCCATGCGCAACCTTCTTATCAAGCAGTGCTTCGTGCGGCTCGATGTCAGCGGCCACCCCCATGTCGACAACCGTGATCCGTGAGCCGACGTGACGGGTCAGGACGTTGATCGCTGCCCCGCCATAGAGGAAGTTCATCACCATCTGTGGGGTAACTTCTTGTGGAAAGGCGCTAACGCCATCGGCTACCACGCCATGATCACCGGCCATCGTGATGATCGCCTTGTCTTTGATAGTTGGTTTAGCTTGCCCGCTGATCCCGGCAATCTGCACCGAGAGGGCTTCCAACCGCCCCATACTCCCGGCAGGTTTGGTCAGAGTATCCTGGCGCTGCTGGGCAGCAGCCATAGCTGCTTCGTCAAGAGCCGGGATTTTCGAGATGGTTTCGTTTAACACGATTACTCCTTAGGTAGCATTGATGAATGGTAAAAAAGAATCAAAGCATCCTCCGGGCGAAGGTTAATTACCGGGAGGATGCGAATTGAATTCGCCGGCTGTATTCGTTTTCAAGAAACGGATCAGCGCGTGGATTGAGTGGTGTTCATCAACCGATGTCCCGATCCGGGTACGCCAGGTTGTACTTCCGTTATGTCCGATAACTTCAACACCAAGTTCGGCTTCCCCCATTGAAGTGGCAGCTTCCGTTGCAACGGCATAACCGGCCCTGGTCAGGGCACGCTGTGTCCACAACCCGACCAGCCCATCCCCGTAAAGGTTGACGCCGATCCCGTCACCATTACCGATCTTAAACGACCCGGACTGCATGTCGAACTCGACCCCTCTACCCCGGAAGACATGTTGGAACGCCCCCGACAGGATCAGGTCTTCCGGTGCGCCAATGTGCAATTGGCCGTCGCCATCAATCAGCCAGATACGGTCGGCGCTGCGTAGAGCCAGGTCGAGATCGTGGGTGGATAGGAGCACCGCACTTCCGGTTGTCCAGGCCAGGTCACGGAGGATTTGCATCACCTCGACCCGGTGAGGCAGATCAAGAAAAGCGGTTGGCTCGTCAAGCATCATCACCTGGGATGCTTGAGCCAATGCTCTCGCAATCATGACCTTTTGACGCTCGCCGTCGCTCAGTTCGGTAATGTCCCGGTTGGCTAATCCCTCTGCCCCGACTGCCGCAATAGACTGCCGGATAATGGCTTCATCATCCCCGGTGAGGCTCCCCAACCAATTGGTATGCGGATAGCGCCCCAGTGACACCAGGTCATAGGCGGATAGATTCCCCACGTTAACCTGATCGGTGAGCACGACACTCAACCGGCGGGCCAACGTGCGCGGAGGGAGCTGTGTGATATCGTCCCCAAGTAGTTCAACCTTCCCATTGATAGCGGGCAGCATCCCGGCCAGGGTGCGGAGCAGAGTCGTTTTCCCCGATCCATTTGGCCCCAACAGGCATACCAATTCGTTGGGCATCAGCGAGACCGACAGTTTATCGGCCACGACTTTTTCCGGCAGGTTGCGCTGCCGGTAGCCGATTGTCAGATTGTGTGCTGTGAGAACTGCCATCTTGTTATTCCCTTACGAATTGAACGAGGATTTCAAATTGCGGCGGCTCAAGATCACCCAGGCGACCACCGGGGCTCCGATCAGAGCGGTGATCGCGTTCAGCGGCAAAACGGTCTGGCTGCCGGGCAGTTGGGCGATCAGATCAGCGGCCAGCGCGATGATGCTTCCCAGCAGGGCCACTGCCGGAACCAGCACCCGGTGATCTGATGTGCCAAAAATATTGCGGGCCAGGTGAGGGACGGCGATCCCGATAAAACCAATTGGCCCACAGAAGGCCGTTACCGATCCTGCCAGTACCGACGCACAGACGATAATCCACAGCCGTGCCTGCTTGACGATCACGCCCATGCTGCGAGCATAATTTTCACCCAGCAGCATCGCATTGAGCGGCTTAACGACCAGGTGTGCCGCTGCCAGCATCACGATCAAAACCGGGGCGAACACCCACAGTTCACGCCAGGTCGTCCCCCCGAAACTGCCAAACGTCCAGTTAATGTAGGTATGGATCCGTTCTGAGATGCTGAAGTGCAGCAAAATGCTGACCAGGGCATTAGCCGCATAGCCGAACATCAAACCCAAAATCAGCAGAGTCATCGTCTGTACGCGGCGGGAGGCCAGCAAAACCAGTGACATCACCATCGCCGCGCCCAGGCTGGAAGCGATCACCACCCCCAGGTTACCCATCAAACCCAGACCGGCCAGCAGCGTCGAACCACTGAGTAGCCCCCCGGACGCCAGAATCACGATCGCTACGCCGAGGCTCGCCCCAGAACTGATCCCCAACACAAACGGCCCGGCTAACGGATTGCGGAACAGGGTTTGCATTTGCAGCCCGGACACCGCCAGCGCCGCCCCGGCCAAAGTCGCTGTGATTGCTTTGGGCAGCCGGAAGATCATCACGATGTCCGCCCAGCGTGCCCGTTCCGGTTCCCCGTTCAGCAGGATGGTCATGATCTGATCGAGCGGAATCATGACCGAGCCCAGGGCCAGACTCGCGATGAACAACAACACCAGCGCAATGATCAGGGCAATCAATGCCCAGGTAACTACCTTTGCCTGAGGCCGAACAGGGGCAGCCAGTTTACTGGAGGTGGACATAGTAATAAAACTCGTGATCTGGAACCAGCTCAGGATGGAAGATTTTGATCAGGTCAAGCAGCACGATATGTGGTTGGGCCGCTCCTGATTCAAAGAAGTCGTTACCATATTCCGTCTGGCGCTTATTGTGCCCGTAGACATTGCCATTCTGATAGGCGGCAAACTCCATAAACCGTTCGTCGGTCGCAGCCATCTCTTCCAGGCTGGTAAAGTTGGCATTGACCCACACATCGGCATCCTGGGCTACGTCAAATACCACCTCAAAGTCAAGGGTAAGCAGACTGCCTGATGTAGTATCATCCGCCCACAGGTAATCCGCCCCGGCATCCTTGAAGAGCTGCGCGGTGTAGCTCTGCCCGCCGGGGATATACCATGTTCCCTGATAGGGCGCATCGGCCAGTACGGTGGGTTTATCCGCTGCTGCGCGGGCCAGGGGCGCAACCTCGTTATATTGAGTTTCGATCTCACTGAAGACGGCGTTGGCCTGTGCCTCGGTATTGAAGAAAAGCGAAACGTACTTTATCCACTCAGCCCGCCCCAGTGGAACCTCTTCAACCCAGTCTCCACTGATCACGACCGGCAGTCCGGCCTCGATCAGCGGTGGAGCCGAGTCATATTCAGGCGTTCCGGTAACGTGGGCCATGATCATCTCCGGGTCAAGGTCAAGGGCCACTTCGACGTTCATCTCGGTTCCAAAGCCGATTTCGGCCAGCTTCCCGGCATCGATCATCTCACGCACCGTTGGGTTATTGACATAAGCAAAGCTGTCCAACCCGACCAGGCGATCTAACACCCCCATGCTGTCTAGGTGCGGGATCAAGGTGGTGGACATTGCAACCATCGTATTCACCGGTACTTCGATGACTTGAATACCGTCGAACCCCTCCGGCGCGGGAGTGCCACATTGCACCAATAGATATTGGTAGGTTTCTGTCGCACCCGGCCAGGGGGCCGTCACCTCGACCACTTTGTAGTTATCGTGGTACTCAACTGCCAGGCCGTCGGCATATGTTAATTCAGCCTTGTCTGGGAAATAGTCGATACCTTCTGCATAGGTTTCGACACAACCTGTTGTCAGGTTATGTTCAGGCGCGGCGACAGCTTCGCCGCCGGTAGATTCAGGCTCACTTGCGGACTGCTCATCCGGTGGGGCTGTTGTGATATCTTCCGGCTGCCCACAGGCAACCATTGCCAGGATCATGATAAGGGGGAGACATTTTTTGAGCATAATGTTGATCCAGTTGTAGTCTATTTCGAGGGTAGGCAGCAGCTAAAAAGGATCAAAAATCCCGCCAGAGGGCGGGAATAGAGCGATCCAGAGGATACACTTGAAGCCTTTCCTCGAAGGTTTACAAGCCGTACAAAGGCGGGTAATCGGGCTTAGATCGATCTGGTAGATCATCATTCACCGTTGCGGGACAGCGCCGGACTTTCACCGGTCTTCCCCATTGTGCGCCTTGAGCGGAATTTCAGCGCACCTTTGTACAGATAGTTTAGATTTTAAAGTAACCTAAGACTAACATGAGCTAGAGTTGATGTCAATAACCTATGCATGGGCCCAGTTTTTCCTGATTTACCTGGCGAGCAAAATGTCGTAGACTGAGAAAACGGGAGAACAATATGGGGGGAAGAGAACATGTCACCGTCAAAGTTTGGCATAAGCGTACAATGGATAACGACGATCATCTTTTTTGCGGCACTCACAGCCTGCCGAGCCTCACCATCGCCTGAACCCACTTCGACTATCAAACCAACCACAGCAATGCCAGCACCAACTGAAACTGCCGTATCAACCATATTGCCGACGCCAGTATTAACCGCCACTCCAACCCCGACGCCTGAACCTACACCCTACCCACCCCTCATCTGGGCGGATGATCTATCCCCTATTAACCTCGGTACGTATTTAACCGAGTGGTCACCCACCTCGAATGAACTCCTGCTTGATAACTGTCTCTCAAGATCATCAACAAAAGAAATACTACGTGCCGACCCGCCGGACTTCATCCCAACAGCCATTAACAGCCAGGATGTGGCCTGCACGCTAGTTAATGACGTAGCCATCTGGACACCAGATGGGGCCCAGATCATCTTTTCCGGTATGGGGCCAGATGGTAATGCTCCCCATCTTGTAAGCGTCTGGATAATGGAAAAGGACAGCAGCAACCCAAGGGCTATAGAGCCTGAAGGATACAGGGGCAAGTATCTTGAACTGTTAGGTTGGATTGCCCCTGACACCCTGGCCTATGAAAAATACACAGGGGGTGGTTCCAATGTTTGTACACTTCTAAATATCAATTCCGGTCAGATTGTGGGGTCGGCGTTCGTTCCTGGTGGCTTTTTTGATCTGACACCTGGTTACCTTGCTGGGACTTTTTTTGTGATGCCCAGGGAGTTTGTTATTGCTATGTATCTCAAACCTGATCCTGAGCGCAACCCGTCGTATATGTACCAGGAGGGGCGAGACTATGTCAATAAGCTTCCCATGGACATATTTGGCGATTCCAGCTTCTATTACGCATTCTTCCGGGGTTGGCGGTCGAGTAACCCGGAAATGCTGGTTCGATACATCAACCAGGAGGGCGAGGGTGATGCCTACCGCCAGATCACAAGGCTGGCGCTTTGGGACTTAGAATCTGACAGTGTTTCGATCCTGGCTGACGGTGGGGTGGATGGACAATTCTCCCCCGATGGCAGTCTCTTTGCCTATCTCACGCTTGGCTCACCCTGGTTGGATGAAAACAATAGACCGCTTACCGACAAATACGAACCGATCTCTCTTGACGGCCAATACCATCTGAATCTGCTGGATATGACGACCGGTGTTGTTTCCTATTCAGTGCCGATATTTGAAGGCCAGATCGTGTACGAAGATGGTCATGAAGGGAATCCTTCTTGGTCAGGCCCATCTTTCTCACCGGATGGTCAATATCTGGTTTACTTCAGCCCGGCTGATGAGGGAAAAGCAGTGCTCAATGTGCTGGATTTAGCTTCGTTACAGGTGGTGTACTCAATTCCTGCGGACGCATTCTTCGCCATATGGTCACCAGATAGCTCGCGCTTCATCTATCGAGATCGCCAAATGAACCTGGTGCTCCTGGAAATGGACACATTCTCTGTGACGCCTCTCACGCTTAGCGGCGCACAGCGTATCCATTTTATTGATTGGTCATTCGATGGGCAGTACATCAGCATGCTGTTGGGTGAGAATCTGTCAACGCGAGATGCCATTATCCTGAAGATGCCGGAGTAACCGCTCGTTTTTTCACCCTTCCAGCATTTCAAGGTTGGCAAAACTCGCCAACAGTCGCTTGATTCCCACATCTTCGAAAGCCACACTGACTTCCACATCGTTGCCCATTGGCTTACTTTGAATCACTATCCCCTCGCCAAACTTGGCATGGAAAACACGCTGACCGGCCTTTAACTGCGGCTCTCCCGGATCATCCAGGCGCGGTGGCCCTCCCGACCATGAGGCCGCCCGCCGGAGTGGATCGTTTTGCCCGGCACTTGCACCGATGGTCAAGTTAGCGGGGATATCGTCTACGAAGCGTGAACGGGCATTGATCTCCGCCCGCCCCCACACTGTGCGTTGGAAGGCATGCAGCAGATACAATCGTTTTCTGGCCCGCGTCATCCCGACATACATCAGCCGCCGTTCTTCGGCCATCCCTTCCACATCATGCAGTGAGCGATTATGTGGCAGTACACCCTCTTCCAATCCGGTGAGAAATACCACGTCGAATTCCAGCCCTTTAGCTGCATGCAGAGTCAGCAGAGTCGGTGCACCGCCGCTCTCGTCGGTCAGATTATCCACCTCAGAGACCAGCGAAATCTCTTCCAGGAAGATCGCCAGAGTTAGCTCCTCAAACTCTGAGGCGACGTTGACCAACTCCATCACATTGGCCCAGCGATCTTCGCCCTCTGGTGTGCCGTCATTGATGTAATCACGGTAGCCGGTTTCATCCAGCACCAGCTTAAGCAAATCGCTAACCGACTGATCGTCCTTGATCTGCCGCCACCCGTCGAGCATCTCCGCAAATCCCAGTAAGGCATTCCGCGCCCGCCCGGAGAATGGCGCATCCTCCGGTGATTCTTGTAGCTGGACCAGCGCCCCGCCCAACGACACCCCCAACGAGGACGCCCAGATTTGCAGTTCCTCGATGGTTTTCTTGCCGATACTGCGCGGCGGCGTATTGATCACCCGCAGCATGCTCACCTGGTCATTCGGATTGTGGATGATCCGCATATAGGCCACAACATCCTTGACCTCGCGCCGACCGTAGAATCGCGTCGCGCCGACTAACCGGTAGGGCAGATTGGCCCGGATGAAGGCATCTTCTAAAGCACGGGATTGGGCATTGGTGCGGTACATCACCGCACAGCCACCCGGATCAACCTCGCCTTTTCCCACCAGCCCCGCAATCGTATTGACCACAAATTCGGCCTCATGATCCTCGCTGTATGCTTCGTAAACGGTGATCTCCGGGCCGCCTTCCTGATCGGTGAACAGCTTTTTCGGGGTGCGGTGCGGATTCAAATCGATCACCGACCGGGCCGCATCAAGGATCAATTGGGTAGAGCGGTAATTCTGCTCCAGGAGAATAGTATGTAGATCGGGGTAATCCTCACGCAGCCGCCGTACATTGCGATAATCCGCTCCCCGCCAACTGTAGATCGATTGATCCTCATCCCCTACACAAAACAGGTTGCGACGTTCCCCGGCCAGCAATTTAACCAGTTGATACTGGGCACTGTTCGTATCCTGGAACTCATCGACCAGCACATACTCATAACTGTCCTGATATTTTTTCAAGACTTCTGGGTGTTTTTGAAACAACTGTACAGCCATCATCAGCAGATCATCAAAGTCCACCGCATTCGAGGTTGCCAATTTCTGCTGGTAGCGCTCATAGGCCCGCCGGATGATCATGTCGGGATAAGAATTTGCCGGGTAATCATCCGGTTCAACCAGTTCATTCTTAGCGCGGGAGATGGCATTCAGGACGCGTTCAGGTCGATTTTGCTTTTCGTTAAGGTCAAGGTCAACTGTGATCACCTCTTTCATCAGGGCACGCTGATCAGAAGTATCATAAATCACATAGTCGCTGGTAATCGGCAAATAATCAGCTTCGCGGCGCAAAATGTAGGCGCATACTGAGTGGAAAGTACCCATCCGTGCACCTTTGAGGCCGCCACCCAACAATTCTTCTACCCGGTGACGCATCTCTCTGGCCGCTTTGTTGGTGAAGGTCACCGCCATGATTCGCCAGGGTGGAATTCCCTGTTCAACCAGATAAGCAATCCGGTGAGTCAGAACGCGGGTTTTGCCGCTACCTGGTCCTGCCAGCACCAATACCGGCCCATCCCCGGCAGATATTGCTTCTTTTT
Source organism: Anaerolineae bacterium (assembly GCA_050288085.1). GTDB lineage: Bacteria > Chloroflexota > Anaerolineae > Aggregatilineales > UBA3940 > JBNKDD01. The sequence goes on from JBNKDD010000117.1 coordinate 12,024, forward strand.
GCGCCTGATTTAACCCCTCAAGAATAGCAGACAACCTGACCTCCCCAGAGCAATCCATAAAACATTCGACCGGCAATTGTAGCACAGGCGTCCGATTCTGTCGGATGGTCAGGGGAATTATCTTTGGAAGAAAGAAAAATTTGAGGATTGATGGTCATGCTCGTGCATTCTGAAAAACGAGACTCTTTATTGAATACCATAGAATATAGATCGTAGTGGTAGTTATTGGGCATGTTGAAATGTCCAAAACCGGCCTTTTGAACCTGAATCTCTGAACATCGGGGGTTTAGAAATGTTCAAAATATGTTTAAAGAATGTTGATAATTAGTTTCAATGTCCAAACCCCTTAAAAAGTTTTCAACATTGTTGAAAACTTTGAACATGGTTTGGACATCGTTTAAACATCGTTAGAGCTGCCAGGGCGACTAGGCGTTCCTCAGTGGCTGGTAAACGCTATCCCCCTTATCACCGATTTGTCATGGGCTAATCACGAGTTTCGTCACTCTGAACTGCTATCTTTTAATTGAAAATACAGCGTAAAAGATGAGCGCGATGACAGGGGGGAAGGTGAGATATTTAGAGCTGGATAGGTTGACGACCAACCCGACTCTGGCACGGCATCTGCCACCCGAACTCGCTTTCCGATACCATGCGCTGCCGGTTGCGGAACGGGAAGGGTGTTTGACCATTGCGATGGCAAATCCCGAAGATGGTGTTGCCCGTGCCGCCGTTTGCCGGGCTGTAGGCATGACTCCTTATCTGGTCAAGGGAGATGCCAGGACAATCGATAGGCTGCTGGCACAGATGTGGCCGGGACAGTCCCCCAATGTGCCTCACTTTCTGGTTATCGATCCGCTGGGCACAGACGAATTATGGAACTATGCCGCTGCTTTGAGTGAACAGTTAGGAGCATCGCTTGATCGAAAGGGTTCGGCCCGTGATCTCAATCAATCCGGTTATGACCTGATTATCATGAACAAGGCTAACTGGACACATTTCTGGCAAAAGATGGTTGATCTTAAGGAGGTGCAGCATCCCACTTCGTTGTTAATGGCGCGAAAACCGGTGTGGCCGCTAACCTGCCTGTTGCTGGTCATACGCTGCAATGAAACCTGCGATGCTGCACTCAACTGGATTATCGAGTTGGCAAAGCCTGCCAGACTGGCAGTGACCCTACAGATCATCACGCCGCCGCTGCCGACCATCCATTATGACGGTTACATCCAGGCTTTGATGTCTACCAATACCGAAGTCGGTCGTTGGATCCAACGTGTCGGCCAGCAGTTCGAGCAATGGCAAATTCCATCTACAGTCAAGATTCGTCAGGGCGACCCGATCTGGCAGTTGAGGCAGGAACTTGCCGAGGGGACATATGATCTAGCTGTCCTTGCTCACCGGCCCATCAGCCCATGGACATTCAGAGATACATTGGTTGGCTCATTGCTAGAATATGCCGGTTGCCCGGTCTTAATTTCCCAACGATAAATAGGAGGATGAAGGTTGAAACGACAAAAACTGGTAATCATGAATGCCCTGGTGGCGTTGATAACATTGATAATGATCTCCGGTTGTGGCAGTGCTGCATCTGGTGGTTCACAGACGGTGACGGTTTCCGGGGCATTTGCGCTTTACCCGATGGTCGTTCGCTGGGCAGAGGAATATCAGGCTATCCATCCCGACGTTCAGTTTGACATCCAGGCGGGAGGAGCTGGAAAGGGGATGAGCGATGTACTGGCTGGGGCGGTAGACATCGCGATGGTTTCGCGCGAGGTACGCGCTGAGGAAGTCGATCAGGGCGCTGTTCCGATTGGCGTGGCAAAGGACGCCGTTTTGATGACGGTCAGTGCCGAGAACCCTGCTCTTGATCAACTGTTGGCGACCGGCATCACCCCGGAAAAGGGGGCTGATATCTGGCTCAATGGCACGATTACCACCTGGGGGCAGATCACCGGCAGCACCGACGATTCTGAAATTCACGTTTTTACCCGCGCCGATTCATGTGGGGCGGCAGACGTATGGGCGTTATTTCTGGGCGGAGAGGCACAAGAGGAATTGCTAGGTATCGCCGTTCAAGGTGACCCCGGTCTGGCCGAAGCGGTGCGCCAGGATGCGCTGGGGATCGGCTATAACAATCTGAATTTCGCTTATGATGCTGAAACTCGGCAGCCGGTCGAGGGCATTCGGATTGTACCGCTTGATCTTAATGGAGATGGTCAGATCACCCCTGACGAAGATTTCTATGCCACCAAGGATGATGTGACAGCCGCCATCGCCGCAGGGGAATACCCCTCACCACCGGCCCGTACCCTCTATCTGGTCACCAAAGGGATGCCAGATGGCGTGGCGAAGGACTTCATGCAGTGGGTATTAACCGATGGTCAGGCATTTTTAGAAGAGGTCGGGTACGTCAATCTATCGGATGTCCAATTACAGGAGGGCATCGATACGCTGGGGAAATAGGATGTTCGGCATTTACGAAGACAATTATTTGGATATATCTAGGAAGGGATCAGATGCAAGAAACTTATAAACCTACATCTGTCCTGGATTCATTTGTCGCGACGAAGCGTTCCTCTCGCCAGGGCATTCCCTGGCGGCAGTGGAAAGATGTGTTTACAGAGCATAGTGTGCGGCTGGTCACATTGGCGATCAGTCTCCTGGCTCTGGTCATGGGCGTTGTATTGTTAATCCGGGCCTGGCCGATCTTGAGCAGCCGCTCATTGATCGAGCTGCTTTTCTCAAGCACCTGGCAGCCGGTTAAGGGACTATTTGGATTCTGGCCGTTTATCATGAGCAGCCTGTCGGTCACGTTGTTGGCGATGCTGCTGGCTGTTCCTTGTGCTACATTCAGTGCTATTTATCTGGCGGAGTATAACCACTCGACCCGTGCTTTTTTCAAGCCCGTGATCGACATGTTAGCAAGTATTCCCTCCGTGGTTTACGGATTGTGGGGGGTGTTGTTTGTCGTTCCCTTTGTTCGGGATGTGGCTGGGGTGTGGATCGGTGAGACATTTGGATTGGTGCTGCCGTTTCTGGCGAACAACAACCCGACCGGCTACGGGTTGTTGGCCGGTGGTATCGTACTTGCGATCATGGTTTTCCCGATCATCGTTTCTGTCACCGAGGAGGTGCTGCGCAGTGTTCCTCAGAACATGCGTGAAGCATCGCTGGCGTTAGGTGCGACTCATTGGGAGACCACCAAATTTGTTGTCCTGCGTGATGCCCTGCCCGGCGTGATCGCTGCCAACGTTCTCGGATTCTCCAGGGCTTTTGGCGAGACACTGGCGGTGTTAATGGTTGTCGGAAACGTCGTGCAGGTTCCGCACTCGTTATTCGATGCGGCCTATCCGCTGCCCGCTTTGATCGCCAATAACTACGGCGAGATGATGTCCATCCCCCTGTATGATGCAGCTTTGATGGGCGCGGCTTTGGTGCTGTTGGCCGTCGTCCTGATTTTTAATGTGGGGGCGCAGTTGATATTGATCCGTTTAACGGGGAGGCGGTGAGATGAGCCGGAGACAGAAACGCCGCTGGGAAGAGGCTTTCTTCAAGGCCGTGATGCGTGGCAGTCTGCTGTTCATCTCGGCTGTGCTGGGCCTGATCGTCGTGACCATCACCTGGAAGGGGATCGGGGCCTTAAGCTGGCAGATGCTCACCCAGGCTCCCCAGGGCGGATTTTACATGGGGAAGGAAGGTGGCATTCTCAACGCCATCACCGGATCACTGCTGCTGGCTGCTGGGGCGACAGCTTTGGCGTTCGTTTTGGCGCTGCCGGTGGTCTTTTATCTCCATGCTTATGCGGGGCGCTCCCGCTGGGTGAATGTGGTCAGGTTGGCACTTGATGTGCTGTGGGGCATCCCCAGCATTGTTTATGGTGCTTTTGGTTTTACGCTGATGCTGTTGATCGGCCTGCGGGCTTCACTGCTCGGCGGCATCCTGGCTTTGACCCTGGTCGTACTGCCGATCTTAGCCCGGACAATGGACGAGGTTTTGCGGATGGTTCCACCTGACCTGAGCGAGACAACCCGCGCCCTGGGAACCACCCGCCTTGAACTGGCCGGAATCCTGCTGCGCCAGACGATCCCTGGCCTGGTGACCGCCGTCCTGCTGGCTTTTGGCCGGGGAATCGGTGATGCCGCGTCGGTGCTGTTCACCGCAGGCTACACCGATAACATGCCCCAATCGCTGCTGCGCCCGGTCGCTTCGCTGCCGCTGGCCGTTTTTTTCCAGTTGAACACGCCTTTCCCAGAGGTGCAGGAACGCGCCTATGCTTCGGCCCTGATCTTGATGTTGATGGTATTGGTAATCAGCCTGTTG
>JBNKDD010000118.1:0-16184 GCA_050288085.1 Anaerolineae bacterium
TTCGAGCGTGGGGCACATGTCATCTACGGGCCAATGGCAGATGTCCATGTCTCCGGGCATGGCAACCGCGAGGATATTCGTATTATGCCGGAGGCCGTAAACCCCCGCTTCCTGATCCCGGTTAACGAGCATGATCATCTGGTCGGTGAGCCGCAATTTGTCAGCCGGGGATTTGTGTACTTGAAAGAGGCAGGCGATCTGCTGGACGCAGGCCGCGAGGCAATCAAGCAGCAGTACCATAATGGGGCACGCGACCTGGGCCGTGTGTTGGAGGACTTTTTCTATCGGGAGACTCAGTCACGGCCCATCGTACTGCCCCGTTACATTCAGGTGTAATATGGCATGGAGCTTCGATAGAGTCCCGGTGCTCGATCTTATCCGTTTTTGGATTAGTCCGGTGGCAGTCTCCGCAGTTTGTCATACGCAGATTGTGCCTGCTGTGGTTGGTCGCTCAATTCATATGCCTGGGCTAAATGTAGATATAAGTCTCGAAGCTGAGATTGGACTTCAACGCTGCCGGGCAATTCTTCTTTAGCCAGTTGGAGCGCTTTTTCCAGATGTGCCTTCGCTTCGTTCACGGCAGCGAGGCGGAGCGCTTCTTTCCCGGCAGCCAGGCTGTGGCGAAACGCGACTTCCGCCAGCCCGGCAGCGATCGCATGATAGGCCAACACAGCCTTCGAGCCCCCATCTACCTCAAGGACACCCAATGCGCGACGATGAAAAAGCCGCCGCCGCGCATCCCCGGCCTCGGTATAGACCACATCACGGATCATATTATGGGTGAATGTGTAAGTACTGGCAGTACCAGTCTGTGCCACTTCAAGCAAGAGCTGCCCGCTGACTAATTCGTCCAGGGCTGGCAGCCCGATATCTTCTGCCAAGTTGGAGATGGCGCACAGGCGCTCGAAAGTAAGCCTCAACTCGAGGACAGCTCCGGCTGCCAGGAGCGAAAATGCGTTCGGGCTGAGGCGGCTCAAACGAGAGCGGAGCACCGCCCGTACAGTAGATGGGACGCGAATCGCCTCCCCCAGATCATGCTCCGCATCAACCTCAAAACCCCATTGGCTCTCCCTCAACAGTTTCGGGTGGAGTACCCTACGCTCGAGCATGTCCTTCAGGGATTCCATCAAATAAAATGGATGTCCGCGAGTTTCGTTGAACACCCACTGGGCGAAATCGGCATCGGAGGGCTCCAGTATGGACAGCATCATTTGCACTGTATCCTGTTCCTCTAACGATCCCAGCTCAAGATGAAACGGCCCCAATTCACGCCCCATCCGTGCCAGCCACTCAATCAGATTTGACAGCCTGGGTTGGACGGGCGGCTGCAAGGCCTCTGAGCGCAGGCTGACCAACAACAGGATCCGCGCTTCGCTCTCTCGCCAGCGGCGGACGGCGTACACCAACCAGTCCAGCGTCGCGCTGTCCGCCCACTGTAAATCGTCCACGAACAGCACCAGCGGCGACTGACCAGCCAGGGCCAGCGTCAACTGCACCAGAGATTCGAAAAGCTGCGTTCGACCGCCATCCACTTCCAAATAAGCGGCAGGCAGCTCAGCGTAAAGTTCGCGTAATTCCGGCAGCAGGTGACTCAACGGGGCTAACCAGGTTTCCCCTAACACATCCGCCGGTGTGTCTTCCCGATCAATCCAGGGGCGGACAGCCTCGATCAGCGGCTGGTACGACATGCGACTACCACTCTCAAATGCGCGTCCTTGCAGCACATTGGCTCCCTGGGAAACACTCCAGGCCAGGAATGCCCGAGCCAGCCGGGTTTTGCCAATCCCTGCCTCGCCGCGCAGCACCACGGTTTGGGGCCGACCTGTGGCAGCATATCCGTAGTGCACCACCAGGGCTTGGTACTCATTTGTGCGCCCTGTGAATAAGTTTCCAAGAAAAGTAACGGGTGTATCGGGCTGCCGCTGCTGGGGCACAGCGCGACGGGCAGGGTGTTGAGTGCGAATGCGCATAGCCAGTGCCTCTGTGTCTGGTTCTGGCTTCACGCTCAATTCAGCCGCCAGAATGGTGCGGCAGGCATCATAGGTCCCGAGAGCCTGACCCCGCTCGCCCGCTGCAAAGTGGGCACGCATCTTGCGGCGATAGGCAACTTCGTTCAGCGCATCCAGTGAGATCCAGAGCGAGGTGGTCTCGGCTGTAGCAGCAAATTCGCCTCTCGTAAACTGGATTTCTGACAGCCGGTCGAGGATCAGGTTCAGGCGACGCCGCCAGACTTCGCGCTGGACGTTTGCCCAATCGTCAAAGCCGGGCGCGTCGCCCAGTGAAAACCCGGTGAGAAAATCGCCACGGTAGCAGGTTATGGCTGAACGCAGCAAGGGCAGGCTGGCCGCATTCTCCGGTTGTACACGGTTGGAGCGGTCGGCACGGGCCAGGGCATAGGCCTGTTCCACCGTGTGCAGATCAAGATCGATATCGGCGTCCGAATTCAGCGCCAGTGTATGGTGCGTGATAGAGAGGAAGAAGGCCTGGGCTGAACTCAGGGCGGTTTTCAGGTGACCGAGCGTGTTACGGAGTGACGCGTAGCTGCGCTCCTGGTTTGATTCCGGCCAGAGAAGGGCAGCTAGATGCTCACGCGGTTGTGATCCACCCTCAAGTGCCAGATAGATTAGCAACGCCAGTGTTTTACGCGTGGGAAACGTCAGCAGCTTTTCACCAAGACGCACTTCTGGTGGCCCCAGCAAATAGAGTTGTAACGATGGTGAATAGCCGGACACGATCACATTCCTTGTAACGCTCTTGAGACGCTACTTCATTATACTGAATTTATGAAGCTCAAAACCAGACTTGAGTCAGCCTGGAACAGGTCATATGAACCGGTTTGGCCGGATAAAAACTAACCCGGTTGACCCGTATTTCCGCCCCCTCAGATGTCAATCGCAATGAGGTTTACCGGCTCGTAGATGGGGCATTCAAGCTGGTTGTTAGTAAGAGAAACGTTCTGGAGGATACTCTCAATGCCCGGCATTATTCTGACGTTCCCGATTGTGACCGGCAAGGTTGAAGCCTGGCGGCGTTTTTGCCAGGAATTAGCCGGTTCTCGGCGGCAAATGTATGAAGCATCTCGCCAGCGGCTGGGTATCACGCTTGAGCGGTTGGCGCTGGTAGAGAGCGCCTTCGGATCGGCGGCAGTGACTACTCTGGAAGCCCACGATGTAAGTCAGGCACTGGGCCAAATTATTACATCCGACCTTCCATTTGATCACTGGTATCGAGAGAAAATACAGGAGCTGCATGGAGTCAATTTATCCAGGTATGAGGACTTCTCCCAACAAGCACCACCCCCAGAAAATCAGGAGCTGCTCTTTGAGTGGGTGTTACCTTCTGGCATTGGTGATTGACGCGGCTTAGCTCAAAATCGGCGGGTTGACTAGGGGCACACTCGACTGAGAAGCACCGGACGAACGCATCTTGAAACACTATCGATACTTCTAATGGTAACGAATAAGAAACGATTAGTGTGGGAGAAAGAAACCAAATGAATACCATTATATGGCTTATCGCAGGGGCGTTTGTCGGCTGGCTCGCAAGCGTCATCATGAGTACCAACAGGCGGCAGGGGCTGGTTATCGACATTATGGCCGGACTCGTCGGCGCGTTTCTGGCGGGTTATTTCCTGGCGCCTTTCCTTGGTATCTCGATCATCGATCAGAATAGTTTCAGTATCCCGACGCTGCTCGTATCCCTCCTGGGCACAGTCATCTTGCTGGCCGTCGTGCGCTTGTTCAACCCCCATGGGCGACGACACGCAGATTAATGGGGTGGTGGAATACCGGCTGAACAAGTGATTGATTAGCCTGGCAATGAGCAGCACGCTTCAGAAGCATGAGGCTTCGGCTGGTAGTCGGCAAGAGGTTCAACACGTATCGTAAACACAGATTACATCGGCATCTAAAGATTGCAATGGGCGCAGCTGCATGCGCTCTGCGCCTATTGCATGGAATGTAGCACTCCCAATCCCTCGCATCGAAAAAAGAGGAGGCAAGGATGGAACTCTCAGTCTCAATGATTTTCAGAGCCGGGATTGTCTGGGGGGTTGTGGCGATCTTGCTGGCTATTGTCAGCAGTGTGCTCGCGCCGTCCCTGACGGTGGTAGCTGGTCTCACACTGGTGACTTTTGCCTTCACGATGTCAGGTATCCACTACGCCGCCAAATCACACAGTGCCTCTTTGAGCAGCGGCCTGGGTGGTGCGCTGGCAGGTGTGGTGGCCGCCAATCTACTCTTGCTGCTCCGGTTTGTGCCACTGAATCTTCCCGTTCCGGGTGATTCGATGACAGATTTAATAGGTACGCTGGTTGTTGGCTTACTGATAGGTGCAGCCGGAGGCCTGGCCTTCAACGTTATCGTACGAAAATAAAGGAAGCCACCACCTACGATATGCAAAGTTTCGAGTAAACATAGGAATAAAACAAACATGAATGATCAAAATCAAGCTCTTAGTAATACAAAGTACTTCTTAGCCGGGTTGCTGGCAGGTGGCCTTGTTGGCATGGCGACAATGCTGCTGCTGGCACCCCAATCGGGGGAAAAGACCCGTGGCGAGATTCAGCTCAAAGGCATCAAATTGCGCGATCAGGCCACTGAGACTGCAAAAGGAGCCATGGAGCAGGCTCGCCAGACAACTCAGCAGATCACAGGCGATGTGCGCGAGAAGGCTGAAGAACTCCAGCAGCGCGGACACGATTTGCTCGGCGAGCAACGGGAACGCCTGTCCACCTTCGTAGAAGGTAAGAACAAGGACATCGAGGACCCGACTTAACAACCGGAGAGCTTTGCATAACTCTACCTCAGACTGGGGAGGGGACGGGGGACATTCTATAGGGGTCAGGTTATGCGAAGCCCTAAAAGACGAGGATGACATGGACAGTAAACAGAAAATCTCAACTAAGAACAACCTGGTCTGGCGCGAAGCAGTGGCCAGATACCAAAATCCGGATACCTTGCGCAGCACATGGCAGATCATCAATTCAATTGGCCCGTACCTTATCTTGTGGGTTTTGATGTGGCTTAGTCTGAGCATAAGCTATTGGCTCACTCTGGGACTGGCAGTCGTGGCAGCTGGCTTTATGGTGCGGATCTTCATTATTTTCCATGATTGCGGCCACGGATCGTTCTTTAAGTCGAAGAAGGCGAATAAGCTCTGGGGTGGCATTACGGGGATTTTGACCTTTACACCTTTTGAGCAGTGGCGGCACGATCATGCACTGCATCACGCCTCGGCAGGAGACCTGGACAGACGCGGCTTTGGGGATATCTGGACGCTTACTTACCAGGAATACCTTGCCCTGCCTCGATTAAAACGGCTTGGATACCGGTTATTCCGCCACCCTCTGGTTATGTTTGGTTTTGGCCCTATATACACATTTGTCATAAAAACGCGATTCGCAAAACGTCATGATAGCCCACAGGCGCGCAGGAGTGTGCTTATCACCAACCTCGCTTTGCTGGGGATCATCATCTCTGCACATTTCTTAATTGGCCTCCAGGCCTATATCCTGATCCAACTTCCAATTATGGTAATTGGTGGGGCGGTAGGTGTATGGCTGTTTTACGTACAACACACCTTCGAGCCACCCTACTGGGAACGTCATACTGAATGGGATTTCACGACAGCAGCATTGCAGGGCAGTTCCTTCTATAAACTGCCCAAAGTGTTACAGTGGTTTACCGGGAATATTGGTATTCATCACATTCATCACCTAAGCCCACTCATTCCAAATTACTATCTGGCTCGGTGCCAGGATGAAAACGATATCTTCCACAACATTGAGCCGCTCACCATGCGGGCCAGCCTCAGGTCGCTGAATATGCGCGTCTGGGATGAAAAATTGGAGAAGATGCTAAGTTTCCGCGAGATGCGGCGACTCTATGATCAATAGCCATGTGGCGCTAAAGGCACCACCAGTGATGTCTGCTGATTCTCATTGGTTGAGTGCCTATAGCAATTTGGACACCTATTTTGGTCAAGAGATCTATTAACAAAGGAAATGCTATGAGAATAATAATTGGCCCACTCTATACCCTGCGACCTTACGAGCGGGGCATCCAGGAAACCCTGGGTAAGTACAGCCGATTTGTGATGCCTGGGCTGGGCTTTCAAATCCCGCTTGTTCATATCACTCGCGTGCGCGATGTCCGCGAGCATACGATGGATATTGAACCTCAACCGGTGATCACCAAAGATAACGTTGAGATTACAGTAGATGGTGTCATGTGGGTGCGCCCCACCGTCGATGAAGAAGGCATCAAGCGCACTTTTTATAACATCGACAATTGGAAGCGAGCAGTCATCCAGTTGGCAATGACGAATCTGCGTCAGGAGTTTGGCGAATTGTCGCTGGATGAGAGCCTGGTGGCTCGCGAGAAAATTGCCAACAATTTGCAGCGAATCCTGAACAGCTTCGCTGTCGAATGGGGACTGACTGTCAGCAAGGTAGAAATCCGCCTGATTGACCCCCCCGACGATATCAAAAAGGCCATGCATAAACAGAAGACAGCCGAGCAAGAACGGCGTTCCATGAAACTGCTGGCGACGGGTGAGTTCGAGGCCGCCCAACAAGAAAAGTTGGCACTCATCCAGCGTGCTGAGGGAGAGCGCGAGGCAGTGATTCAAGTAGCCCAGGGCAAGGCTGAGGCCATTCGCCTGGTCAATGAGGCTGCCCACCAATACTTCGTCGGCAATGCTCAGGCTCTCAAGCAAATGGAGATGGTCGAAACCTCCCTACGTGAGAATGCCAAGGTCGTCATCACTGAACACGGTATCAGCCCGACCCTGCTTCTGGGCAGCCTGCCGGTCAGTGTACCGAGGGATGGAAACGGTGCTGGAGTTAAGACAAGAGAAATGAAGGAATAGTTGATGAAAGACGTGAGGAACAAGAGTAATGGAGACCACCCTGTATGCCATCGCATTATTTGTGATTGTGGCCCTTTCGCTGGTAGCAGTCAGACAGAATAGGGACAGGCGGTAGCACACACACAAGATCACACAGAAGATGAAATGACTTCCGAATACAGGAAGCGGAACGGCTCGAAGCTGAGATAGAGAATCCCGCCAATGACACCTGCTTATGCTCAAATCAGGAGGAAAAATCGATGAGAATTTTGTTAGTTTACCCTGAGTTCCCGGACACTTTTTGGAGTTTCAAGCATGCGCTCAAGTTTGTCCGCAAAAAGGCGGTTGCACCGCCATTAGGCCTGTTGACGGTGGCGGCTATGTTGCCTGCCAGGTGGGAAAAACGGCTGGTTGATCTCAATGTAACCGGCTTGAACCACGAAGACCTGGTATGGGCTGACTATGTCTTTATCAGCGCAATGGCCATACAGCGTGATTCGGTTCAAACCGTCATTGCTGAGTGCAAAGAAGTCGGGGTGAAGGTCGTAGCCGGAGGTCCGTTATTCACAATGGAATATGAGCAATTCCCTGATGTTGATCACCTCGTACTTAATGAAGCTGAATTGACGCTGCCACCCTTTCTGGCAGACCTGGCTAATGGGTGTGCTCAACCGATCTACACTACAACTGAATACCCGGACATCAGCCAAACTCCAACACCCCTCTGGGAGTTGGTCAATTTCAAACATTACGATACGGTCAGCATCCAGTTTTCCCGCGGCTGCCCCTATAACTGTGAGTTCTGCAATGTGACAACCCTATTAGGTCACCGTCCGCGTCTGAAGACCGCTGCACAGATCATCGCCGAACTGGATGGCCTGTATGACCTGGGCTGGCGAAAAGGTGTCTTCTTTGTGGACGATAACTTTATCGGCAACAAGAAGGAGCTCAAGTCCACGGTGCTGCCCGCCTTGATCGAATGGCGGAAAGGCAAGGTGGGGATGCCATTTAACACCGAGGCATCCATCAACCTGGCCGACGATCCTGGCCTGATGCAGCTTATGACAGATGCCGGGTTTACCACAGTTTTTGTTGGCATTGAAACGCCCAACGAAGATAGTTTGATTGAATGCAGCAAGACGCAGAACAAGGGCCGTGACCTGGTCGAGAGTGTCAAACGACTCCACCGGGCAGGGCTCCAGGTACAGGGCGGCTTCATTGTTGGCTTTGACAGCGATACCCCATCGGTCTTTCAGCAGCAGATCGATTTCATCCAGCAGAGTGGTGTTGTAACGGCCATGGTAGGGCTACTGCAAGCTCCTCGAGGGACACGTCTACATGAGCGGCTGCAGCGAGAAGGCCGGATCGCCGATGAATTTTCAGGGGATAATGTGAGTGGCTCGACCAATATCATCCCCGCAATGAACCTGGACACGCTGCGGGAAGGCTACCGTGAGATACTCGATCATATTTATACTCCAAAGTTCTATTATGACCGGGTCATCACCTTTCTGCGTGAGTACAAACCACCTCAGATCAAAAGTCCTCTTGATTTTCAACACCTGATGGCTTTTTGGCGCTCGATTTATCAACTGGGTATTCGTGGGGCAGAACGTGTGCAGTATTGGAGACTGTTTTTTTGGACTCTATTCCGGCGTCCGCGGCTATTTCCGCTGGCAATCACACTGGCTATCTATGGTTTCCATTTCCGCAAGGTAGCCGAACTGCATGTAGGCTGAAGGTGGCCCTGGTAGATGGAGTTGTAATGATGGTGAATAGCCGGACACGCTCACATTCCTTGCGACGCTCTTGAGACTCTACTTCATTATACTAAATTTAGGAAGTCCAAAACCGACGTATAGTCGGTTTTGAGTGAAAGTGGCGAAGGTTCAGTAGATAGTCGAAATCTCATAAATATAGTAACTCTACAAAAGAGGCATAAAATGGCACAAGATGAGAAGAAGGTAAGTTTTAAACAAAGGTGGAATGAAATTAGACAAAGGTGGGATAAAGCCCGTCCAACGAAAAAGATTGTCTTCTGGATTTCGGTAGCCGTTAGTATTCTAACGATGATTGTTGGCTTCAGTTGGGGGGGATGGGTTACGAGTAGTAAAGCCGAGCTAATGGCTGAGGAGGCCGTTGTCGAGCGCCTGTCGTTGATTTGTGTTGACCAGTTTAAGCAAGATCCGGAGACAGAGCAGAAGCTCATAGAGTTTGTCGAAACAAGTTCTTACAAACAAGATGATTATGTCAGAGATCAAGGTTGGGCGACCATGTTTGGTGATGAGGAGCCCGATAAAAACGTTGCCGACGCCTGTGCAAAACTGATCGCGCAGATCGACCAGTAGACAAAACAGTCTACCTCAAAATCAGCCTTTCACCAGTTGTCATAGTCCTATGTATCGCATTCACATTACTATGTCTACTCGACTTTCGCCGTTAGTGTAGCCCTATCTGGAGTTTCGCGTTCTTGCGTCCGTGGAATCGGCGAAACGGCAAATATTGAATATTGGGAAGTACAGGATATTTGTCCAGTGTTTGTTGGTGAGTTTGATAGTCATGTAGGCTAGTATACCCCTAAATGTCAACAAGACAGATGATGACTCAAGATAATAAATGCAGGGGTGAATGGCCCGGTGATCATTGACAGAGTAAGGCGCGCCCAGGTAGAAGAAAACGATATGTGCCTGGGCTATGATGTGATGTCGGGTAAGCTTGTCAACATGCTCGAAGCAGGCATTATCGACCCGGTGAAAGTCACGTGTGGCGCTGTGTCCAATGCGACCAGTATTGCAGCTATGATCCTGACAACCGAGGCATTGGTGACAGACAAGCCTAAAAGGAAGCAGAAGCAACCCATTAGCCCGAATGGGTACGACGACTTCGATTACTAATAGGGCTTACGCAGTTGAGTATGGGACAAGGAGCTTAAGCCCTTTGCCCAGGCACAGCATCAACTTGAATTGCGTGAGTCCTAACCATGTGATCGTAGTATATGAGGTGGGGCAATGGCAGCCCCATGAGTCATTGACAGAATGAGGAGTTGACATCGATGGCAAACAAAAAAGGCAAGGCCAAACGCAAACCATTATCCAAAGGATATCGCAAGTATGTGCGGCGATTGAAGCAAGAGGCTCGGAAGAACGGCACCATTTACCGGGGGAATGTGAGGAACAATTGATTTGATCCGGCGGGGAAGCCTACCTGGGGGATGGCAACCATCACCAGACAGTAAGAATGTTAGAAACTCCAAGAATACCTGGAAAAGCTCGGCGGTGGTCTGGTGGTGATTCAAGTGGGAGCCGTGACCCAAACTGAGCATAAGAGAAAAGCATTGTGCCGAGAACGTGGTGCACATGATTCATGCTGCAATTGAAGGGAGATTGCACCCAGTGAAGATGTAACGCTTATGAATATGGTAATGACACTTGTAGAGAGTGGCAAGAGTCTGAGTGAAGGAGAATGCCTCATGACAAACAAACAAAGGATCAAAACCCAGCTATCCAAAAGCCAGATAACAACCGCTGCTCTGACACAGAAGGCGGAATCTGAACTAGTAGACGTATTCAATCGTATTAACCGTCTGCAGGTGCTTTTGCGCCGATTTGTCCCTTTCGTTGCGAGCGAATCCGCTCAAATCGTCACCCAGACTCAGTCCACCTTGAAAACAGCCGGCCCCAAGCTCAGCCGAGTTATGGACTTCCAAAATGCGCAGAATAACCGAGATCGATTAGAGAATTGGAAAAACGAGGGTGAGAGAACTGAGCATGTCTCAGCATAATACCACGAATACATCGAGTAAACGCATCGGATTTATTGGTAACCATCTGCCGCGCCAGTGTGGCATTGCCACTTTTACGACCGATTTGTGTGAAGCCATTGCAGCGGAATACAGCGAAACAACGTGCATTGCCTTACCAGTTAATGATATTGCTGGTGGTTATGCCTATCCACCCCGCGTTCGATTTGAACTTACAGAGAAAGACATTGCCTCCTATCGTCGTGCCGCAGACTTTCTCAATATCAACAATGTTGATCTTGTCTGCCTGCAACATGAATATGGAATTTATGGTGGGCCAGCAGGCAGTCACATCCTTGCTCTTTTGCGGGAATTGCACATGCCGATAGTCACAACACTACACACTATTCTGGAGCAGCCCGATGCTGATCAACTCAAGGTACTACAAGAAGTAGCCACGCTATCTGATCGTGTAGTTGTCATGAGTGAGCGGGGGAGCGAATTCCTAAAGCGAATCTATGGTGTTTCGGCGAAGAAGATCGATTTCATTCCTCATGGTATCCCCGATGTACCGTTCACCGACTCCAGTTTTCACAAAGATCTATTTGGGGTCGAGGGTAAAATGGTCTTACTCAGCTTTGGATTGCTATCCAGCAATAAGGGAATTGAAGATGTCATTGCTGCTCTACCTACCATCGTGGCACAATATCCGAATGTGGTGTACCTCGTCCTCGGCGCAACCCACCCTCATGTTGTGCGAAACGAAGGCGAAACCTATCGCCTGTCTCTGCAGCGACTGGCACGCGACAAAGGCATCGAAGGCAACGTCATTTTTTACAACCGCTTTGTCACGTTAGGGGAACTAAATCAATTCATTAGTGCGGCAGATATTTATCTCACCCCTTACCTGAACGCTGCCCAGATTACCTCCGGCACGCTAGCTTATACTTTGGGCGCGGGCAAAGCCGTGATCTCGACACCCTACTGGTATGCAGAAGAAGTTCTCGCCAATGAACGCGGTGTACTCATACCCTTCCATAATTCGGCAAAGCTCGCTGAGGCGGTAATTGACTTGCTCGACAATGAAGCCGAGCGTGATGCGATGCGTAAACGAGCCTATATGTTTGGCCGTCAGATGATCTGGCCGCAAGTGGCACGGCGCTACATGGAAAGTTTTGAGCGTGCCCGTGCTGAATGTCGGTATACTTTCCCTTCCAGCTTCGTGGTTAAACCGTTAGATCAACGTCCGGATGAACTGCCGCCCCTTAAACTCGATCATTTACATCATATGACCGACGACACCGGGATATTGCAGCACGCCAAATTCACAATCCCTAATTACTATGAGGGTTACTGCATCGACGATAACGCCCGTGCCTTAATTGTAAGTACCTATCTGGCAGAATTGGAGTTAGGGAGTGGACAAATTTTAGCGCTGACGACCCGGTATCTGGCTTTTATCGCGTACGCTTTTAACAGCGAAACCGGTCGCTTTCGCAATTTTATGGATTATCAGCGTCATTGGCTGGAAGAAAATGGATCAGAGGATAGTCATGGTCGCACCTTGTGGGCATTAGGGACTGTGATTGGTCGTTCTAGCACACCAGACCTCATAAGCATGGCGAGTTCGCTGTTCGAACAAGCTTTGCCCGCCATCGTTGACACGACCAGCCCACGTGCGTGGGCATTTACGCTGATCGGCATTCACGAATATTTTCGAAGATTTAATGGCGATCGCCTGGTCAGTCAAATGCGTGATGAATTGGCAGAGCGATTGCTCACCCTCTATCAAGC
Source organism: Anaerolineae bacterium (assembly GCA_050288085.1). Lineage (GTDB taxonomy): Bacteria > Chloroflexota > Anaerolineae > Aggregatilineales > UBA3940 > JBNKDD01. Next base: position 12,383 of record JBNKDD010000118.1, read on the forward strand.
CAATCGTAGAGATGAATGGCGCTGGTATGAAAGTGGCCTGGCTTATTGCAATGCAGTGCTGCCACTTGCCATGTTAATGTGTGGGCAGTGGATACCAGACGCCAGCATGATGGCAGCCGGGCTAGAGTCACTCAAATGGTTAGCCAATATCCAACGGTCAGACGGGCCGGGGGGGCACTTTATACCGATCGGCTCCAACGGCTTTTATCAGCATGGGGGTGAACGAGCCAGATTTGATCAACAGCCAGTAGAGGCACAAACGATGGTATCTGCCTGCCTCGAAGCTTATCAAACTACAGGGGATAAATACTGGCGCATGGAAGCCCAGCGTGCCTTCGAGTGGTTTCTAGGACGGAATGATCTCAATCTTCCCGTTTACGATCCGACGACAGGTGGCTGCCGGGATGGACTACACCCCGACCGAGCGAACGAGAACCAGGGCGCTGAGTCTACCTTAGCGTTTTTACAAGCCTGGTTGGGGCTGCGCCTGACCGAAAATACCTATCAATTAACACGCTAACGGAAAGGTTAATCAATGCGCATTGCAATGCTCTCGCCGATCGCCTGGCGCACACCGCCGCGTCACTATGGTCCCTGGGAAAGTGTGGTTTCCCTCTTGACCGAGGGCCTGGTAGCCCGTGGTTACGATGTCACCCTGTTTGCGACGGGTGACTCGGAATCGAGCGGCAAACTTCGGTTTGTCTGCCCACAAGGCTATGAGGAAGATCGTTCGATCATACCGAAAGTCTGGGAATCGCTGCACATTTCAGAACTCTTCGATCACGCGGATGACTTCGACATTATCCACAATCACTTTGACTTTCTGCCTTTGACCTATAGCGGACTGATCCAAACCCCTGTAGTTACGACAATTCATGGTTTTTCATCACCTGGGATTTTGCCGGTTTATAAAAAATACAACGGAAGCGTGTTTTACGTTTCCATTAGTGATGCCGACCGAGCACCTGAGCTTGACTATATTAAAACCATCTATCACGGCATTGACTTACAACAGTTTGATTTTCAGTCCGAACCGGACGATTATCTGCTCTTTTTCGGGCGTATTCACCCTGATAAGGGTGCCAAAGAGGCGATTGAAATTGCCAAGGCTTGCAACAAACCGTTGATATTGGCGGGCATCATTCAGGACGAAGATTACTATCAGGAGGATGTTCAACCCTATCTTGATAACAGCCAGGTTGTTTATATGGGTAGTGTCGGACCCGTTCAGCGTGGCAAGTTGTTGGGTAAGGCATTGGCACTACTCCACCCTATCCATTTCGACGAACCCTTTGGGCTGTCGGTAATTGAGGCGATGGCATGTGGTACACCAGTCATCGCATTCAACAGGGGTAGTATGCCTGAGTTGATCGAACATGGAAAAAACGGTTTCCTGGTATCCGGGTGCCAAGAGGCGATTGAACATATAGATCGCATAAAAACCATTAACCGGGCAGACTGCCGCCGAACAGTCGAGGACCGTTTCACCGCAGACAGAATGGTTGAACAATACCGCGATGTTTATACACTGATGATGGAAAGTGTGAATTGATGGTCAAAGATACCGGATCGCAGCCCAGGGTCAAACGTAAACGGGAGAAAATCCTGGGTGATTCCTCACGTGTCATTACTCGACTTCACCTGCCTGATGACCCGCAACGTATCGAAAAAATCATTCAACGTGTACTCGATTTACCGGATACAACAGCCGAAACACTGCTTGCCCAGGTGATGTTTGATTTTTCTAATCGGCACGAAGACATCAACGTAGTTTTTAACCGGCATCTGAATAGAGTAAAAGACTATATTGCTGAAGACACAGTACTCAGCGAGACTAAGAAGGCACTTATTGGGGCTTATTTCACTATGGAGTATTCTATTGAATCCGCTGCCCTTTTCAACCCTTCAATCGTTCCCCATCCTGACCAAAGTAATGTGCAAAACGGCAGTCTGCGTTTTATTATGAGTCTGAGAGCAACCGGTGAAGGTCACCTGTCGTCGATTGTGTTTCGCAGTGGTGTACTTGACTCGAATAGCACGATCCTTTTCGACCCACTCAGCGAGTATGTTGTAACCCCCGATGTTTACCTGGACCCGGTTTACGTTCTGCATCTTTTTCGCCTGAAGCTCAGAGAAATGGGGGCAGATAATGACGTAATGCATCATCTGCTCAACCAACTCCCAGACGAGTTCTCCTATCACAGATTAAGAGAAAACATTGAAGACCTTCGCGCAAACCCCGTTTTTTCTGTAGTTCGCCAAAACAGAACCTTTGAGATCATCTTCTGGCTTGCCAATTCCAATTACGAAGTATATTTCGAACGTGATCATTTGATCTCCGAACGAGTCATCTTTCCTACATCAAAAATTGAAAGTCGTGGTATTGAAGATGCTCGGTTCGTACAGTTCTTCGATGATACTGGCCAGGTAACCTACTATGCAACTTATACAGCTTATAATGGGGTGAGTATTCTCCCCCAGTTGATTGAAACGAAAGACTTCATCAAGTTCAAAATATCAACACTTAATGGGAAGGCCGTGCAGAACAAGGGAATGGCACTTTTTCCGCGCAAAGTTCAGGATCGTTATGTAATGCTCTCACGCCAGGATGGAGAAAACAACCGCATTATGTTCTCGGACAATATCCATTTCTGGCAAGAGTCTGAAATCATACAGGAGCCCATATGTCCCTGGGAATTAATTCAACTAGGTAACTGTGGTTCACCTCTTGAAACCAATGAAGGCTGGATTGTACTTACTCATGGTGTGGGACCCATGCGTCAGTATTGCATTGGTGCTGTACTCCTCGATCTTGAAAATCCGGCTAAAATTATCGCCCACCTGGAAGAGCCATTGCTGGTCCCTCACGAGGAAGAACGCGAAGGATATGTACCTAATGTCGTTTATTCCTGTGGATCACTTATCCACAATGGTGAGTTAATAATCCCCTATGCCATGTCCGATTTCATGTCTGGTATAGCAACTGTGAGAGTAGATGAGTTGATACGCTGCATGCAACCGATTGGGGTCAGTTAGATTCCGTTGCTGTATATGGGAACGATAGATAATAAAAAAGGGCCATGTGAAATGGGCGTAGGGTACAAAAAAATGGTAGTCATGTGAGATTATCACCGCCCCCTGACGAGAAAACGGGGGTGAGGAGAAGGTCTCGGATCGACCAAATGAAATCGGTAAGCCCCAGCGCCATCGCCGGCGTCTGGGGGTGATACTTTTTTTGCCCTGAGGTTCAGGTAAGGCCTGTCGCAGTGAGCGATGAGGGCGGCACCAGTTGTAGACAGTTACCCCCCACCAGCCGAGCGCCAGTTTGGTGTCTGAGCGATGGGCGAAGGCTAGCGAACGACGGACCTGATGAGCGCTCATGCGACGGGCCGTGCCATTGCGACGTTCAATGGCCGAGGTGTTGGGTTTGGCATAGCCTAGCCAGCGCAGAGTCTGATGAACGCGAGTGCGTGAGCCATGTGTGTAACGGATCGTGGTCTCCACGACACGACTGCCCTCTCGATGCTTGATAATCTGGACGTGGGCCAAGCTGCGCGGGATACGATAACGCAGCGCTGGAAAACGTCCCCGACTGCCCTGCCGACTGGGACGGTAGGGTTGCCCAAAAATCTCCGGGAACAGAGTCGCATAACTGGCATCACCGTCGGTGAACAGCACCAGTTTGTGACGATTAGCCAGGCGGCTGGCTCCGTCCTCCAGCAAGCGAGGGTGTAAGATTTTATGTGTAAATGGCATGGGGTAAAACAATGGAAAAGAAGGAGAAAAAACCATGCCAGAAGAA
>JBNKDD010000119.1:0-16082 GCA_050288085.1 Anaerolineae bacterium
CAACAACTGCGTGAGCCATGAACACGATTCTGCTTTATCACGGAGTGACTGCCAGCCAATCACAGGGAATCGAAAATTACAGCGGCAAGCATATGGCGGTTGACGAATTCCGGCGGCAGATGCACATCCTTGCTGTCAAATTCCAGCCAATGAGCTTACGGGAACTGGCGACCCGGACCGAACAGGGAGAAGCCCTGCCTAATGCCGTCGCGGTGACCTTTGATGATAGTTATAAGAACCTGCTCGAGAACGCTGCTCCGATCCTGGAGGAATACCGGATACCCGCCACCTTTTTTATCGCGACCGGGTATGTAAGCTCCAATCGCCGCTACTGGACCGACCGGCTGGAACATATCTACAATGTCACGGGTGGCAGTGTAGAGGACGTGAAACGCATCAAGGCGCGGCTCAAGGGCGAAGCCGATCAATATGGGCTGCCCGGCTATGGTGACCGGTTAGTGTTGTCATTGGCACAGGCTTTTGGATGCAGCCTGGACAATGGCAACGATGTGCCAAACTACCGGAATATGTCGTGGGATGACGTGCGGATGTTGGATGCCAATCCGCTGTTTGACGTTGGCGGCCATACGGTCAATCACAGCATTATGAGCTACTTGCATCCGGCCTATTTGCGGAGCGAGATAGAGCACAGTCTCGATCAGTTGGAGCAGGCATTGGGACACCGCCCTGATCTGTACGCCTACCCAGAGGGGCAGCCGGAGCATTTTAACCAGCGGGTGATCGATGCGCTGCGAGACGTTGGCGTGGTGGTCTGCCCTTCCGCCATATCGGGGCCAAATCCACCGGGCACCGATCCGTTTCATTTGCGGCGCTATATGCCGGGGATTGACCGGCAGCCCTTTCCCCTGGAAGCTGAGACTGCTTGATGTATTCAAAATGACTGAACAACCCAACACCCAACCAACCTGCCGCCTGTTTCTGATCGTGCCCTGGCTGCTGCTGATCATCAGCCTGACCGGCCCGATCCTGTTCCTGTGGGAGCAGTTGTTTGTCGAGGGGCAGGCGAGTGGTATCTACTGGTTGTTTGTTCACCGGGGGGTATTGGTTGGAAGCTGCTCCCTGACCACCGGGATCGGTGTGCTGGGGTTAGGCTTTATCGGCTGGAACCTATGGACTCGCCGCTGCGCCCATCTTCCAGGCCGCCGCCGTACCGTATCGCTAGCACTGGCCGGGATCGCGGCGGCTGCGCTGCTGTTCACCATCACGCGGGAGATTTTCGCGGGGGAGATGGTGGATAAGGGGACTCTCCACGTAGCGGGGAATACCTATCACCTGGCGCACTGGGAGCCGCTCTGGTCGTCCACCGACGATTACCTGTTTGTGGTTTGTGACGGGGAGAGTGCCTTCTGCCGGAGACAAGCCTATGTCACGGCGGGGCAGATATCCCAGTTGACCGCCGGGGATGCGCTGTTGATCCTCGACCGGGAGAACGAGCGGCTGGTGATCGAGGATGGCGGTGCGATTATCTTCACCTATTCGGTTGAGATCGAGCCAACGGTGGATGGGTGAGAGTGGTTGGCGTTATAGTTTTTACAAATCTGATACTTTAGACCTCACCCCCGATCTCCCTTCGGGGGATCTGCCCCCTCTCCAATTTGGAGAGGGGGAGGGAGAACTGCCAAAAGGCAGTTCGGAAGGGGGTGAGGTTCTTGGCAAGGATCCGTCATGTTACTGGCAATCGACATCGGAAACACCAACGTACATTTTGGCCTCTCGGATGGGGATAAATGGTGCTGTACCTGGCGGGCACATACCGTCCGCTCCAAAATGGGCGATGAATACGCCGCACTGCTGCGCAGTTTCTTTGATGGAGAAGGGTACACTTTCTCGCAGGTTGAAGCGCTGGTGATGGCGAGCGTCGTCCCTGACCTGACCGGTGACTTCCTCAAGATTTCGGAACGCTATTTCGGGCTCGAGGCGCTCAATGTTGGGCCGGGTGTGAAGACCGGTGTCCGGCTGGTGTTCGATAACCCGCATGAAGTCGGCCCCGACCGGATCGTCAATACGGCGGCGGTTCAGGCGCTTTATGGCGGTCCGGCCATCGTGGTTGATTTTGGTACATCTACCAACTTTGACGTGATTAACGCCGATGGAGATTTTATCGGCGGGGTGCTGGCGGCAGGAGTCGGGCTGGCGCATGATGCATTGGTCAGCCGGGCTGCTCGCCTGCACAAAGTCGATCTGACGGCCCCACCGGCCACCATCGGCAAGAATACCGTCCACGCCATGCAGAGCGGATTATTCCTCGGTCACGTCGCTATGATCGAAGGGATCTGTGAGCGGATCAAGGCGGAACTGCTGGCCGAAGACCCCGGCCAGACGATCAAGGTGATCGGTACCGGTGGATTAGCGCCCTTGTTTGCCAAACACACCAGTGTGATCGAGTTGATTGCTCCCAACCTGACATTGGAAGGGCTGCGGATCATCTGGGGGATGAACCGCTGACGCCCTGTTTCAGCGTTTAGGATTTAATAGCCCATCACTCCGGCGGTGCTGGACAATTTCATTGAATGCCGCTGGCTTGTGCTGGTTGAAGACCTTCCGGGCATCTTTCTCGTAGATATCCATCACCCAGGCGGTGACCAGCGCCCGGCCTTTCTGGCGGCCAACCGGTTCGCCGACAATGCGGGCATAAGCCGCCGGGGCCTCATCACCGAGCACCAACGCCACGTCATGGCGTGAGACGCCAACCTGCTTCAGTTCATAGGCTACCCATTGGGCAGTATTTTCATCCGGGTATAGAGCTGTTATTGCTTTTGCCATACGTTATTATTTTCACCTTTCTACGTAGGAAATAGCCAAAGCTATTTACTTTAATTGTATCGTTCTCCGTCATGAAGTTGAAGGGGAATATTGGGCTGCTGGAAGGGCGATCGCTTCAAAATTGTTTTGTTAAGCCGCCACGAATGAACTTCGTGGCTCCGTGTCCGCTTTAGCCGTGAAGTTTATGACGACCAAAGGTTGACGACCTTTGGTCGTTCCGGTGAGTTTTGAAGCGATTTCCCACCCTTTAGCTGCTCCGAACTTTACATATTAATTAAAAAATATTATGCTTAGTGCATATCATTATGTTCGTATTATCGTTTTTTGGAGTGATTATATGTTTATTCGAAAAAAGCCCAGGCGGGGGAAGGTCACCCCCTGCCGGGACCCTGGTCAGGGTTTGGTTGAATATGCCCTGATACTGGTGTTGGTGGCCGTGGTCGTGATCGCCGTACTCACGCTGTTAGGCGATGAGGTGGCGACCGTGTTCTGTACCGTCACAGTGAGCATAGGTGGAAGCAGCGGGGACAGTGATGGTGCATGCGCTGCACCGATCGTTAACTGTGTCGGTGGGGCAAGTCCGGAAGCAAATGTGTTTGATGATAAGGATGAAATTCAAAGAGTGGAATTCTACGTCAACGGGGCTTTAATCCGGACAGAATACCAGTATCACTATTGTATGGGTGGTGGGAATGGCCCTGTTTGCCCTTCTTACCCTATACCTCCCGGTGCTGTTGTGAAGATGGTGGCTTACGATCAAGATGGCAATTCCGGCGAGTGCAGCTTTTCAAATTAATCAGTAATTATATCATGTGGAAAACCCCGGCCTGCTGGTCGGGGTTTTTCGTTTTGATTCAATCCACGGCGTTCCAGTCTGACCATTTGCCGATGTTCTCGGCGGCCAGCAAAGCCAGCAGGGTCAGCTGCTGCATCCCGGCTGGGATACCCGATGGGTCAATATACTCGTCGGTGGAGTGAGCATTGCCCCCCCAGGTAAGCCCAATGCACACCGAGGGAATCTCGCCTGCCAGTAAAATGTTGGCATCCGTTGACCCGATCTCCAGTGAAGAACCAACGGCCAGATGATCTAACGCGCTCCGCGAGGTGATCACCAGGGGGTGAGCGGCGGATAAGGTGGCGCTGGGCCGGTCGCCGATCACCTGGATGGAGACGTCCAGGTCAGGCTCCTGGCTGAATAGTCCAACGATGGTCTGGGTTTTGATCTCCAGGGCGGTGAGGATATCAGACTCCGTCGAGCGCAAGTCAATCGAAAAGCTGGCGTCCGGGGCCAGGGTGTTGATCGATGTGCCCCCGGCGATCAGGCCGATATTCAGCGTGGCCTGGGCGGGGACATCGATATTGTGGAGCAGGGTGTTGCCCAACCGGATCAGGTGGTGGATGGCACTGGGGCGGCCTCGATGCAGCCAGCTATGCCCTCCCGGCCCACTGATCGCTACCCGCAAGCGGCGCACACCAAGCCCGGCGTGGTAGATCAATCCCAGGCCCATCCCTTCCAGGATGACGGCAGCTCCTATTTGATCGTGCAGCCGGTCATAAGCATGGCGCATCCCCCGCAGATTGCCTAACCCTTCTTCACACACCGTTGCCAGGAACCAGATATCGGTGGCTGGCGTGTAGTTCGCCTTGATCAACTGGCGGGCCAGGCCTAGCATCCCGGCCAGACCCAGGCTGTTATCACCCAGGCCGGGGGCAGTTATCCGCCGGTTCTCTGGATTGTGCTCCGGGGTGAGGTCGGTTCCGGCGGGAAAAACCGTATCCATATGGGCGCTGATCAGTACGCCCGGTTGGTCCGCATGGCGGCCTGGCATTCGGGCGGAGACATTGCCAACTTCGTCCAGTACCACATCATGCAGCCCGATCTCCCGGAATGTCGATTGAAGATAGGCCGCGCGGGCCGCCTCATCGAAAGTCGGGGCAGGGATGGCCTGGATTGCCAGGGCCTCGGCCAGGACCGGCTCCCGGTTTTCTGTCCAGTAATCTAACAACCGCCGGATCTCAGGCTGGACGGCAAATTTACGAACACGGTTTTTCATGGGGTGCCTACTTGTCTAAGTATTAGGAAGGACTTACGCTCAGGGGACAAAAAGCGACGGACTGCGTAAATCCTGTTATTTGTTGACGCAATTGTAATCAATCCGGCGCAGTTCGGGAAGTAGAAGTTAATTTTTGCATAATTTCCACTTTCTTGCGTTACTCAATTCATGCTCAGGTCTGTACCTGAAACGCTCATCTTGGGGCTTTTTCTTGTCAGACTAACCAAAGTCAAACCTATTTTGGACAATTTGACTTGTCCGTGTTTGATGGTCAGGTCTATAATGAATAGACTATGCCAGAGGGTACCATTCTGCTCATTGAGCGCACCAACAACTCTGAGGTGACATTCGGCGGTGACCTGAAAGACAAAGGGTACACAATCGAAGTCGTCTCAAGTGGTCAGGCAGCCTTGATCCATGCGCAAGCACTCAAGGTCGTATTGATCATTTTGAATGCTGCCTCGTTGGGGAGCAATGGAATCCGCATCTGCAAGCGGCTGCGTGAGCGGCTGCTCACCGTGCCGATCATCCATATCTTCGCCGAGGATATTGATCCGACCCTGATTAAGACTGCCGAGGCAGATACGAACCTGATACTGCCGTTCACAACCCGCAAACTGGTCAACCGCATTAAGCGCTATCTGCCCACCGAACAAAACGATACCATCCAGGTGGGGGTGATCAGCCTCTCCCCGGCCAACCGGATCGTTGAGGCGCATGGTAAAGAAAAACGGCTGACCCCCAAAACAGCCAGCTTGCTGGAAGTTTTCCTCAAGCATCCCAATGAAACCCTTGACCGCAGTTACCTGATGCGCCAGGTCTGGGAGACGGATTACGTCGGTGATACGCGCACATTGGATGTGCATGTTCGCTGGGTGCGTGAAGCCGTCGAACCCGACCCGGCCTCGCCGGAACACATCGTCACAGTGCGCGGGGTAGGCTATCGTTTCGACCCCGATCCTTCGTCGGATGGAAACAGCCCGTCTGATACTAAAAATTAACCTCTTCTATTGTGCCAGTAAATAACCCTGCCCGTGCACGTTCTGAATGGAATAGGAGAATGGCTCCAACTTGGCGCGGAGATTGGTGATATGAACCCGCACTAACCGGGGATCGCCCACGCCGGGCGGATAACCCCAGACGTGTTCAAGCAGGGTTTCGGTCGGGGAGGGCTGATCGGTGTGGGTCAGCAAGTAGTGGAGCAGACGATGCTCGGTGGGCGTCAGCTTGACGGTCTGGCTGTCAATCTGCATATCCAGTTGAGTGGTATGTAACCGGATTCCGGCATACAACAGGTACTCCGACTCGGCGTCCAGGATGCCGCCCGGAGCCCGGCGCAGCAGTGCCCGGATGCGGGCCGGAAGCTCGATCACCTCAAAGGGTTTGGTCAGGTAATCGTCGGCTCCGGCGTCCAACCCCTCGACGACATTGTCCGGGCGGTTTTTGGCCGTCAGGAACAGGATCGGCAGCTTGGCCCAGAAAGGGTTGGCCCGGATGCGATTACAGACCTCAATGCCGCTCATTTCCGGCATGATGATGTCCAGTACCACCAGGTCAAAGTTATCGACCGATAGTATATCCAGTGCTTCCTGTCCGCTGGTCACGACCCGGACATCATGCCCGGAATCCTCCAGGATTTCTTGTATGGACTCTAGTACCTCATGGTCATCATCTACCACAAGAATGTGGGCCATTGTCGGCTCCTATTGGTTGGCAGTCGGGCGTGAGAGCGAGATTGGGACTTTGATTACTGTCCAGGGTAAGCGACCGGCGGCCACCCTGTGAAGCTCACACCGGCAAGTTGATCGTAAAGATTGTCCCCCGGTCATCAACGCTTTCAACATCAATGGTTCCGTTATGCTTCACGATCACGTCCTGGCAAATTGCCAGCCCCAGACCCGTGCCATGTGATTTGGTTGTAAAAAAGGGATCAAAAACTTTGATCAAATCTTCAGGTGAAATACCGGGCCCGTTATCTTCGATGATGATGGTAACTGTGTTGTTATGGGTGTCTAATCGGGTTGTCACGCCTATTATACCATGATCCCTTGATGTCAAAGCATCGCGGGCATTCAGCAGCAGATTGAGCCAGACATCTTCCAGGTGTTGGGAACTTCCCTTGACCGGTGGGAGATCAGGGGCCAGTTCGACTTTGATCTGGGCGATGTGTGGTTCGATCTGTGCCCGGACGAGCGAGATCGCGGTTTCAAGCGATTCGTTCACGTCGAGCGGCTTGCGGATAAAGGGCGTTGGACGGCCAAAGTCCAGCATCCGCTGAACGACACTCCCCGCCCGGTAAGCGGCCTGCTTGATCGACTCGGCATGTTTGAAGCCCGGATGGTCGGTCGGCAGCTTTTTCATCAACAGGTAAACCTGGGCTACAACGGTGGTCAGCGGGTTGTTGATCTGGTGGGCGACCCCCGCCGCGATTTCCCCGGCAACCGATAAGCGGGCTGCCCGTGACAGGCGTTCACGCGTTTCGTGTAGATTGGTCAGGCTGACGGCCAGTTCATCCAGGATCAGGGAGTTGCCGATCACAAATTCGGCTTGCTGGGCGAAAGCCTTCACCACTTCCAGGTCGCGGGATTTGAGGGCGACAGACTTGCTGGTCGAGACGCACAGATAGCCGATCACGACCTCCGCCACCACCAGCGGCATGCCAATCCAACCCCGGGTTGAATCGGGATCAAAAGCGGGTAGCAGGACTTCGTTCGCGCCGGGTTTGTCGTCAACCGAGATGATCAGAGGATCGCCGGAGGCCATCGACAGGTACAATGCTGTGATCTCCGGGTAAGAGAAAGTCCGCTTCTGGGTCAGGTCGGTCAGGTCGATTCCCCTGGCGGTCACCATAGATAACAGGTCGCCATCGGTCAGCAGTAGGGCAACGCGCTCATAACCCAGGGCCTCGGCCAGAGAACCGGTGATCTGATCGAGCGTATTGATCATGGAAACCGGGCTGTTTAAGCCTGCTGATACGTTCTGGAAGGTCTGGGCTAAGGCCCGTTCCCGGCGTTCGGCCTCAAACAACTGAGCATTCTGGATGGCGATAGCCGCCTGGTCGGCAAAGGCCTGAATTCGCCTGGTGTACTGTTCGGTGAATGATCCTGGCTCAAGTGCAAAGAGCGTCAGGAAGCCGAGCACTTCGCCGCCGACACAAATCGGGGTGCCAATGTAGGAGTGGAACTGCTCCAACCGGGGAGTGGGAATCCAGCCATGATAATGGCGGACATCGTCGATAACCATCGGTTTCTGGGTTTCGATCATCTGCTTTAAATTGGGGGTGTCGCTCACATTGAATACCAGATTCTGGACAATTTTCTTGAGCTGCGGCGTATCATATCCCCTGGTTCGGATCATCCGGCAGGCGTCGTCTTCAATCAGCAGGACCTGAGCGGCATCATGGGCAACCACCCGGCCTACATTATCCAGGATACGGTCGAAAACTTCATTCAGGTCTAAGGTGCTGCTTAGTGCTGAGGCCGTGTCTGCCAGGGCTTCGGCCAGAATGCGCTGTTCGCGCTCGGCCTGTTCCACCCGTTTCCGCTCGGTGATATCCGCCATATTTCCGATGACGCGGATGATTTTGTCGTCTTGCTTGATCGGTTCAGCGGTAACACGAATCCACCTTTGCCCGTCTCTGGCGGTGGTGAAGAGGAATTCATGATCGAATTTTTCTCCCTCGTTTACACAGCGTCGGAATGCAGTCTCAACCAGCGGGCGGTCTTCTGGAGCGTAACAGCTCAGGCTATATTCGATCTTGTCGAATCCGCTCAAGGATGAATCTACACCATGGAGACGGTAGGTTTCTTCAGTCCAGAACATGGTCTGACTGTCTATATCCCATTCCCATCCGCCAACTTTGGCCAGGCGTTGAGTGGAATTCAACAGATCCAGGCTTTGTCGCAGCTCTTTTTCGGCCTCTTTGCGCCGGGTGATATCACGGACGATGGATATAGCCAGACCATCTTCCAACCCGGTCAGGTGGGAGGTGGTCACCTCAACCGGGATGAGCCTGCCGTCCCGGTGCAGGTCAACCGTTTCAAATGGCTGGCCTTTGTACTGTTTCAGTTCGTTTTTGATGACCTGCCCGGCGGTCCCTCGACATTGGGGAGCCTGCAACTGAGGCACTGTCATCGACAACAATTCTTCTTTTGTGTAGCCGAGCAGATCGCAGGCCTGTTGGTTCACATCGAGGATCTGATCGTCCTCATTTTCGATCAGGATCGCGTCGTTGGCCTGCTCAAAGAGGGTGCGGTAGCGGGCTTCACTCTCACGGAGGGCCTGCTCGGCCCGTCTGCGTTCGGTGATATCATCCCCGGAACTCAGGGTTCCGATGATGTCGCCGTCTTCATTTCTCAGCACGGTGTTGCGCCAGGCAATCAACTGCTCCTCGCCAGCCTTATTGACAATTGCATTTTCATAATATTCGGTCAGTTCGATTTCACCGGCTATAAGCTGGGAAAAGACAGTCTTTGCTCCCTCTTGATCTTCTTCAGGGATAAAGGTGCTAAACCAATTTTTGCCGATGATTTCTTCCTCGGTGTAGCCCAGTAACTCGCAGCCTCTCTGGTTGATCAAGGTCACCTGCTGATCACTGTTGATGGCGACCATGATCACGTTCACGATGTCAAGGTAGGTTTGAGCCTTGTCACGCTCCTGGCGCAGCGCTTCTTCTGCCTGCATGCGGTCGGTGATGTCGTTGGCAATTGTCAGGATAGCCGGTTGATCCTCAATAGTGACCATCGTTGCGCCGAGGTCCAGCCATTTTGTCTTGCCGTCTTTGGTCAGTATCTTTGCTTCATAACGAGAGGGAACTGACTCTCCCTGTAGGCGGGCCGTTGATCGCTCGGTCACCATTTGACGCATGTCGGGGTGAATCAGGTCGATGGGGTGCATGGTATCTGCGTCTTCCAGGGAATAGCCGGTCAACTGCTCCCAGGCCGGGTTAACATACAGGTAGCGGTTGTTGACTCGATCCATGATCGAGATAGTTGTGGGGGCGAATTCGACCAGGGAACGGTAGCGTTCCTCACTTTCCAGGAGAGCCTGTTCTGACCGTCTGCGCTCAGTGATGTCATCCCCAGAACTCAGCGTTCCGATAATACGGCCATCCTCATCTTTCAGTACAGAACTACGCCATGCGATCAGCCGCTCTTTGCCGTCTCTATTAACAATCGTATTCTCTAAAAGATCGAAGGCCTCGACCTGACCGGCTATGATCTGGACAAAGTGGTCCCTTAGCTTTTCCTGATCTGCTTCGGGGATAAAGGTGTCAAACCAGTTTTTGCCGATGATCTCTCCCTCGCTGTAACCCAGTAACTCGCAGCCTTTCTGGTTGATCAAGGTCACCTGCTGCTCGCTGTTGATGGCGACCACGATCACATCTACGATGTCAAGGTAGGTCTGGGCTTTATCCCGTTCCCGGCGGAGCGCTTCTTCTGCCTGCATACGGTCGGTGATGTCATTGGCAATCGCCAGGATGGCCGGTTCACCCTCGAAGGTAATCAGCGCTACGCTAAAGTCCGACCATTTGATCACACCATCTTTCGTCACCGTTTTTAATTCGTAGCGAGAGGGGACCTTCTCCCCACGCAGCCGGGCTTCCCCCCGCCCCTTTACGAGATGGGCCATGTCGGGATGAACCAGATCGATGGGGCGCATGGTTTTTGAATCTTCCAGGGAATAGCCGGTCAACTGTTCCCAGGCCGGGTTGACGTACAGATAGCTCTCCTCCCCACCCAGAATCGAGATCGCTATGGGGGAAAACTCGACCAGGGTGCGGTAGCGTGTCTCGCTCTCGCGGAGGGCCTGCTCGGTTTGTTTAAGTTCGGTAATGTCGGTGATAAATCCTTCCAGGGTCAGCACTTCCCCGTCATCGCCAAACACACCCTGTCCGCGTTCCCAGACCCATTTTTCCTGCCCGTCAGCCGTCAGGATACGGTAGGTGATTTCAAAGGGCTCGCATTTTTTCAGGGCTTTCTGGGTGTTATCCCAGACAGCATCCTGATCGTCTGGGTGGATCAGGTCGGCATAGTCTCGCTTTTTGTCGCCTAAGAAATCATCTGGCGGGTATCCGGTCAAGTCCTGAATCCCTTCGCTAAGGAATTCGGCAGTCCAGGCCCGGTTATTTTTCATCCGGTAGGCAGCTCCCGGCAGATTGCACATCAGACGGGAGAGGTAGCGTTGATTCTCCTGGAGGGCACGTTCGGCCTGCTTAAATTCGGTCACGTCCTGGCAGGTTCCGATCAACAGCTCCGGTTGGCCCTGGTCATCGCGAACGATCTGCGCCCTGGTATAGATATTCTTGACCAGGCCGCCGGGGATCAGGTAGCGAAAATGGTTGATAATTTCGCTTCCTTCTTTGAAAGCTCGCTCAGTGTTCTCGTTGACATGGGCCTGATCATCCGGGTGAATCCGGCTGGTAAATTCTTCATAGGCCGGGGGCGGCTGATCGGGGTCAAAGCCGAGGATGTGATAGAGTTCCTTCGACCAGTAGGTAGGGCCTTCGGTGATATGCTGCTCAAAGCTGCCGATCTGCCCCATTGTTTGGGCTTCAGACAGCCGGGTTTCGCTCTTGCGCAGGGCCTCCTCTGCTTTCCTGAGCTCGGTATTATCCCGGATGCTGATCACTACGCCTTCAACCGTTCCCTGGCTGCCATAAAAGGGATGGTAAACCGCATCCATATAGCGGCGACCGCGACCGGGCATATCGTACCAATCCTGGAACTGTACGACCTCTCCCTTCAAACATTGCTCATAGCGATGCCTTAGTTTTGTCTCAAAGAGTTCTTCACCAATCAGAGAGGCGGCGGTCTGGCCGAGCACCTGTTCGCGGGTGCAGTCGAAGAATGTCAGGTAGCTGTCGCTGACGGCCTGGTATTCATAGTCGGTATTGGTCAATGCCAGCAGGTCATTGGTAACTGATACGATGTGCTTGTACTTGAGCAGCTCGTTTTCGGTCTGTTTAAATTCGGTCACATCCTGGGCTGTTCCGATTAACATTTCCGGTTTGCCCTGGTCGTCAAAGGTAACCCATGCCCTGGCGTGGATATTCTTGACCTGACCATCGGGGAGCAGGTAGCGATAATTGGTAGTGGGGCTTGTGCCATCTTCGAAAGCCTGCTTGATGAGCTTTTCCACGCCTGCCCGGTCATCGGGGTGTATCCGGCTGGCGTATACATCGAGATCAGGGGGCGGCTGATCGGGGTCGAAGCCAAGAATGTCATACAAAGACTTTGACCAATAATATCGTGAGGGATCGGTGGGATGCAGCTCGAAGCTGCCGATTTGCGCAATGGCCTGGGCATCAGTCAGGCGGGCTTCGCTCTTGCGCAGGGCTTCCTCAGCCTGCTTTCGTTCGGTGATATCCAGCCCAACCTCTACAATGCCAATCAACTTACCCTGCTCATCAAAGACCGGATTGCCGCGTAATAACCGGGTCCTACCGTTGGGATTGGTCACCTCGCTTTCGGCAGGCTTCCTGGTTTCCCACACCTTTTCAATCGGGCAGCCGTCGCAAGCCTGTTTTTCTCCATGCCAGACTTCGTAGCAGCGCTTGCCGATGATTTCGTGATGGGGTATATCGGTCCCTTCTCGTGCTTCCCGGTTCAGCCAGACGACATTGTGTTCGAGGTCCTGGTACACCACTGCCTCGGATAGGCTGTCGAGAATGATGCTTTTCTCCCGTTCGCTGCGTTTGAGGGCCTCTTCGGCCTGCTTGCGTTCGGTGATATCGATAGCCGACCCGATAATCTTAGTGACCTTACCCGATTCATCCCGCTCAAAAACAGAGGCCCGATCATGGAACCAATGCAACTGGCCGTCAGTGGTCATCATGCGGTATTCAACATCGAGCCATTCCCCATCATTTCCCGCTTGCAGCTTCGACGTTCGTT
The DNA here is from genome assembly GCA_050288085.1 of Anaerolineae bacterium. Taxonomy (GTDB): domain Bacteria; phylum Chloroflexota; class Anaerolineae; order Aggregatilineales; family UBA3940; genus JBNKDD01. Next base: position 12,734 of record JBNKDD010000119.1, read on the forward strand.
CGACTAACGCGGTTAACCCTTCCGGGTTCATGCTGGCGTCAGTGACTTTTTGGGATAAATTGCTGGCATCCTTCTCGAAGATATTTCCGAATATCTCTCGGTGGGTGGCGTTCACCCAGACGTTTTGGTTTTCGACGGTATCGTAGATATAGAGAATGCTGGGGGTGGTGTTCGCGATGGCCTGGGCCAGGCGCTCACTCTCCCGGAGGGCTTCCTGAACGCGTTTCCGTTCGGTGATGTCAATATGTGAGCCGAGCATCCGAACAGGCTTGTCGTTTTCATCATACATCAGGTCAGCCTGGGCTAGAATCCAACGATATTCCCCATCTTTATGCCGGAAACGGAACTCGTTTTGATAATTCGGGTATGGTGCATCAATGAATGCTCGTATGGTCTGAAGTGCGTGGTCAAGGTCTTCGGGATGCACACGGCTTTGCCACTCGTCGAACTTATTCTCGATCTCGTGATCCTCATAACCTATCTGTCTTTTCCATTCGGGAGAGAAATAAACCGAGTTATCCTTGATGTTCCAGTCCCACAGTCCCACATTACCGGCTTTGACAGCCTGCCGGAGTTGTTCTTCTGCTATGTGACGTATTTCTTCATTCTTTTTGCGCTCGGTGATATTGCTTGAAATCCCGCAGGTGGCATAGACTTCTCCGTTTGCGTCCCGCAGTGGGAAATGCACCGCCAGGAACGTGAATGAACCACTGTCAAGTTCAAACACTTCTTCGACCTCAAATGGCTGCCCGGTTTCGATTACCTTGCGGTGGTTCGTCATGAACATATCTGCGATGGATTCAGGATAGATGTCGTGAGGGGTTTTGCCCTGTGCTTCGGCATTGGATACGCCGAGAATCTGCTCGCAGTGGTGATTGATCTCGATGTAGCGGCCCTGTAGATCTTTGATGTAGATCATTGCGATTGCGTTATCGAGGATGGTTTTCTGCCGGATTTCGCTTTCGTGTAGGGCTTCTTCGGTGTGTCTTCTCCTGGTGATATCGCGGGTGACGATACCGATCTGGAAGCCTTTCCTGGTTGGGATGGAAAAGGCTGCGGATTGAATAATGCGTTGCTCACCATCTGGCCGGTGGATGGTGCGCTCAAGAGGTTGTCTCATCCAGTCCGCCTGGCCTGTTTCAAGGATGTCGAGGGTTCGCTTCTTATAAAGTTCGTAGTTCTCAGGTGTTTTAGAGTCTTCTGCTACCAGTTCGAACAGCGTTTCCCAATTCTTCTTGCCCAGTGCCTCATTATTAGGAATGCCGGTGATCCGCGCCTGACCCTCGTTCCACTCAATGATCGTGCCGGTTTCATCCAGCAAGACAAAGCCGTCGGATGATCGCTCCATGAACTGGCGGAAGGCTTCTGAACTTTGTTGGATGGTGGTCTCTAATGGCTCCAGTGCAGCAACCTGTTCCTGGAGCGCTTCGATTTCCTGAATCAGTTGGGCCTTTGTTTTATGCGAGTAGCTCATGATGATGATTCGCCTTCAAACTAACAGTGCAAAGGGGATATGAAGATAATGAGTACTTTTATGATCTCTATTGTATATGAAGATGCAATATATCGATTATCTGAATGAAATGTCTTATGTTAGGGAAACTGATTTAGAGAGATTGAGTGATGTGGGTGTGCGGAAAAATCACCTTCAACTTATCCCCCATTTGTGTGGGAAGAGGCAAGACAGAGGGCTGGAGAATATCGGTCGTAAGGTGATTTTTTGGACTGATAGATCAACTAAAACAAAATGGCATCGTATTCGTATCTCCATAGTTACCAACAAAACCCGGTCAGTTCTTCCCTGAGATGCAACTTATCCAAACGCTTAACTATTAAATCTCATTATAACAGATTATCATACAAAAAAAAGGGAGCTGCGAACAGCTCCCTTTGAGTGACAGACTTTTTCTTGATTACTGGCTGATGGCGTAAGTCACGTTGACGGTCATGCTTACGGTCATCTGCCCCTCGCTGATGGGCGGTGCACCACCGCCGCCGCCACCGAGTCCATAAGCTGCGGCATCATAGGCTGATATCGCCCCACTGCCTGAATACTCGCTGGCGATGGTCGGCTTGCCCAGCGTGACTCCCAGGGACTCGGCCAGCTTTTCGGCGCGGGCCTGGGCATCCTCAACCGCTGCGGTGCGGGCCTGGTCTTCCAGGGAGGTGGTGTCATCGATGCCAAAGGTCAGGCCGTAGACGTTGGTTGCCCCGGCTCCGATCCCGGCTTCGATCACGCTGCCTACCTTGGTGATGTCGCGGATCACGATGCTGAGGGTATTGTTCACGTGGAAGGTCATTTCACCGGTTGGGCCTGACTGCGGATCGTAAATCTCTTCCTGCCAGACGTTGAACCCAACGGTCTGCATGTCCAGGCGGGCGATGCCCTGGCCTTCCAATGCACTCATGATGCCATCGATTACGGTGTTGGAGCGGTTGACTGCCGCGGCCACATCCGCATCTTTCAGATCGATGCCAAGCTGGAGATAGGCTACATCCGGCTCCCCATTAGCCTGTCCCGTTCCGGTGACGGTGATCGTATTGACGGGGCCATAGCCGTTCGCACCATTGCTGGCCGGGAGTGGCCCACCGCCACCGCCTGCTGTGGCCGTACCACCACCACCGTTGTTTTGAAGCGCGGGGACATTGCAGCCGGTGGCTAAGAGCGCCACGCCGATCAGAGCCAGTACAAGAACTTTCCAGCTAAACAATCTTTTCTCACCCATTACAAGTTTTTCCTCCTGGGTTTAAACCACATGCTATCATACGCTGCCCAATTGCAGCGCTGTGAGTATAACGATCTAAGAATCGAAAAGGTTCCCTGAAGTGGAAAATTCCCTCAAGGTCTAAATCCACTTCAGGTTTACAGTTACGGGTTGATGACGTAGGTCACGTTGACGGTCATGCTTACGGTCATCTGCCCCTCGCTGATGGGGGGGATACCACCACCGCCGCCGCCACCCAGACCATAGGAAGCAGCCTGATAGAGCGGTATAGCACTATTACCTGAATACTCGTTGGCGATGGTCGGCTTGCCCAGCGTCACGCCCAGGGACTCGGCCAGCTTTTCGGCACGGGCCTGAGCATCCTCAACCGCTGCGGTGCGGGCCTGATCTTGCAGGCTGGTCGTGTCATCGATGCCAAAGGTCAGGCCGTAGACGTTGGTTGCCCCGGCTCCGATCCCGGCCTGGATGATGCTGCCCACCTTGGTGATGTCGCGGATCACGACGCTGAGGGTGTTGTTGACATGGAAAGTCATTTCACCGGTTGGGCCGGTCATCGGATCGTAAATCTCTTCCTGCCAGACGTTGAACCCAACGGTTTGCATGTCCAGGCGGGCGACTCCCTG
>JBNKDD010000120.1:0-15958 GCA_050288085.1 Anaerolineae bacterium
GCTGCCCATGCGCAATACTTGATCACGTAATTTTGTCAATTTATTTTCAAATCGCGCTCTCATCAGGTACTCCTTTACACCACGTTAACCTCGTCGCCCTGTAATATACGCTTCCGTTAATTCATGCTGCGGATCAGCAAACAGGTCGCCGGTTTTACCAAATTCGACCATCCGCCCTAACCAGAAAAAACCGGTGAAGTGCGAGGCACGGGCGGCCTGCTGCATGTTATGTGTAACAATAACAATTGTGTAGTCTTTTGCAAGTTGACGCATCAGGTCTTCGATGTGCAAGGTGGCAATTGGGTCTAAGGCTGAACAGGGTTCATCCATCAGGATAACATCCGGCTTAACCGCAATCGCCCTCGCAATGCATAATCGCTGCTGCTGGCCCGGATTGAGATCCAGCGCCGGGTCATTGAGCCGGTGCCGGACTTCGTTCCATAACCCGGCCCCTTCGAGGCTCTCCTGTACGATGTCACCCAGGTTGTTACGGGTAACCATGCCGAGTACACGCGGACCAAATGCGACATTATCATAGATGCTCTGTGGGAACGGGTTAGGTCGCTGGAAAACCATGCCAACCTGCTGCCGGAGGTCGGTCACGTCTACGTCTTCGTCATAGATGTTCTTATCGTCTAACAAAATTTGGCCGGTGGCGCGTGTGTTCTTGATGGTGTCGTTCATGCGGTTAATCGAGCGTAGGAATGTCGATTTACCACAGCCAGACGGGCCGATCAGGGCAGTGACACGGTTCTTTTGAATTGAAAATTTCAGGTCGATTAAAGCCTGAAAGTCACCGTAAAAAAAGTTGAAATCCTGTACTTTAATTTTATCTTTTGCCATCAGCCGAACCGCCCTCTGATGTAATCTTCGGTACGCTGGTCTTGTGGTCGGGTAAACAATCTGGCTCCCCGTTCAACTTCGATCAACTCGCCATCCAGCATAAAACCCGCCCGGTCTGCCACGCGTGCCGCCTGTTGTACACTGTGGGGAACCATGATGATGCAGTAGTGCTCTTTCAACTCTTGCAATGAGTCTTCAACCACGCCGGTCGAGAGTGGGTCTAAGCCCGATGTCGGGTTGTCGAGTAGGATGACTTCGGGCTCAAGGGCGAGGCTGCGTGCGATGCACAGGCGCTGCTGCTGCCCACCCGATAGTGCGAATGCAGACTTGTGTAGGCGATCTTTGACTTCATCCCAGAGGGCTGCCTGCTGTAGCGACTTTTCAACCTGTTCATTGAGCACAGCTGCATCTCGAATTCCGGCCATCTTCAGACCATAAGTCAGGTTGTCGTAGATCGATCCGGGCAAAGGGCTGGGCAGTGCAAAAACCATACTGATGGTGCGGCGAAGATTAGATACCACAATATCGGGGTCAAAGATGTTTTTGCTCTTAAACTCGATTAAACCCTGCCTGCTGCATCCTGTCTTGAGATCGGAAAGCCGGTTCAATAATCTCAGCAAGGTTGTCTTCCCGCTGCGTGCGGGGCCAAATAAAACAAAGACTTCGTTCGGATAGATATCCAGCGTGATATCACGCAGCGCTTCTATCTCGTCTTCGTAGGTGAAATACAGGTTCTTAATGGAGATGAGTGGTTCCATTAGCTTTACCACTCCCTGCGGCGGCGCATGCGCGTGCGCACGGCGGCGGCAACCAGTGTCAAGGATAGAACAAACAATAAGAGTACCAGCGCTGTCCCATATTGAATTGAAACCGGCATGTCGGGCACCTGGGTTGAGATCACATAGAGATGATAGGGCAGCGCCATCGTCTGGTCAGACCATGAGGCGGGCAAGTCGGGTAAGTAGAAAGCGGCCACCGTAAATAACAGGGGGGCGGTCTCGCCTGCCGCACGGCTCAGTCCCAGGATGACGCCGGTCAGGATGCCGGGTAGGGCATGAGGGAGCACCTGGTGTCGGATGGTTTGCCAGCGGGTAGCCCCCAGGCTCAGGCTGACGACTCGGAAACGCTGCGGTACGGCGAGGATCGCTTCTTCGGCGGTGCTGATCACAACCGGGAGAGTCATAATCCCCAGTGTCAATGACCCGGCGAGGATGGAAGTGCCCAACCGCAAGAATAAGACAAAGGCCCCCAACCCGAACAGCCCATAGACAATCGAGGGGATACCGGCAAGATTGACAATTGCCAGCCTGACCCAGCGGGTTAAGCGATTCTCGCTAGCATATTCTGCCAGATAGATTGCCGCGCCAATTGCCAACGGGATGCTGGCAATAGAAGTACCGAAGGTCAGGAGCACGGTTCCCAGAATAGCGGGCATGATGCCGCCCTCTCGCATACCGTTGCGGGGCATGGCGGTCAGAAATTCCCAGCTAATTGCGCCGATGCCCTGTACCACAATAAATGCGATAACGAGGACAATCGGGATCACCACCAGTGCAGAAACGGCGGTGATAATCGCTACTACAACTTTTTGTGCCTGTTGTCTTGACACACCTACCCTCTCTTCCGGCGCTGTTCATTTTGCTGCACGCCAACGAGCCTGCCTGCAATTGAATTGATCGCAAAGGTAATGATAAAGAGGACAATGCCGATACCAAATAGAACGCTGTAATGTAAACTGCCCTGCGCGACTTCGCCCATCTCGGCGGCGATGGTCGCCGTCATGGTACGGGCCGGTTGGAAGAACAAGCCCAGATTGAGATCGGGAATGTTAGCGGCGTTGCCGGTGACGAGCATAACGGCCATCGTCTCGCCAATGGCACGTCCGATACCGAGCATAATGGCGATCACCAGGCCGGAGCGGGCAGCAGGCAGTACCACCCGCCAGATGGTCTGCCACTGAGTTGCACCAATAGCTAAGGCCCCATCACGGAAGGTTCTGGGGACGGCATACAGTGCGTCTTCGGAGATGCTGATAATTGTCGGTAAGGACATATAAGCCAGGATCAGTGAGCCGGTGAAGATCGTCAGGCCGGTGGCTGCACCGAGCCGCTGGATCAGGGGCGCAAGGGCGATCCAGCCAAGAAAGCCCAACACGATAGAAGGAATGCCTGCAAGCACTTCAATGATCGGTTTGAGAATGTCACGCTGCCAATCGGGGGCAATCTCACCGATATAGATCGCCGTGATAAGCCCCAGCGGTACGGCAATGGAGATGGCCCCGGCTGTGACCAGGATCGATCCGACGACCAGAGGCCAGATGCCAAAGATATCCTCAATGGGATACCAGCGGCGGCCAAACAATTGGCGCAGCGGGATATCGAGAAAAGCGGCGCTGCCTTCACGCAGCAAAAACAGAAAGATCAGCAGAACGATTAAGATGGTGGAGATGCCAGAGAGCCAGATCAAACGCTCGATGAAAAACTCCCAGACATCGCGGGGACGGAGATTTGAAAGCCGTGCGCGGAATTGCTCGGCGAAACTCTCATCCGAATCACGCATGATCTTCCAGCGATGGAGTAAATTCATTGGTTATTCCTCATTCAGGGGAACGAAGCCCAGTTTGGCCACAATCGCCTGACCCTCTGGACCTCTGATCCAATCGATGTATTCCGCGATGCTGCCTTCCGGTTCGCCTGCGGTATACATGAATAGGAAGCGGGCCAGGGGGTAACTGCCGTCTGCCCCGGTTTCAACGGTGGGCAGTATGTAAGGCGAGTTCTCATCTTTGGCGATAGCCAGTACTTTTTCGTGCTCGGTGACATAGCCCAGGCCATCATAGCCAATGGCGTTGGGATTGCGGCGCAGTTCGCTTGTAATGCCTACAGAGGAGGGCATGAGCAAGGTTTGTGGCGCAAAAATATCTTCGTTGTCATCTTCGCCCCGGCGGACTACCTCTTCAAGAAAATAGACGTGTGTCCCGGAGTTAGTCTCGCGGGAGAGCAGGACAATCGGCCTGTCATCGCCGCCGACTTCCTTCCAGTTGACAATGCGCCCGGTATAGATATCTGATAGCTGCTGAATGGTAAGCCCATCAACCGGATTATCGGGGTGGACGATCACAGCCAGGGCGTCAATGGCAACCTGGATTTCTACCGGGTCGAAGCCGTTGGCCTGGGCCTGGGCGATCTCTTCGTCCTTCATAGCGCGGGAGGCGTTGGCGATATCGACAGTTCCGTTAATCAGAGCGGCGATTCCGGTGCCAGATCCCCCGCCAGTAACGGCGATAGAGACATCCGGCTGGACAGACTGGTAGGCTTCTGCCCAGGCCAGGGCAAGGTTTACCAGTGTGTCAGAGCCTTTATTCTGAATTGCACGGCCTTCTACTTCCTCCGCAGAGTCCGTATCGGCGGGATGGGAACAGGCAGACAGGGAAAACAGAAGAATGAAAAGCAGGGCTAAGCACACAGCATGCTTTGATGGGTGCATTGCCATAGACTCCTTATAAGTTGCATGGCAGTTTGGCACTGGACAATGCGCAAACGGCTAGATTGTATATGATTATACAACCTCTCCCCAAAATACCCCCGTAGGGTTCAAAAACATTTTATTCCTTTCAGAAGTACACTGTTTTTTATGCTAAACTCATGCTTGAAGACTTGATCTAGCTTTGGAAATGAGTAGAAACCTGATGCGTATCATCCCACAAAAGCCACAATTCGGACCTCAAACAGCCGCCAATATGCATGGCAAAGTCTGCCTGATAACCGGCGCAACATCGGGAATCGGCAGGGAAACCGCTCAGACCCTGGCCCAAATGGGAGCACAGGTGATCCTTGTCGGGCGGAATCCCAAGAAGACCGAAGAAACTACTGTCGAAATCCGGCAGAAGACGGGCAATAGCGCTGTCGAATATCTGCTGGCGGATTTCTCCGAGCAGCAGCAAATCCGCGACCTGGCTGACCAGTTCAAAAGTCGCTACAACCGGCTGGACGTGCTGATCAACAATCACGGGGCGATCTTCTTCAACCGGCAAGAAACGGTCGATGGGTTGGAGATGACCTTTGCGGTTAACCACCTGGGCTACTTCCTGCTGACTAACCTGCTCCTCGACATGCTCAAGGCCAGTGCCCCCGCGCGGATCGTGGTGGTGGCGTCGGACGGCCACGTGGATCAGACCCTGGACTTTGACGATTTACAGAACGAGCAGAACTACAACATGATGCGAGTCTATGGGCAATCGAAGCTGGCAAATTTGTATTTTACTTACGAGTTGGCGAGGCGTTTGACCAGCACCGGAGTGACAATCAACGCGCTGCATCCCGGCTTCGTGAAGTCTAACATCGGGGCCAACAACTTTGGCGCATTGGGGAAGATTATCAAGGGGATTGTCAACCTGGGCGGGATCAAGGTCGAAGAAGGTGCAGCGACCAGCATCTACCTGGCAACCTCCCCAGATGTGGACGGGATCAGCGGGAAGTACTTTGTCCGCAAGCGGGCGGTTAAATCGTCTGAGGCATCTTATGATGAGAAAGCCGCGCGGCGGCTGTGGGTGGTCAGTGAGCAGTTGACGGGGTTGGTAAACAGCTAATGAGCGCAGCGGCCTGACCGGACATCGATCTGGTCAGGCCGCTGTCTTGTTTTGATTTATCAATATTGCCTGGAACGGCGTTTGGCGCGGCGAATAGCCTTCTTCTTTTTGATGCGCCGGAGTTCGCTTTTACTGACGAACCACCGTTTCCGGCGAGCAGTGCTTAAAACGCGGCTCTTAGAGACTTCTTTACCAAACCGCTTGAGTAGCTGTTGATCACTTTCTCCTTGACGTCGTACTACGTAGGGCAAACCTATCAAATCCTTTCTTTCAGGTTGACACAGAGTGAGTCTGAATATGTTTTTTTACACTTTTTCTGAGCTGTTGTTCCGCTTCTTCCAGTTTTAAACCAAGTGTGACGGCGAGTTCACCGGCCAGCATTTGTTCAGCCTGGTATTTCAATTTGGTATCTATCTGGGACAGCTTTGTATTATGCCCGTACCAGGCCAGGTCTCGCAGTACTTCAGCTATTTTCCGTGGGATGCCGCTATCAAGCTTCTTGGAAATATCGGCCTGACGAATGCGATAGTTACTGTCTAATTCATGGGGTTCGTCGGCCAGCACTTCGCCGATCATCGTATCAAGCTCTTTGATGGCATGGCGTAAACCTATTTCCTCAACCCGTTGGGCGGGGATCATCAACGTTCCTTCACCGTTGATTAAATTGATGGTGAAAAAACGCTTCTTCTCACCAGCAGTAACATGAGGGCTGATCTTCGATAGTATCCCTGCCCCATACTTTGGATGTACGACCGGTTCACCTTTTGAGAACATAGACAAGACTCCTTCCAATACTGTAGCTGTCTACTCAAACGCTAATTCCATCAGCCAAAATAGTCTGGCTGTTACCATCTAGCCATGTCACATATTCCTCAGACATGGCAGCGTCAGAGCTTAAAATGATCCGTTGGCGATCCGGGTCAATTGACAAAGTGCGTACGAGGACCTGATCTCCCTGGTGTGCATAGTGTGATACGATACAGGTCGTCATTTGGCTGACATGCGCCAGACCAACCATGCCATGTGGCATTGGTCACCGAAGAAAGAAAACCACTTTCTGCGCCAGGAGACAGCAAGTGGTTTATGATCGTTACCAGATATAGGTTTATTATTTACCATTACTTAGCCTGACCTATCAGGCTAATATGCTCCGAGATACCAACAATTTGTTCTTATATGGCCTACAGAACAAAGGCTCAAAACACTGTCTCTTGGTATTTCAAATAACAATGCTGGATAATATCATTATAAAGGAGATCGACGGGCAGCGCAAAATGCTGCGTAAGATCCCTGCCACACCAGCATGAAAATACACCGCCTCTACACTCCCAATGTATCTTTAGGTTGATTAGATCGTGACGGCTTTGTGCAATAATATGGACAATATAGATTACCTATACGGCAAAGACCGTTACGGAGAATGATATCCATGAGGAAAAAACAAGAGCTAAATCCTACGGCTACTGAGCTTGCCACACAGCCCTTCTTTTACGAAATTCGTATCAAGGGTCGGCTCTCCGAGGCACAGTGGACAGCGTGGTTCAGCAATCTGGCCGTTTCGACTGAAGAGGGAGAGACAATTCTCCAGGGGACGCTGCCTGACCATGCTGCTCTATACGGACTGCTGGGCCGTCTGCGCGATCTCGCCGTACCGTTGTTGGCTGTGAAGGTATTGGATGCGGAAGCACAATATAAGATGAGTCGGCAGAGTCGCCGGTATGCCCTGTTTATCAACTTACTCCTGCTGGTCATCTACCTGATGCTGGTTGGAGGGCTGGTTGCAATCACGACCGTTCTTACAGAGGGCGGGATTCTACATACAGCTTTAGCCCTGGCGCTGCTGTTTGCAACGTTGGGAGTGTTGGCTTTTAGCTTCGCGCTGTGGAGTGACATCAAAGTGTGGAACTGGCTGGCCTACGGCGCGTGGGGAGGCTCCGCACTCACATTCCTGATCTACACGGCGGTGGCTAAACTGCTCCCTCCGGCGATTTCTATTGCGCTGATCCTTTTCATCTGTGCAGGTGGATTGATCTACCTGCTCTCTTATTTGAGAAACCGCGCGGAAAGAGTCAACAGCACCATCACGACCTGGGTTGCCCTGGGTGATAGAGCCGATGCTGGCGACCCCAGACGGTTAGAAGAGGCCATCAAGCGAGACATACCTCAATAACATTGGAAGCCCCATGACGCAAGATAATTTGCTTTCAACTAAACTCCTTATTCCTGCGGTCAGGCCCAATCTTGTCTCCCGTCCCGGCCTGGTCGCGCATCTGGAAGCTGGGCTGCGGTTGGGCCACAACCTGACTCTTGTCTCTGCTCCAGCGGGTTTCGGAAAGACGACGCTCATCCGCGAGTGGACCGGTATCTCGGAGCGGCCCACCGCCTGGATTTCTGTTGACGAGGGAGACAACGATCCGGCCAGCTTTCTTAATTACCTGATTGCTGCCCTCGATCCGATGGATGATCGTGTTGGGCAAAGCGCTGAACCAAAAGATGTGATCATTAACCTGATTAACAACCTGACCAATGCCGGGTCTGAAGTGCTGCTGGTACTCGACGATTACCACTTTATTAGAGACTTTGAGGTACATGACCTGCTGGTATTTTTCCTTGAAAATCAGCCTCCCGGCTGTCATATTGTGATCGGTACGCGTGAAGACCCGCCGCTGCCATTGGCCCGGCTGCGTGCCCGTGACCAGATGACCGAAATCCGCGAGGGTGATCTGCGCTTCAACTCTGAAGAAGCGGGAGCATTCCTCAACCAGACGATGAATCTTGGTTTATCGACCGGGTCGGTCGCTGCCCTTGCCTCACGTACTGAGGGCTGGATCACCGGGCTTCAGTTGGCAGGGTTAGCACTGCGGCAGCAGGACGCCGTTGAGGAGTTCATCGCTGCCTTTGCAGGTGATGATCGTTATATCGTCGAATACCTGATGGCCGAAGTCCTGGACCGGGCAGAGGAATCGCTGCGGCAGTTCTTACGCCAGACATCTATCCTTGATCGGTTATCTGCCCCGCTGTGTGATACGCTGACGGGTCGAAGCGATTCCCAGGCGACGCTGGAATATCTCGAAACGGCAAACCTGTTTCTGGTTAATATGGATAACCGGCGTGAGTGGTACCGGTATCACGGACTTTTCGCCGAGGTACTGCGGTTGTCTCTTCCTGCACAGGAGGCCGTCGAGCTGCACAAAAAGGCTGCTGATTGGTACAGCGTGCATGGCTTCGATGAACTGGCCGTACAGCACAGCCGCGCTGTCGTTGAGCTGTCCCCGGAGACAGCCTTACCTGAATATCACCAGAACCTCGTTGAGCCGCTGAGCGAGCGTGAGCTTGAGGTGCTTGCACTGATCGCTGCCGGGCTTTCCAACGCCGAGATCGCCCGGAAGCTGTACATCGCCATCGGGACGGTTAAACGTCACATCAACAATATATATGGCAAACTTGCCGTAGGCAGCCGCACCCAGGCAATCGCCAAAGCCCGCGAGATCAATCTTATCAGATAGCCCCAACCTCATAAACAAACACTGCCTGCCATGCCCCTTGATAGGCCGATCTGATCAAAGGGCTGGCAGGCTTTTGTTTTAGCCCAACCCGCTCGCATCAATTAAATACCCCCTCAATGTGCCCTTAAGCTGATGACACTGCACCCCCTTGCAAGGGATGATAGCTATCGAAACGACGATGTAAGGAGGTAGTTATCGACATGCTAATTCTATTGATTCTGGTGCTTATTGTTTGTAAGGATTTCTTGCCCGATTGGATGCAAGACAAGGTTGCTGTGTTGGAAACCTATCTGCACACACTGACGGCCCCCATCCGAAAGGTATTTGGCATCTAAAAAGGATGTACCCTCACCGAATGTACCCCCAATGTACCTTTCGATGGTTCTATCTACACCCACTTGCATGACATACTGTGGGCATCAATGGAGGTAAATGTAATGAAGAGTTATGTATTAATCACTGGAGCTGCCGGCGGGCTGGGAAAAGCCTTCGCCGCTGAATGTGCCTCACGAGGCTGGGATTTATTTTTAACTGATCTGTCCGAAGAAGCGCTGGCCTTAGTCGCTGCCGGACTTGAACGGATGCACGGTGTCTCAGTTCAGTATTATGCCTGCGATTTGACCGATGCGGCCTCACGGGAATCGCTCTGGCAAATCGTCCAGCAGCACGGGTTGCATTTCCATATGCTGTTGAATGTAGCCGGTATCGATTATCAGGGGGCCTTTGATGAGCGACAGGTCAATGAACTGACGACCATTGTCCGCCTGAACATTGAAGCAACCGTTGAGATGATGCGGCGCATTTTGCAGTTCAAGGATCAGCATCGCCGCTTACAGATTGTCAACGTGAGCAGTCTGGCTGCCTTCTATCCGATGCCAGTTAAGGCGGTCTATGCCGCGTCAAAGCGCTTCTTGCTTGACCTGTCCCTGGCCTTAAATCGGGAACTGCAAGCCAACGACGTAACTGTCACAGCTCTTTGTCCCGCAGGGATGCCAACCAACCCGGAATGCATCCGCAGCATCGAGGCTCAGGGGATCATGGGGCAGATCACGACCAAGAATGTAGGAGCGGTCGCGGCTCGCACCATCGACCTGGCACTTGCCGGGCGAACGGTGTATATCCCCGGCTTTGTCAACCAGGTATTGTGGTTTCTCGGTTCGCTGGTCCCGCCTGCTGTGATCACCTACTTGATCAATAAGCGGTGGCAGACAGCCGATCAGAAGGCGCACGGTCACCTAAGAGGCAAACTGACCCATACCTCGGCCAAACAGATGTAGGCATGTAGGGGCGAGATACCCAAACCTCTGGTTTGCCTCGCCCCTACGCAAGACAAATATCGATTTACTGGTAAAGGAATGAACGATGAAACAGGAATTTGATCTAAGCGGAAAGACAATTGTCATCACCGGCGCAACAGCCGGGATCGGGCGGGCAGCAGCACAGGCGCTCGCTGCTCGTGGAGCGAACATAATTGGGATAGGGCGTTCTGCGGCGCGCTGCACTGAGACACAACAGGCCATTCTGGAGGCACATCCGAAGGCTAAGATATCCTTCAAATTGGCTGACCTTTCATCCCAGCGGCAGGTTCGACGACTGGCCGCCGAACTTCGTCACGATATCGAGAAGATCGACGTGTTGGTGAACAATGCCGGGACAGTATCGAGTTGGTACGCTGCTACCGAAGATAGCTACGAGCTGCAATTTGCCGTCAATCACCTGGCCCCATTCTTGCTGACCCATGAACTGCTGCCCCTGCTTGAAGCAGCTCCGGTGGCGCGAGTGCTCACGGTCAGTTCCGGCTCACATTACCGCACGAGAATGCACTGGTCTAATGTAATGCTTTCCAAAAACTACAACTGCTTGCTGGCCTATAAACAATCTAAGCTGGCGAATGTGCTGTTCACTGCTGAGTTCAACCGCCGGATGGGATCGGATTCGAGTGTCCGTGCTTACGCAGTTGATCCGGGGTTGGTGCATACCGATATTGGGTTAAAGGGAACCGGCGGCATTGTTCAATGGGTTTGGGAACGGCGCAGCAATGGTGGGGTAAGCCCTGAGCAAGGAGCGGAGACAGCGATCTTCCTGGCCTCGGCCCCCACGTTGGAAGACCCGAAAGCAATCTATTGGAAAGACTGCCAGCCTAAACGACCCAGCCGCTATGCTCTCCGTAAGCCTGAAGCTGCCCGGTTGTGGGAACTCTCAGAACGCTTGTGTGGCATTGGTCAAGTTGATGGTGTTGAAGTCATCGCGGTGCCTAATCAGAGTTTTGTCAGAAGTAATGCTTAGAGATATGTGGGGATATGGCAAGTAAGCTGTATCCCCACCATAGGAGATTATAAGGTGTTAGCAGAACGGACATTTACCGGAATTGATTATCAGATGTTTACCAATGGTAATGGGAGAGACACAGCCAATCTGCTCGAACTCCGTGACTTGGTCAAGGTGTACAAGACACCGGCTGGTAGCTTCACGGCATTGAAGGGGATCGATCTCAACATTGGCTATGGCGAGTTTGTGGCGGTGGTCGGTAAATCGGGGAGCGGCAAATCGACCATGCTCAACATGTTAACCGGGATTGACCATCCCACTTCCGGTGAGGTGCTGATCGATGGGGTGGCAATCCACACCTTCAATGAGAGCCAGATGGCGAAGTGGCGCGGGAAGAATCTAGGGATTGTGTTCCAGTTCTTTCAACTGCTACCCACGTTAACGATCCTGGAGAATGTCGTTCTGCCGATGGATTTATGCGGAACCTATACCCACTCTGAACGCCGTGAGCGGGCCAGGCAGTTACTCGACATGGTTGATATGGCTGATAACGCTCACAAGCTCCCCTCGGAGATATCCGGTGGACAACAGCAGCGGGTGGCGATTGCCCGGTCACTGGCAAACGACCCGCCAATTATCGTAGCTGACGAGCCGACCGGCAACCTCGATTCGAGGACGGCCAATGTGATCTTCCAGATGTTCGAAGAGCTGGTTGATTTTGGTAAGACTTTCTTGATGGTTACCCATGACGATGACCTGGCGGCCCGCGCCACGCGGGTGGTCGAGTTGGTTGATGGGCAGATTGTCCCAAGTTAAGAGGTGTCCTTATGAACGAAAATGGCAACCTGCATAACCGGTTGGGTGGAATCGCGTCCATCCTGATCGGCATTCTGAATATCGTCTTAGTGATCTACATTGTCGGCGCGACCGGAACCCAACGGTATGATGCCGGGGCCTTCTTTGAATATTTTGCAGAGAAACCGCTTGCATTGTCGATGGCGTGGATCGTATTCACTATCACTGCAATATTGGCCTATGCTGTTATTCCCGCTGTCAGCGATCTGGTGCAGGATGTAAACCGGGATTGGGCACGAGCAGCAACCCTATATGGTATCGTGGGTTTCTCGGTGCTCGGCATCTGGGCGATCACTCTGGCGCGAACTGCTCCCGATCTGGCCTATAACTATGTCAATGGGGATGCTATGACGCGGGCAGCGATCCTCGCACATGGTTTACCGGAGATCGATCCGGATGGCTGGTTCACATTCGGAGGACCTGGAACCTGGCTGATTGTGATGAATATATTGGCCCTTCGCGGAAAAAAATTATCCAGATTGCATGGGTTTGCCGGTATCCTGCTTGGTATAGGCCACTGGGCAACGGTGTTTGGTGCGCTTCTTGAAAATGAGCCGCTTAACCTGTTTGCATCTGCCAGTGGGGCGCTCCTTTATCCTGTCTGGTACATCTGGTTAGGAATTCGATTTTTACGACCATCGTCAGAGTCATAAATCTGTGAGGTATTGAGCATGAATGTACGTTGGATCAAGGTGTTTCGAGATATCTGGAGCAACAAGGCCCGCACTATTCTGGTGATTTTGTCGATTGCGGTCGGTATCTTCGCAGTCGGGACAACGCTCAACGCGCAGAAAATGGTAGAGCGCGATATGAACGAACCGTTCGCTGCGAGCAACCCGGCCAGTACCACACTCTACATCACCCCTTTTGACATCGATCTTGCTCATGCGGTCGAAGCAATGCGCGAGATCGGACAGGCTGAACCCCGCCGCGAGGAAACCATCCAGGTTTATCAGAGCGATGATGAATGGATGGACCTGAAATTGACCGTTGTGCCAGACTGGGACCAGGTGCGTATCAACCAGTTTAGTATTGAATCTGGGCA
Organism: Anaerolineae bacterium; assembly: GCA_050288085.1. GTDB lineage: Bacteria > Chloroflexota > Anaerolineae > Aggregatilineales > UBA3940 > JBNKDD01. The sequence goes on from JBNKDD010000120.1 coordinate 13,106, forward strand.
GAACACACCCGGCTCACGGGAAATCCTGTTGGAGCGCAAGACGGCGGCCTATCTGGGCGTAGGGATCGGCGACGTGGTAACGATCAAGCTGCCGAATGGTGATCGCAGCTTTAACCTCAAAGTTACTGGCCTTACTCATGATATGCACCAGATACCGATTGACTTCTTTGAGCAGGGTGCTGGCTACGTCTCAATGGATACCCTCCAATGGATGGGGCTGGGAGATTACTACAATGTGCTCAACCTGGTCATGGCGGAGAAACCGGCTGATAAAGAACATATCCTCAGCGTAATGGCAATGGTACGTGACCGGGTGATTGAGCCATCCGGGTATGAAGTGGCCGGTGTTAAACCCTTCGAAGGTGAACCGCGCTCGCATGCCTACAGTGGAATGATCTCTGCTGTGTTGATTATCCTGGTGGTGATTGGTGTGATGTGTATCCTGCTCAGTGCCGGGCTGGTGATCAATACGATCTCGGCCCAGATCGCCCGCCAGACGAAGCAGATCGGCATTATGCGCTCGATAGGAGCCCCAAGCCGCGATCTTGCCCTGATGTACATTACCAGCATCATTGTCTTTTGCGTGTTAGCACTTATTGTTGCCGTCCCCCTGGGGGTGTTTGGGGCCAGAGGGTTGGTCAACATGATCGCCGACCTGATGAACTTCGATACAACCGGAGCCACGCTGCCGCTGTCAGTGGTGCTGATCCAGGTTGGGGTCGGGTTGTTAGTGCCAATTGGCGCGGGGATCGTCCCGATCTTATCCGGTACGAGCATGACGATCTACCAGGCGATCAACCAGGATGGCAACATTGATTCCGTTCAACGTGGGATCGGTGAGCGGATTCTGCAAAAGTTCAAAGGGGTGTCCAGTCCGGTGATCCTGGCGGTGCGAAATACGTTTCGCCGGAAAGCCCGGTTAGTTTTCACCCTGGTGACGCTTACCCTGGCCGGAGCAACCTTCATGGCGGCGTTCAGCACCCGTGAGAGTCTGAGCAGTATGATCGTCAGCCGGGGGCGCTACTTTAACTTTGATGTGCAGGTCTATTTGTCCGGCGATCAGTCCATCTACACCGTAGAGCGGGAAGCCTTGCGGCTGCCGGAAGTCCAGATTGTTGAAGCCTGGTATGGTGCGAACGCCCGTGTGATCTTCCGAGACCGCAGCGAATCGGAGGAAATCAACATTCAGGCCGTGCCGGTTGACTCGGTGACGATGAAGCCGCTGCTGCTGGCCGGACGGTGGCTTCAACCCGATGATACGAATGCCATTGTGGTGAATGAGAAGACTCTGGAAAAAGTGCCCGGTCTTAAAGTCGGCGATGTGATCATGCTGCGGGTAGAAGGCGCTGAACGGGAACTGGATCGCGAGTACGAAGTGGTCGGTGTGGCTTCCTATGGAGCAGACAATTTCGTGTCTTATGACACTTTCACCCGGAGCAACGGAGCACAGAATCTGGCGAACCTGGTGCGGGTGCGGGTCGATCCGAATGGCTTTCAGGATAAGAAGGCTCAGGAAACACTGGGCGATCATTTGGAAGAAACTTTCGATGATCTGGGCTGGGAAACCTCCGGCAGTGATACACGATATGACCAGGTGGATTCGAATGTCAGCAATTTCGATATTCTGCTGATCGTGCTGCTGCTGATGTCCGGGCTGCTGGCGCTGGTCGGTGGGATGGGTCTGGCCGGGACGATGAGCCTGAATGTATTGGAGCGCACCCGCGAAATCGGGGTGCTGCGGGCAGTCGGCGGGACAAATGCCTCGGTGCGGCGGGTAGTGCTGTTTGAAGGGGCATTTGTTGGGCTGTTGAGTTGGCTCCTCAGTTCGGCGATTGGGGTGCCCTTCGGCTACCTGTTGACCGAGGCCGTCGCTGTGGCAACTCTGGAAGCTCAAGCCGATTACCTGTTTTCGATGTTTGGGCTGGTACTGTGGTTGGTGCTGGTGTTGGTTATTGCGGCGATTGCCAGCCTGATCCCGGCTAACCGGGCGTCGAAGCTCACGATTCGGGAGGTACTGTCCTACGAGTGATCATTGGCCTCTGATATTCAATTGACCCTGCGCGACGACGAGGGCGACAAGTACGTCGCTGTCGTTTGGGCACAACCTGGAAAGAGACATGGCCGCAGAGTGCATGTACATCTTTGAAAGGCCACCCACCGTATGAGGGCTGGCCTTTGTGCTTCTGAAGGGGGCCTGATCCCGGCGACCGCTGGCAGAGAACCTCGACCCCAACCTCACCCCCTAACCCCGCTCTCCGGTCAGCTTCGCAGACTCGTTGGAGAGGGGGAACAAGGCAAGGTTGATGGGCGGGTATCTCCCCGCTATCTTGCGCCGGTCATAGCGTTGGACACCAATACCACATATTTCTATGGGGTATCTTACAGAAGCCCAGATTGTGCGTTTTGTCATTCCTTTCTGCCCGCGCACTTTTCCGACCTGACTATCCACGTCCGCGCCGTTCCGGTGGGCGAGCGCAGGGATGAGACGCCGAGCTTGGGGAACGCGAATCCCGACTATCCACGTCAACGATTCGTGAGCCGCTCCCGGCCACAGGGAGTAGGTCAACCCTGCTGTAAGATTTTGGGGACATGTCTGTTGGCATGTTCCAGGGGGCGAGGTGTATCTCGCCCCTACGAACCATACGTTAGCTTAAAAAGGAACGTATGTTCTAATGATAAATGAGACGGGAAGGGCTGTCAAGTGATCATCTGATCCCACCGGTGTATTGTTTTACAACTTCGAGGTTCTCCGCCAAGTTTCGTGCTGTTTGGAAGGAAGGATTGGTAGACTTGCCAGAAATACATTGAGGAAGAGGGTGTTTCTGGTAAATGGAGGAAAGGGTAGCCAATAGC